>CAUJET010000159.1 GCA_963169665.1 Actinomycetota bacterium | reverse complement strand
TCCGACAAGCAACGCACGAAGGCCTACACCGGGTTCATCCACTTCTACAATCAGCACCGCACCCACGGTGCGCTCGGATGGTCAACCCCAGCCGCATGCCTCAACACATTCAAGGACAACGTCCCCGGCGAACACAGCTAGCTGTCGGGCCCAGCCGGCCGGTCGCCAGCCGGAGGGTCGCCGGCCGGAGGGTCGCCGATCAGAGCGAGTCGCGAACCTTCGCAGTGCACTCGTAGAAGCGGTCGTTGTAGTCCTCTTCGAAGGTGGTGTACCAGTTCTTGCCCTCGAGGCACTGCGGCGCGAGCAGCTCGCTCGCCACCTCCCACGCCTCGGCCCGACCCGACGCCACGAGGTCGAGGAAGCACGGCGACGCGCCCTCCACGAGCGCCACGAACTCGGCATCGGTCATCGAGTAGATGTCGCTCCAGTACGCCTCGGCGACACCGCACTCGGTGAACCGGAAGTGCGGCGGCACGAACATCGGGTCGATCGTGCCGGCATCGACGCCGGCGTTCAGGCACGCGACGCCGGCGGCCGCGTCGAGCTCGGCGAAGCACGCCGAGTAGGCATCCATCGAACCGTCGTCCATGGAGCCGTCCCCGGAATCGGTCGGGAGCTCGAACACCGTGTCGTCGGTCCCGTCGTCCATCGGGTCGGCCGACTCGTCGAGCGGCAGTTCGAGCGGCAGGTCGAGCGACTCGGAGAACGGGTCGCCGAAATCGTCGACCAGGCTGTCGAAGAAGTCGCTGCCGGCATCGACGATGTCGCGCAGCTCGTCGGCGTCGAGCGCCCCGAGGAGGTCGTTGAAGATGTCGAAGTACGACCGCATCGGGCTGACGTACCAGGCGCCGTCCACCTGGTGCACGGCCACACCGCCGGGTTCGTAGTCGGCGAGCGCCTCGTCGAGCACCTCGAACAGGCGGGTGGCCGCCTCGTCATCACCGATGCCCATGCCCTCGAACACCGAGTCGGTGGCATCGTCGGTGCACCAGGTGATCTCCTCCGTCTCGCCGTCGAGGTCGGCCGACGCGGTGACACATCCGTCGGCGAGTTCGGCGTGGACCGTGCCGAGGTCGGAGATCGTGGCGTCGAAGGTGAGCGCGTCGACGGCGACCGAGCGACGGCTGCCGTCGCCGGTGACCGTGTAGGACGTGTCGCTGATGGACCAGTCGATCCCGAGGTCGTCGAGCTCGGACTGGGCCTCGTCGAGGAACAGCGGCGCGTAGCGCTGCAACGCCTCCGCCTCGCTCGGATCGAGGGTCGCGATCATGTCCTCGAGGTCGAGGGTGCTCACCGCATCGAACAGCTGGTCGAGCGCACCCTCAGGGCTGTCGGCGCCCGCCGGCTCCACGCCCGTCTCGGGGATGTCGCGGTCCGCATCGCTACGCGCCTGCTCGGCGACCGAGTAGAACGCGCTCAGGTACCAACGGCCGTCGCGCTCGACGACCGTGAGCCGGGTGTCCTCGAACTCGGCGCTCTCCGGCTCGGCGTCCATGTCGGGCCGGTCGCCGTCGAACACCTCGTCGATGAGCAGGTCGCCGATCGGCACCGCATCACCGTCGACGGAGACGGTGGACGAACCGCTGAGGTAGATGTTGCTGATGTCGGCGACGTTGGTGGGCTCCTCACGCACGCTCACGTCGGTGAACTGGATGTCGAGGCCGCCGATCTTCGACAGATCGGCGTCGTCGGACAGGATCTCGAGCCGGCTGAGGTGGTCGACGAACTCGATCATCGGCTCGCGGAAGGTGTCGCGCTCGCCCGGCAGCAGCAGATCGATCACGCCGAGGAAGTCCTCGTTGTCGAGCGCGGTCGTGAGCGAGGTGCCGACGTCGGTGGGCGAGGCAGCGCCACCGTCGGTGTCGTTGCCGGTGATCTTCACGACCGCGAACGCGCCGGCGGCGACGAGGGCGGTCACGCCGACGATCGCCCCGATCACGGTGGCCTTGCCACGGGTGCGGCCCTCGCTCGGACCGTCTCCACCGCCGACGGTCACCTCGGCGGCGGGCACATCCGGACCGGGCAGGCGTGTCGGCGTCCCCAACGGCATGGTCGGTGCGCCGAGCGGCGCCGCAGGCATCGTGGGGGCCGAACCAGGGGGCGCCGTCGGCGAACCGACCGGCGGCAGCGTCGGCCGGATGGCCGGTGTCTCCATCGGCTGGGGTGCGCCGGTGGGTGCAGCGGGAGCGTCGGCCGGAGCGGTGGGCGGCGCCCACGGGTTCGTCGACTGGCCCTGCTGGTCCTGCGGTCCGTTCATGTGCTGACACTACTTTCCGGCTCGGCGCGGCCTCCGACACTCACGGCCGCACCGGCCTCGTGCGAGGGGTGACGGAGAGGTATCGGCCGATCGACCGTCCCACCTGAGCGCGAGTCTCGATCCGGCCCGGACCCGATCACTCCGACCCGCGCCCGACCAGGCCCGGCTGTGACCGGGGTTGCACCGGGACGATCGTGCGTGTGTTCCGTGACGGACCTAGCGTCAACGGCATGCGCATCGTCGTCTCTGGATCATCCGGCCTGATCGGGACGGCGCTCGTGGCGTCGTTGCGGTCGCACGGTCACACCGTCGTCCGGCTCGTGCGCCGCACGGCGAGCGGACCCGACGAGATCACGTGGGATCCGGCGGCAGGCTCGCTCGCCGCCGGCAGCCTCGAGGGTGTCGACGCGGTGGTGAACCTCGCCGGCGCCGGCATCGGCGACACGCGCTGGACCGACGCCTACAAGCGCGAGCTGCTCGACAGCCGGCTCCAGACCACCGGCCTCCTCGCCCGCTCGATCGCTGCGGCCGAGCGTCGGCCCACCGTGTTCCTGTCCGGTTCTGCGATCGGGTGGTACGGGCCACGCGGTGACGAGGAGCTCTCGGAGACCTCGGCCCCCGGCGACAGCTTCCTCGCGGAGCTCTGCCGTCGCTGGGAGGACGCGACGGGCGCGGCGGAGGCAGCGGGTGTGCGCAGTGCGCACCTGCGCACCGGCATCGTCCTCACCCCGAAGGGTGGCGCGCTGAAGAAGCAGCTGCCCCTGTTCAAGTTCGGCCTCGGCGGTCGCTTCGGCAACGGTCGGCAGTGGCAGAGCTGGATCTCCCTCGACGACGAGGTCGCGGCGATCGAGCACCTCCTCACCGCAGAGGTCGCCGGCGCCGTCAACCTCACCGCACCACATCCGGTCACCAACCGGGAGTTCACCAAGGTGCTCGGCTCGGTCCTCGGACGGCCGACGCTCGTGCCCATCCCGTCGTTCGGCCCGAAACTCCTCCTCGGCGGCGAGCTCGCCGATGCATTGCTGTTCACCGGACAGCGCGTGCTGCCGACGAAGCTCGCCGGGTCGGGCTTCGTGTTCTCGCACCCCACCCTCGAGGTCGCGCTCCGGGCGCTGCTGGGACGATGACGGCGGCAGCTTCGAGCGCGTCGGGCGAACCCGTCGACGCGATCGTCGTCGGCGCCGGACTCGCCGGCCTCTGCGCCGCCCGACACCTGCAACGGGCAGGCCGATCGGTGACGGTGATCGAGGCCTCCGACGGTGTCGGTGGGCGCGTGCGCTCAGACATGGTCGACGGCTTCACGCTCGACCGCGGCTTCCAGGTGTTGCTCACCGCGTATCCGGAGGCCACGCGCCAACTCGACCTCGGCGCACTCGAGCTCCGGGCGTTCGACCCCGGTGCCGCGGTCCGCGTCGGCTCCCGGTTCCACGTCGTCGGCGACCCCCTCCGGCAACCCGCCACGCTGTGGTCGACGAGCGTTGCCCCGATCGGTTCGCCCATCGACAAGCTGCGCCTCCTCGCCCTGCGGCGGCGCGTGCGCCGCACCGAGCCGGCCCAGCTGCTGCGCGGCACCGACGAGGCGACGATCGA
This sequence comes from Actinomycetota bacterium, assembly GCA_963169665.1. GTDB lineage: Bacteria > Actinomycetota > Acidimicrobiia > Acidimicrobiales > Ilumatobacteraceae > VFMC01. The sequence continues at coordinate 136,764 of CAUJET010000159.1, read as the reverse complement.
CCATCTCCGATCGGCCGGCTTCTCGCCACGGATGATCGATCGCTTCTTCCGTCCGCTGTTCGGTGGGATCCAACTCGATCCGTCGCTGTCGGGATCGGCGCGCATGTTCGACGTGATCTTCCGCATGCTGTCCGACGGCGACTCCGCCGTCCCGGCGGCAGGCATGGGCGCGATCCCCGCACAGATCGCCGCCGGCCTCGCACCGGGCACGGTGCGTTTCGGCACCCGCGCGGTCGCGGTCGAGTCGTCGGCCGAGGGGCGCTCGGTCCGCCTGGCGTCGGGTGACGTGATCACGGGTCGGTCGGTGGTCGTCGCCACCGAAGGTACGGCCGCCGCGTCCCTGCTCGGCCTGCCGGCGGTCGGCTCGAAGCGGGTGGCGTGCGTGTACTTCGACGCCCCGTCGGCACCCGTGTCGCACAGGTACGTCGTGCTCGACGGGACCCGCAGCGGCCCTGTGCTCAACGTCGCGATCATGAGCAACGTCGCGCCGTCCTACGCGCCGGCCGGCCGACATCTCGTCGCCGCGGCGATCACCGATCCGGCCGATGACCTCGACCTGGAGGTGGCGGCGCGGACACAGCTCCGCAGCTGGTGGGGCGGCCAGGTCGACGGCTGGCGTCACCTGCGCACGTACCGCATCGAGCACGGCCAGCCCGATCAGACACCTCCGTTCCACCCGCGTCAACGGGTGGCGCTCGGCGACGGCCTGTTCGTGTGCGGCGACCACCGCGACACCGCCTCGATCCAGGGCGCGCTGTTCAGCGGCCGGAGATGCGCTGAGGCGGTGGCCGTGGCCACCGCCTCATGAGCGCCTGATCGGTGCCGACCAGATCATGCAGTTCCAGTCGATGACGACCCGGTCCGGCCGGGTCGTCACTGATGTGCGGTGTCGACCCCCGGCCAGCGGGCGAGCGCACCGTCGAGGTCGAGTCGCTTGGTGAACAGGTCGGTCGGCCAGTCGGCCTTCGGTACCGCCCACATCACCTCGAACTCGATCCCGTCGACGTCCTTCGCATAGAGGCTCTTGCTGACGCCGTGATCGCTCTCGCCCACGAGCGCTCCGACCGAGAGCAGCTTCGACCGCAGCGCGGCGAGTTGCTCGAGGGTGTGCACCTGCCAGGCGAGGTGGTAGAGCCCGACGCTGTGCGCAGGTGCCGGGCGCTCCCCCACCGTCATGACCGCCAGGTCGTGATCGTTGGTCGAGCCGTCGGCCCGGAGGAACACCGCCTGTCGGCCGATCGATGCGACGGCTTCGAAGCCCATCACCTCGGTGTAGAAGTGCGCCGCGGCCGTGGCATCACGGACGTACAGCACGGCATGGTTGAGTCGACGGATCATGGCGGTGTCCCTCCCAGGACGATGGACGGGATCAGGCCTTGACGGCCTGGATGTCGAGCTGGATCTTCACCTTGTCACCGACGAGCACGCCACCGGTCTCGAGCGCGACGTTCCACTCGAGGCCGAACTCCTTGCGGCTGATCTCGGTCTCGGCGGTGAAGCCGGCCTTGGTGTTGCCCCACGGGTCGGTGGCGACGCCGTCGAACTCGAGGTCGAAGGCGACGGCCTTGGTGACGCCCTTGATCGACAGGTCGGCGTTCAGCGTGTAGTGGGCGCCGCCCTTGGCGACGATGCCGGTGCTGACGAGCGTCCAGGTCGGGTGGTTCTCGACGTCGAAGAAGTCGCCCGACTTCAGGTGGCCGTCGCGACCCTCGTCGGAGGTGTCGATCGATGCCGCGTCGACGGATGCCTCGACCTTCGACTGGAGCGGATCCTCGCCGACGGTGATGGTGCCGCTGAAGCTGCCGAACGAGCCACGGACCTTGGTGACCATGAGGTGACGGGCGACGAAGCCGACGTTGGAGTGGCTGGCGTCGACGTTCCAGGTGCCGGCGGTGAGTGCGGCGAGACCGGTGGGGGCTGCGGTGGTGGACATGGGTGGTGCTCCTCGGGGTGGGGCCGATGCGATCACGACATCGGGGTTGCTTGCGATGACAACTATTGTAGGAGCAATCTCTTGCGATCGCAACCTTTGCCCCGAACAACCGTTATCGTGCAGGTCATGGCACCAGAACGACGCCCTGCGACCACCGCCACCCGTTGGCTCGACCCGGTGGAGGCGAAGGCGTGGCGCAACTTCATCGACAGCACCAACGCCCTGCAGCACGTCCTCGAGGAGGACGTGGTCCCGTTCGGGCTCACGATGGGTGACTACGAGGTGCTGGTGCGCCTCTCCGAGCGGCCCGAACGACGCCAACGGATGTGTGACCTCGCCGGCGAACTGCGCCTCTCCCCCAGCGGTCTCACCCGCCGCCTCGACGGCCTCGTGCGCAGCGGGCTCGTGAGTCGCGAACCGTCGAACGACGACCGGCGCGTGATGCTCGCCGTGCTCACCGACGCCGGCTACGAGCTGCTGGTCGAGGCAGCACCGCACCACGTCGAGGGTGTGCGCAAGCACTTCATCGACCGGATGACGCCGGCGGAGGTGCAGGCACTCGCCGCCGCGTTCGAGAAGATCCGCCTCGGCCTGCTCGAGCACCAGGAGCAGCAGCAGTGAGCGATCTCCCGCTGCCCTTGCCGCTCGGCTTCCGATGCCACGTGGCCAACATCGGCATCAAGGACGACACCGACGACTTCGTGGTCGTCGTGGCCGACGCGCCCTGCAGCGCCAGCGGGTTGTTCACCCGCAGCAGCTTCGCGGGCCCCAGCGTGCTCGTGAGCCGCCGCAACCTCGCCGATCGCCTCGCGCAGGCCGTCGTGGTGATCTCGAAGAACGCCAATGTGGCCACCGGCCCGCAGGGTCTGGCCAACGCGGAAGAGGTCACGGCAGGCGTCGCCGCGCGGCTCGGGCTCGCGTCGGCCGACGTGCTGATCGCCTCCACCGGCGTGATCGGGCGCCAGTACCCGATGGACCGCGTGCGCGCCGGCCTCGCCGCGCTCCCCGCCGCGCCGACGGGCACCGACGCCCGCACGGTGGCGACGGGCATCATGACCACGGACACGGTGATGAAGACGGCCGAGGCCGTCGTCGCCGGATCGAACGCCCGCGTCGTCGGCGTCGCGAAGGGCGTCGGGATGATCGAACCCGACATGGCCACGCTGATCACCCTGCTGTTCACCGATGCCGCCATCGACGGCGACGGGCTCGACGCCGTCTTCCGCCGAGTCATCGACCGCACGTTCAACTGTGTCTCGGTCGACACCGACACCTCCACGAGCGACACGGCGATCGTGCTCGCGAGCGGCGCTGCCGGATCGGTCGACGAGCAGGCGCTCGAGGACGCATTGTTCGACGTGGCCCTGTCGCTGACCAAGCAGGTCGCACGCGACGGCGAGGGCGCCGAGACGCTCATCGAGGTGCACGTCGACACGGCGACCGATGCTGTCCAGGCCAAGCGTGTCGCGAAGGCGATCGTCAACTCACCGCTCGTGAAGACCGCGGTGCACGGCGCCGACCCGAACTGGGGTCGCGTCGCCATGGCCGTCGGCAAGTCGACCAGCGAGGCCGAGGTCGACCAGTCGAGCGTCGTCATCCGCTTCGGCGACCAGGAGGTGTACCCCGCACCGGTCGACGAGAGCGGGCTCGAAGCGCTGGCCGCCTACATGCGCGGCGACGAGGTGCGCATCCACGTCTCGCTGCAGGTCGGTGCCGCCGAGGCCACCGTGTGGGGCTGCGACCTCACCGACGGCTACGTGCGCATCAACGCCGACTACACCACCTGAACACCCCGCCAGAAGGCGATGCGATCGGTGATCTCCTTCGCCGCGTCCTTCGGCGTCGGGTAGTACCAGGCCGCGTCGACGTTCTGCTGGCCGTTCACCTCGAGGGTGTAGTAGCTCGCGGTGCCCTTCCACGGGCACACGGTGGTCTTGGCCGAGTCGTTGAAGTACTCGCAGGCGATGCTCGACATCGGGAAGTAGTGGTTGCCCTCCACCACCACCGTGTCGTCGCTCTCCGCGATCACCACACCGTTCCAGATCGCCTTCATGGGGGTTCCTCTCGCTCGCGTGCCCCGTTGGCGCGACACGCCTGTCGTGGCGAGATCTTGGCAGGACGCGGCCGAGGCGTCCTGTCGAGCTCGCAGGAACTCGGCAGGACGCCTCGGAGTGCGCTGATCGGGATCAGCGGCGGATCAGCGACAGGTCAGCGACGGATCACTTCGGCTGCATGCGGATGCCGCCGTCGACGCGGATCGTCTCGGCGTTCATGTAGCTGTTGGTCACGCACTCGACGACCATCGAGGCGAGCTCCTCCTGGAAACCGAGGCGCTGCGGGAACAGCACACCCTTCTGCAGGTTCTGCTTGAACAGCTCGCTGTTCTCGCCCTGGCCGTAGATCGGGGTGTCGATGAGGCCGGGGGCGACCGTGTTCACGCGCACGCCGACGGCAGCGAGGTCGCGAGCGATCGGCAGGGTCATGCCGACGACGCCGCCCTTCGACGCCGAGTACGAGGCCTGGCCGATCTGACCGTCGAACGCAGCGACCGACGCGATGTTCACGATCGCGCCTCGCTCGCCGTACTCGAGCGGCTCGCTGGTGCTCATCGCCGTGGCGGCGATGCGGATGCAGTCGAAGCTGCCGACCAGGTTGATCGCGATGACCTTCTTGAACGCGTCGAGGTTGGCGGCCGACTCGTACTGGCCGTCCTTGCCGACGGTGCGCTGCGCCCAGCCGATACCGGCCGAGTTCACCAGCACGCGCACCGGGCCCATGCTCTTGGCCATCTCCACGGCGTTCACGATGTCATCGGTGTTCGTGACGTCGACCTTGCAGAAGGCACCTCCGATCTCGTCCGCGAGGGCCGTGCCCTTGTCCTCCTGGAGGTCGGCGATGACGACCTTCGCGCCCTTCGCGGCGAGGAGACGTGCGGTGGCGGCACCGATGCCGGAGGCCCCACCCGTGACGATTGCGCTTGCACCATTGATGTCCATGACCAGCGACGTTACGCCAGCCCCTGCGAGCGTCACCAACCCGACCGCATCCCGGCCGACGCCGGCCGCGAGGGGGTCGCACTACGGTGCGCTCATGCCAGGTCCGATGGAGGGGTTCACGGTCGTCGAAGCGTGCCAGATGGTCGCCGGCCCGTTCGCCGGGTCGGTGCTCGCCGACCTGGGCGCGGAGGTGATCAAGGTCGAGACGCCCGACGGCGGCGACCGCATGCGGTACCTGGGACATCGCGTCGATGACATCGGTGCGTTCTGGGCGAACGTCAACCGGGGCAAGCGCTCGCTCGTGCTCGACCTCCGCCAGGCCGAGGCGCTGCAGGTCTTCCACGAGCTGATCGCGCGCACGGACGTCTTCATCCAGAACTTCCGTCCGGGCGTCGTCGACCGGCTCGGGATCGACGAATCATCGCTGCGGTCGGTGCGGCCCGACCTCATCTATGTGTCGGTGAGCGGGTTCGGCGAGACGGGTCCGTACATCGACCAGAAGAGCTACGACTACGTGATCCAGGCCTTGTCGGGCATGGCCTCGCTGCAGCGCGACAGCAGCGGCGAGCCCGCGCTGATCCGCAACGTCGTCATCGACAAGGTCACCGCCCTGACCGCGGTGCAGAGCGTGCTCGCCGCCGTCGTCGCACGACTCCGCGGACAGGGCGGCCAGCACATCCGCATCTCGATGATCGACGTCGCGCTCGCGTTCTTCTGGCCCGACGGGATGATGCAGCACACGCTCCTCGACACCGAGCGCGTCACCCCGGGTCCGCACATGGCCGACAACTACCTCGTGCGGCGCACGGTCGACGGCCATCTCGCGTTGATGGCCACCTCGAACTCGCAGTTCCCCGGCCTGTGCGCTGCGCTCGGCACCGAGGCGTGGCTCGCCGATGCGCGCTTCGCGACGCTCGAAGCACGCGAGGCCAACGCTGCCGAACTCAACGAACTCATCACCGCCGAGGTGGCCAAGCACACCGGTGCCGATCTCGTCGCCCGCCTCCACGCCCGCGACGTGCCGTGCGCCGCGGTGAACCCGCTCGATCGGGTGCACCTCGACCCGCAGGTGCAGCACAACGACGCGCTGGTCGTGCACGAGCGACCGTGGCTGGGTGCCGTGCGCGAACCGCGCCCACCTGCGCAATTCTCGGCGACGCCGACATCGCTCGGCCGTCATGCACCTCGCCTCGACGAGCACACCGACGAGGTGCTGGCCGAGCTCGGCCTGGATGCCGGCCGGATCGCCGACCTCCGTGCCCGGGGTGTGGTCGGCCGACGCGGCTGAGCAACACCCGACCACCCGCACGGTCCCCCGGTCGGGTGAAGGGGTAGCAGGGTCTCTCTTGCACCCCCTACCCTGCAGCCCGATGCTGCAGGAGCTCGCCGACGATCGACGCCTGCCGGCATGGTTGAAGAGCGTGTGTCGGGGAACCGAGATGGGCGAGCTGGTGCTCGCCCACGACTGGTCGGCGACGGCCCTCGGTGCGCCTGCTGACTGGTCGATCGGCTTGCGCACCGCGGTGTCGGTCTGCCTCTCGTCGCGGTTCCCGATGCTCGTCGTGTGGGGACCCGAGCTGGTCAAGATCTACAACGACGGCTACCGGCCGATCCTCGGACGCGACAAGCACCCCGGGGCGCTCGGCGCATCGGCGGCCGGGGTATGGCCCGAGATCTGGGACACGATCGGACCGCTGTTCCACGACGTGATGGCCACCGGTGTCCCGACGTGGCACGAGCACGAGCCGCTGATGATCGAGCGCAACGGCTTCACCGAGGAGTGCTTCTTCGTCTGGTCGTACAGCCCGCTGTTCGACGACGACGGCACCATCGGTGGCGTGCTCGACGTGGTGACCGAGACCACCGACGCGGTCGTGGCCCAACGCCGACTCTCCACCCTCACGATGCTCGGCGCGGCGCTGGTCGACGCCGAGCAGGTCACCGACGTGTGCGTCCGCGCCATCACCGCGCTGTCGTCGGCGAGCGACGATCTCTGCAGCGCGGAGATCCACCTGATGGTCGGCGACGACCTGGCACGCGTTGCGTCGAACCGGCGCGAGGACAGCAGCAGCGGCGGCGACGACCGGCTGTGGCCCGCCGCCGACACCCTGCGCGCCGTGGCGCTCGATCGGACGCCGGTCGTGATCGGTGGCGACGCCGGCACACCCGTGGGCACGATGCCCGCCGGCGAGTATCTCCTGCCGCTCGGCGATGAGCACGCAGGTGTCCAGGGGGTGCTCGTCCTCGAGCTCAACCAACACCGCCCGTTCGACGACGGGTACTCGCGTTTCCTCCGGCTTCTCGCCACGACGATCGGCAGCTCGCTCGAGTCCTCCTTCCGACGAGCGATGCAGCTCGGCGAGTACCGACACATCAGCGACACCCTCCAGGCCGCGATGCTCCAACCCGCGAGCGACCTGCCCACCGTGGCGGCCCGGTACCTGCCGGCCGTCGGCAACCTGGCCGTCGGCGGCGACTGGTACGACGTGATCGATCTCGGCCACGACCATCGGGCCGTGGTCGTCGGCGACTGCGTCGGCCACGGGCTGCAGGCCGCGACGGTGATGGCTCAACTCCGCAGTGCGGCTCGGGCGATGCTGCTCGAAGGCCGCGATCCTGCCGCGGTGCTCGACGGGCTCGATCTCTTCGCCGCCACCCTCGACGGGGCCGACTGCGCGACCGTCGTCTGCGTCGTGGTCGATCGGGCCGCCGATGTCGTCACGTACTCGCGAGCGGGCCATCCCCCGCCGTTGCTCGTCAGCGGGTCACGAGCCCGCTGGCTCGACGACGCTGGCGGGGCGCCGCTCACGATCGACAGCGGACCTCGCGTCAACGCCACCCTGCGGCTGCACGCCGACGACGTGATCGTCTGCTACTCGGACGGCCTCGTCGAACGGCGCGGCGAGTCGCTCGACCTCGGCCTGGCCCGCCTGGCCGACGCAGCGCTGCGACACCGCGGATCGAGCGTGCAACATCTGGCCGACGCCCTGCTGCGCGAGCTGATCCCCGACGGCGCAGCCGACGACGTGGTGCTCGTCGTCAAGAGCCTGCCCGCCGAACGCCACTGACACGCCGTTCCCGGCGCCGTGAGCCGCACCCGCAGCCGGTGTGCGGGCGCCGTTCACCGAACGAGGTCCGACGATCGGATCAGCGGTCGACGACAGCGCCGGCGGCCACCACCATCGACACCCGTGTGACCGTGGAGATGTCGTCGAGCGGGTCGCTGGGCACCGCGATCACGTCGGCGTGGGCACCCACGTCGAGATGACCCAGGTCGTCCTGGCGCAGCAGGCGGGCGGCGTCGAGCGTCGCGGCGCGAATGCTCTCGAGCGGCGACAGCCCCACCATCTCGGTCATGAACACGCACTCCCAGGCGTTCATCCCGTGATGGTTGCCGGGCGTGCCGGCATCGGTGCCCATCACGAGCGTGACCCCGAGCTCGTGGGCCCGGCGGAGCGTCGCCACGTGCAGGTCGTTGAACGACTGCATCCGTTCGAGCAGATGCGGCGGCATGCTCGCCACGGCAGCCGCATCACGGAACAGCAGTTCGCTCGCGCACACGGTCGGGACGAGCACGGTGCCAGCGGCGGCCATCTTCCGAAGGGCGTCGTCGTCGGCGAACGTGCCGTGCTCGATGCTGTCGACCCCGGCATCGACGGCGTTGTGGATCCCACGCCCGGCATGGCAGTGCGCCGCGACGTGCTTGAAGTTGTCGTGCGCGACCTCGACTGCGGCGCGCAGCTCGTCGAGGGTGAACTGGATGGCGCGCGAATCCTCGGTCTCCGACGACAGCATCGCGCCGGTGGCCATCACCTTGATCAGGTCGGCCCCGTGCGCCAACTGACGGCGGGCGGCGGCCCGCACGGCGTCGGCACCGTCGGCCACCTCGTACATCCCCGGGTAGTAGTCGACCGTCGCCGTCGTGATCGACAGCAGCCGGCCCGCCAGGAACAGTCGCGGCCCGCGGGCGATCCCCTGCCGGATCGCATCGCGCACCGCCATCTCCACGTAGTTCCACCCGCCGACGTCGCGCACGGTCGTGATGCCGGCGCGGAGCGTGCGCTCGGCGGCAGCCGCGGCGTAGAGCGCCACCGCGGCATCGCTGCGCGACGCCGAGGCGACCGGATCACCTGCGTCGGTGGGCAGGGTGAGGTGCACGTGACAGTCGATCAGGCCGGGCAGCAGCCACTGCCCCGACACGTCGATCACCTCGTCATCGGGGTCGCGGCGCACCCCGGTGCCGATGACGGCCACACGCCCGTCGGCGATGCCGACATCGGCTCGGCGCACCTCGCCGGTCACCACGTCGAGCACCCGTCCACCCATCAGCCAACGCATGCGGCCAGCGTAGGTGGGCGCCCAGCGCTGCCCGTTCCGCCGCAGCTACGTGAGCTCGTCGAGGCCGGGCTCGAGCCGGGCGAGATCGGCTGCGCTGCGCCCGGCGTACCAGCCGCCGGCGTCGACCGACCGCGAGCGCATCGGCATCGTGTCGGGGAACCACTCGTCGGCGCGCTGTTGCACCGCGGCGCGACGCGCCGCCTGCACCGGCACGAGCGAGCCGCCGTAGTGCTCGCTCGCCTCCTCGGTGGCGCGGCGGCGGGCGTCCTCCAACCGCTCCTGGATGCGCTGGGCGAAGCTGAGCACGAACGCGCGACGGAACGCCGGCGACCGGGTGCGGCCACCCGATGCCCCGGCGTTCGCCATGGCCCGCGTCATCTGCACGAGCAGCGACGTGAAGGTGAGCTCGACCAGGTCGAGCTCGACCGGGAACCCGACCACGGTGGCGAACCCCCATCCTCCGTGCCACACGACGCGCCCGCCGTTCACCGACGCCACCGCGCCCAACAGCTGCGCCTTCTCCTTCGCGTACGGATCGTCGAGGTGCAGACGGCGCGCCTGCACGCCGGCGGCGAGCCGACCGATGCCGGCGTCGGCGGAGGCGGCCGACACCATCGCCGCGTCGATCGCGTACCTGGCCATCAGCTCCTGGGCCTTGCCCATGAACGCCTCGGCCTCCGCATCGAACGTCGTGGACTCGGCCTTGGCGAGCAGGGCCCGCACTCGCTCGAGCATGCGCGGGTCGACCTGCTCGTCGGTGGGTCGAGGCGCCGATGCCGCGGCGGCGAGCCTCCACGCCGACGGGGGCATCACGACCGGCACCACCTGCGGCAGGCGAGCGAGGAAGCGCGCCACCAGGAAACGGTCGGCGAGCTTGCCGAAGTCGTCGGGCGAGGTGGACCTGCGGCTGCGACGGATGCGGACGAGGTCGAGCTGCTCGGTCCATGCCGCAGGCCGATCGGGCCGCTGCAGGGCGGGGTCGGCGAGCACCATCTCGGCCACGAGGCCGGCGATGCCGCGGTCGAACTCGTGGTGCACGGCGTGGACGAGGTCGAGCGCCGACCAGCCGAGCTCCCAGGCACGGCTCACCATGGGGCCGACGACGCGGACGACCACGTCGTCGACGAGGTCGTCGCGGTCGACGGCCTCGAGCCGGCGGATCGTGTCGGCGACCGAGCCGCCACCGCCATGACCCGTGACGACGAGCACGCCCTCGCGGACGAGGCGTTCGATCTCGGCGCGAGGGTCGTACCGTTGCCCGTCGGTGGAACCGGTCGAACGGGGCGAGGCGTCGGCGTGGACGCGATGGGCGGAGGCAGCGGTTCGCTGCCGGTGTCGCTTTCCCATGGTCACCGATGCTGCACGGCCGGTGTGACAGGCATGCCCGACCGGTCCGTCAGAACAGCGAGTCCTGGGCGGGAACGGCGTCCGCCGCTGCGGCGCCCGGGCGCGGCTGGTCGAACGGACCCTTGGCGGCCTCGACCGCGAGTCGATCGACCAGGTCGTTCATCCGATCGCCCGAGTGGCCCTTCACCCACCGGAACGACGGCTGGGTGCGCTGGACCAGTTCGATCAGCGGCTTCCACAGGTCGGTGTTGGCCACCGGTTCCTTCTTCGAGTTCTTCCACCCGTTCTGCTGCCAGCGCACCCACCACCGGTCGCGGAAACAGTTCACGACATAGGTCGAGTCGCTCACGATGGTGATCGAGCCCTGCGGCGACGAGGTGTGGGCCCGCAGCGCCTCGACGACGGCCATGACCTCCATCCGCTGGTTGGTGGTGTGTGCCGCGCCGCCGGAACCGTGCACGGCCCCCTCGGGCGCGATCGCCCAGGCCCATCCGCCCGGACCGGGGTTCCCCTGACAGGCGCCGTCGGTGTAGATGACGAGGTCAGACATGGGGGCAGATCATGGGCGAGACATGAGAGAAGGTGATGTCGGGCATCTCGAACACTGTAGGGACAGCCCACGGTTACCTGCCGGTAATGGTGCGAGACTAGAGACCATGATCTTCGACGGCTACGTCAATCAGCTCCCCGACTCCGACCCTGGTGAAACGTCCGAGTGGCTCGACAGCCTCGACGCCGTCATCGAGTCCCACGGCAAGCCCCGTGCCCGTTTCCTGCTCTCGAAGTTGCTCGAGCGAGCGCGTGAGAGCCAGGTCAGCTTCCCGGCCACGGTCTCCACGCCCTACATCAACACCATCCCTCGCGAGGCCGAGCCGTGGTTCCCAGGCGACGAGTACATCGAGCGCCGCATCCGTGCCTTCGTCCGTTGGAACGCGGCGGCCATGGTGGTGCGCGCGAACAAGGCGGCCGAGGGCATCGGTGGCCACCTGAGCACGTTCGCGTCGTCGGCCAGCCTCTACGAGATCGGCTTCAACCACTTCTTCCGCGGCAAGGACGACGGCAACGCCGGCGACCACGTGTACATGCAGGGCCACGCGGCACCGGGCGCCTACGCCCGTGCGTTCATGGAGGGTCGCCTCACCGAGGACGACCTCGACCACTTCCGCCGCGAGATCGGCCGCGGCGGCCGCGGCCTGTCGAGCTACCCGCACCCGCGGCTCATGCCCGAGTTCTGGGAGTTCCCCACGGTGTCGATGGGCCTCGGCCCCATCACCGCGCTCTATCACGCCCGCTTCAACCGCTACCTGCTCAACCGCCAGCTCGACGACACCAGCCAGAGCCGGGTGTGGGCGTTCCTCGGCGACGGCGAGACCGACGAGCCCGAGACGCTCGGCGCCATCTCGCTCGCCAGCCGCGAGAAGCTCGACAACCTGATCTTCGTCGTCAACTGCAACCTGCAGCGCCTCGACGGTCCGGTGCGCGGCAACGGCAAGATCATCCAGGAGCTCGAGGCGGTCTTCCGCGGTGCGGGCTGGAACGTGATCAAGGTCATCCACGGGTCGAAGTGGGACGAGCTGCTGTCGAAGGACAAGGACGGCGTGCTGCTGAACAAGCTGAACACCACCGTCGACGGCGAGTTCCAGCGCTACACGATCGAGAAGGGTGCGTACATCCGCGACAACTTCTTCGGGCCCGACCCGCGGTTGCGGGCGATGGTGCAGCACCTCAGCGACGACGACCTGGTGAACCTGCCCCGCGGCGGTCACGACTACCGCAAGCTGTACGCGGCCTACAAGGCGGCGATGGAGAACCTGGGTTCGGGCGCACCGACGGTGATCCTGGCCAAGACGGTGAAGGGCTGGACCCTCGGCCCCGAGATCGAGGGCCGCAACGCCACCCACCAGATCAAGAAGATGAACAAGGACCAGTTGCTCGCCCTTCGCGACCGGCTGTACCTGCACGACGAGATCCCCGAGTCGGCGCTCGACGGCGACCTGCCGCCGTACTTCCGTCCCCGCGAGGACAGCGTCGAGTACCAGTACATGATGGGCCGTCGCCGTGCCCTCGGCGGCAGCATCCCGAAGCGCCGCACCCAGCCCACCAAGCCGCTGCCGCTGCCGTCGCCGAGTGCGTTCGCCGAGCTGCAGAAGGGGTCGGGCGGCCAGGCCGTCAGCACCACCATGGGCTTCACCCGCCTGCTGCGCAACCTCGCCCGCGACGACGACTTCGGTCGCCATGTCGTGCCGATCATCCCCGACGAGGCCCGCACGTTCGGCATGGACGCGCTGTTCCGCGAGCTGAAGATCTACGCCTCGCAGGGACAGAAGTACGAGCCCGTCGACCACGACCTGCTGCTCAGCTACACCGAGGCCAACAACGGGCAGATCCTCGAGGAGGGCATCACCGAGGCGGGCGCGATGTCGAGCTTCATCGCCTCGGCCACGTCGTACTCGCACCGCGGATTCCCGACCGTGCCGTTCTACACGTTCTATTCGATGTTCGGCTTCCAGCGCGTGGGCGACCTCATCTGGCAGGCGGCCGACTGCCGCGCCCGCGGCTTCCTGATGGCGGCCACCGCCGGCCGCACCACCCTGTTGGGCGAGGGCCTCCAGCACCAGGACGGTCACTCGCTCGTGCTGGCGAGCACCGTGCCGCCGGTGCAGGCCTACGACCCGGCGTTCGCCTACGAGGTCGCCGCGATCGTCGAGGCAGGTCTGCACCGCATGTACGGCCAGACCGAGGTCGACCCCGACGTCTTCTACTACCTCACGCTCTACAACGAGAACTACCCGATGCCGGTCGCACCGGACGTGCCCGACCTGACGGCGCAGATCATGCGCGGCCTCTACCGCTTCGCCGAGGCGCCGGACGCGAGCCGCACGGCGACGCTGCTGTTCAGCGGTTCGGCGCACGGTGCGGCCCAGGCCGCGGCCGCCGCGCTCCGCGAGCGGTACGACGTCGGTGTCGAGCTGTGGTCGGCGACGTCGTACAAGGCGCTGCGCGAGAACGCGCTCGCCGCCGAGCGTTGGAACCGGTTGCACCCCACGCAGACGCCGCGCACACCGCTCGTCACCGAGCTGATGGCCGGCACCCCCGGTCCGATCGTCGCCGTCACCGACTTCATGAAGATCGTGCCCGAGCAGGTGGCCCGCTGGCTGCCCGGCCGCAACTTCACGCCGCTCGGCACCGACGGCATGGGCCGTTCCGACACGCGTGAGGCGCTGCGACGCTTCTTCGAGGTCGACGAGGGCCACGTGGTCGTCGCCGTGCTGCAGGCGCTCGCCGGTCAGGGCCAGGTCGACGCCGACCTGGTGGCCAAGGCCATCGCCGACTACGGCATCGATCCCGAGGGCATGGACCCGTACGGCTTCGAGTTCTGATCGGGCGGCCCGCCCGTCGGGCGGGCCGCGGTCACGACCTCGGGATCAGCTCCACCAGCCGTTCACGTCGATCACGACGTGAGTGCTCTGGAGGGAGAAGATGCACAGCGAACCATCGGCCGCCAGCGGCAGCTGGGCGCCGTTGGACACCGGGGTGTTCGCCTGGTAGTTCGCGGTCGACACGACCGGCCGGGCGCCGCACGGCCACGCCGTGATGTAGCCGGGGCCGTTGGCGTTGGTGACCGTGAGGTTGAGCGACACGGCCTTCGCTCCGGCCGGCACGCCGCGCACACCGGCGATGGGCACGACCAGGGTCTGTCCCGCCTGCAGCTGATTGCCGCCCGTGCCGATGTGCAGCTCCGGGCGCTGACGGTCGCGGGTGTCGACGAACCGGAACGGCTCCGACGGCGTGAACCGACGCAACGAGCCAGCGCTGAGGTAGCCGGTCACGTCGACCACGAGATCGGTCTGGCCGAGGGTGTAGAGGCAGACCTTGCCGCCTGCAGACACCGGGGTGACGACGAGGTTCGGACGCACCCGATCGGGCGTCGGGTTGAGGTTCGACACGGTGGGGCGCTCGCCGCCGCAGGCGTAGACGGTGACGTAGCCGAGCGTCTCGGCGTCGGTGCTCGTCACGTTCAAGGTGACGGCGCTGATGCCGGCGGGCACGCCGTTGGTGCCGCCGATCTGCAACTCCACGGTCTGGCCGGAGGCCAGCGGCCCGGTGGCGCCGAGGTGCTCACGGCTGTCCATCACCCGAACCGGGGCGATCGGCGTGAACTTCGCCGCACCGGCAGTGCCGTAGTAGCCGTTCACGTCGATCACGAGGTCGGTGGCGGTGGTGGAGAACACACACAGTCGCCCGCCGCTGTCGAGCGGCACGGTGGCCGCGTTGGGTGCCACCTCTCCCCCGGAGAAGTTCACGGTCGAGACCACGGGCCGAGTCGGGCTGCAGTTCCACACGGTCAGGTAGCCGCCGCCCTGCTGGCCGACGATCGTGAAGTTGGCGCTGACAGCGTTGGCGCCGGCCGGCACCCCGCCGCGCCCGCTGATCTGGAGGGTCGTGGAGACGCCGGCCTCGAGGCGCACGCCACCGAGGTTCTCACGGGTGTCGACGACGCGGGCCGGGCTGAGCGGCTGGAAGCCGACGGCCGGTCCGGAGGGTGACGCCGTGGGCGCTGGGGCGACCGTGCCGAAGGCAGCATCGGGGTCGACGGTGAAGCTCCAGCTGACCGAGCGGGCCTGGCTGGTGACCGTGACGGTGTAGGTGCCCTCGGCCAGCGGGTTGCGCGGGATGGCGACGATGGCGTTGTCGGCCGCCAGGATCGCCTGGGCAGTGCCGTCGGTGTTGAGGCGTGAGATCGCACAGGTCTCGAGCACGCCCGTCGGCCCGCTCACCGTGGCGGTGACGTTGCCGTTGACGGCCTCGGGCATGAGGGCGATCACCGGCAGACCGGTCGCCTGGCTCGTGCTCCAGCCACAGTACGTGCGCGGGTCGGGCGTCTCGACGACGAACTTGTTGAGGCTGGTCGTGGTGCCGTTGCCCGGGAACAGCACGGGCTGGGTGCGCGGTGCCGACGGACCGAGGCCGCGCAACACGTCGAGGGTGGCACCGGAGCGCCATTTGGGGGTCGAGGGGTTGTCGCACTTGCCGAAGCCCACCCGCTGCAGGTTCGGGCGCAGCACGCCGACGGCGTGGAACGGGCCGGTCATCCACAGTTCGATGTGGCTGCGGGCGCTGGTGCCGGCCACGCTCGACACGGCGACGTTGCCGTTGTTGCCGGCCGCGTCGCCCTCGGCGGTGTAGCCCGGACGTCCGGGGATCTCGTCGTGGGCGATGTCGTTCTGCAGCATGTAGCACGAGTGCTTGTACGCGCCGTCCGACAGGGTGGCGTCCTCGCTCACGGGGCCGAGGCCGGCCATCTCACGGAAGTAGTTGACGGTGGTGAGCCAGTCGGCATCCGGGGGGATGAAGGTGGGGGTGGCGTCCGCCGCCACTCCCTGGCTCGGCAGGAAGGTGGTCAGCGCCAAGGCGCACCACACCACTCCTCCTGCAATCCTCCGTGCTCTCGCCATTGTCCCGCTCCGTGGTCCGCTTGCGTTGTCAAGGAGGTATCGGACCTTTCGCCGGAATCTCTTGAGACGGATTCCGCAGACCCCCACCGGGGGCTGACGATCAGACGAAGTCTTGAAGGGTCAGAGAGAGTTGCTGGCGTGACGCCGGGCACGAAGCAGCCGCGGCGCGGCGCCGAGGCCTGCGAGCAGGGCCTTCGCATGCGCACCGCGCGGCGCCCACCGGAGCCGTCGGACCGACAGCCACACCCCGCGACCGACGTCGCTCCACGGCCGGTGGCGGACCAGGACCCAGATTCTGTTGCGCTCGCGGTAGTACGCCGACCGGGTGCCGATCGAGGCCATGGTGGCGCTGCCGCGATGGCGCACGCGGCTCGCCGGAGCGAGGCGAAACCGCCAGCCGAGCTCGGTGCCGCGCAGCGCCAGGTCGACGTCTTCGTAGTAGAGGAAGAATCGCTCGTCGAACCCGCCCGTGTGGCGCAGGAAGTCGGCAGCGAACAGCACGGCACCTCCGGTGAAGACCGCCAGTTCGCGCGGGGCGAGGTCGGTCGGGTCGTCGGGCTCGTGCATGTCGACGTCGGTGCCCGCCCCGTCGCGTCCGAGCGCCACGCCGAGGCTGTTGATCGTGGGCGGTTCGTCGGCGAACAGGAGCTTCGGTTGTACCGCGCCGACGCGGTCACCCGCGAGCTCCGCGACCAGCGGTGCGAGCCATCCCGGTTCCACCACCACGTCGTCGTTGAGGATCATCACCTCGGTCGCCCCGCGCTCGAGCGCCCGGCGGATGCCGAGGTTCATGCCGGCGGCGAAGCCGAGGTTCCGTCCGGGAGCGACCACGTCGACCCCGGCCAGCAACGCCGACGGCAGCCGACCGGCACGGCCGCCGTTGTCGACCAGGATCACCTCGACGTCGCCGCCCGCCTGCAGGGCGGCGAGGCAGTCCTCCAGCATCCCCGGCGGGGGGTCGTACGTCAGCACGACGGCGGCGATCACGACGGGCACACTAGAACCCCCTGCCACAGGTGCCACGGCTAGCGTGCCGGACATGACCGGCACCCTCTACATCACCGGCGATGCCGCTGCCGACCGTCTGCTGAACGTCGACGGGACCGCGCTGCTGATCGGCATGCTGCTCGACCAGCAGGTGCCCATGGAGTGGGCGTTCGCGGGTCCGGCCACCCTGCAGCAGCGCCTCGGCCACCTCGACGCAGCGAGGATCGCGGCGATGGACCAGGAGTCGTTCGTGACGGTGTGCTGCGACAAACCTGCCGTCCACCGCTTCCCGGCCTCGATGGGTCGGCGGATCCACGAGATGTGCGCCGTGCTCACCAGCGACTTCGGCGGCCGCGGCGAGGGGGTGTGGGACGGGGTGACGACCGGCGCCGACCTCTACGCGCGCCTGCGCACACTGCCCGGCTACGGCGACGAGAAGGCCAAGATCTTCGTCGCGCTGCTCGGCAAGCGGATGGGGGTGCAGCCCGAGGGATGGGAGGCGGCGGCCGGCAAGTTCGGCGACGCCACACCGAGGAGCGTCGCCGACATCCACGACACCGACTCGCTCGCGAAGGTGCGTGAGTGGAAGAAGGCGGCGAAGGCGGCCAAGCGCGACAAGCAGGACCGCCCGGTCGCGTGATGGACGACGCGGCCCGCCGGCGGTCCGACGGTCCCGACACGACCGACGCTGCCTATGCGGCGCGACTCGCCGCATCGGTGGCGCCCCGCTCGGGGTGGCGAGCTCTGCTCGACCCACAGCGCCCCTACCGCTGGAACGTCCGCCGGTTACGCCTCGGCCGCGTCCTCGACATCGGGTGCGGCGTCGGCCGCAACCTCGCACACCTCGACGGCAACGGTGTCGGGATCGACCACAACGCCGAGTCCGTCCGGATCGCCGTGTCGCGCGGCCTGACCGCCTACACCGTCGACACCTTCGCCGGCAGCCCCGACGACCGTGCGGCGAGCTTCGACTCGCTGCTGATCGCCCACGTCCTCGAGCACATGACGCCGCGCGAGGCGACCGAGTTGGTCCGCGCGCACCTGCGATATCTCGTGCCCGGCGGCCGGGTCGCCGTCATCTGCCCGCAGCAGCGGGGGCAGGCATCCGACGCGACCCACGTCACCTTCCTCGATGCCGCGGCGATCACCGCGATCCTCGCCGACGCGGGCGTGTCGGCCGAGCGATCGCTCTCGTTCCCGCTGCCGAGGGCGGCCGGGCGCGTGTTCACGCACAACGAGACGATCGTGATCGGGAGATGGACAGCGCCGAGCACCTGATGCCTCAGCGTCGTCACCGATCGGCCACAGGGATCATCGCGTTCGCCGGCGTCTGCCTCGTCCTCGTGTGCTGGGCGGCCGCGATCGGACGCTACGGCGGGCCGGACGAACCTGCACATGTGCTGCGCGCACACGCCGTCGCTCATGGCGACCTGCTCGGTGCCCCCGCGAGCGGCCTGCCACCGGGGTACCGCACCGTCACCGTTCCTCCGGGACTGGGGACCGGCGACCCGGCGTGCTACCGACACGATCCTGCACGTTCGAGCGGTTGTGCCGTCCCCGAGGATCAGGAGCGAGACGTCTCGGTCGCGACGTCGGCGGGGACGAACCCGCCGCTGTACTACGCGCTCGTCGGGCTCCCGCCGCGCATGCTCGGCCGGGCCGACGACCCACTCGCGTACCGGCTGTCCGCAGTGGCACTCGTCGCCGGTGTCCTGGGCATGGTCGTCGCGCGTCTCCGACCGCGCGGCCACGGCGCGCTCGTCGTGCCAGCGCTGGTACCACCGTCGTGTTGGTTCCTCTGGAGCGTGGTCAACCCGAATGCACTCGAGATCGCGCTCGTTGCACTCGCCGCGACGGGCATCGCGAGCAGCGGCAGCGGAGAGCTGGTGGCACGTCGGTCGTCGGCGTGGTGGGTCTCTCTTCCGCTGGCGATGGCCGTGGCGATCCGTCCGATTGCGTTCCTGTGGGCACTGACCGTTCTCGTCCTCGTCGAACTCCATCAGCGTCCTCGAACGACGGGCGGGCCGGCCGCAGCACGTCGCCGTCGATCGGTGCTGTGGGGCCCGGTGGCCGCCGCCACGCTCGCCGTCGTGGCGTGGAGCGCGTGGGTCGGTCTCGTCGTCGACGACGCGAGGACGGCCAGCTCCGGTTCGTGGTCGGCCGCGATCGGGGTGTCGATCGGGGGTCTCCCCCGAACGGGTCTGGAGCTGGTGGCCTCGATGGGGTGGCTCGAGTACTGGGCGCCGTGGTTCGCGGTGGCCGCCTGGGCAGCGGCCGCCGCCGTGACGGCGGCCACGCGCCCTCACGCGGCCAGCGGGACCTGGATGACGGTCGGTTCCGCACTGATCCTGGTGCCCGTGTCGTTCGAGGTGGTGCTGCACGAACGAGTCGGGCATATCTGGCAAGGGAGATACAGCCTCCCGGTCGCTGCGATCGCCATCGTCCTCGCGTTGACCTCCGATCGGTCCGCTCCCCACCGGGTGTCCCGTTTCGTCGCCGGAACGATTGCCGGGATCTCCGCCTGTGCGGTGATCGTCACGTTCTGGGCGATGGCGCGGCGATACGCCGTGGGCGTCGATGGCTCATGGTGGTTCCACGGCGCGGATCGCACCACGAGATGGTTGGCGCCGGGCAGCTGGGTGATCGTGCACACCGCCGTCGTGGTGTTGCTCGTCGGCCTCCTCGCGCGGGGGTCGACCGGCGAGCCCCGAACTGGTCAGACCACGTAGCCGAAGACGTCGACGACGACGTGCGTCGATCCCGAGTTGTTGTAGATGTCGAGCTGCCCGCCGGGTCCGAGCTTCAGGTATGCCTGGTTCGGGACCGGGACGCCAGGACGCGGGTTGGCGATCGAAGCCGTCGGCCGAGCCGAGCCCGACGGCCACGCCGTGAGATAGGACGGCGACGTGCTGTCTGCAGCGGTGATGTTGACGACGACAGCCGTCGCATTCGCCGGGATCGACGATCGGCCGGCCAACGTGACTCGAATCGAGCCGCCCTCGCCGACAGCACCGAGCACACCGCCGGTGCCGTCGCGGGTGTCGACCGCCCGGTCCGGTGCCACCGGGACGAATCGCCCGCCCGACCCCGAGAGATAGCCGACCACGTCCGCGACGAGATGCGTGTTCCCGTTCGAGTTGTACAGCGACACCATCCCGCCCGCCCCCACCTTCGCGATCACGAGGCTCGCGATGGTCAGGCCGGGCGTGAAGTTGTGGGTCGAGGCGGTGGGGAACGGTTCACCGGTGGGCCAGGCGGTCACGAACCCAGATGCGGTCGGTTGGTCGACCGTGATGTTGAGCACCACCGCTTGGACCCCGCTCGACGGCACACCACCCACGCCGGTGACCTTGAGATCGAGGACGCTGTCGGGGGCGAGCGGACCGGCACTCCCGACGCCGACGCCATCGCGCGTGTCGAGCACCCGGGACGGCGCGAGCGATGTGAACCGTCCGCTCCCTGAAACCGCGACGGGCGTGTAGTAGCCGACGACGTCGGCGATCAGATGGGAGTTCCCGTTCGAGTTGAACAGGTTGACCCGACCGTTGGCCCCCACCTTCACGGTCACGAGGTTGGGCACGGTCTGGCCTGGCAGATAGTTGAGGTTCGAGACGATCGGGCGTTCCTCGCCGGATGGCCAGACGGACACGTAGCCGGGAAGTGTCGGCCCATCGACGGTGACGTTCAACACGACCGCTGTCGCCCCGACCTCGGGCACGCCGCCCACGCCCGTGACGTCGAGCTCGGTGTGCACCTGTGGCCCGAGCGATGTGATGTTCCCGCCGATCCCCGTGCGCGTGTCGAGCAGGCGCGCCGGTGTGAGCGGCACGAAGGAGCCAGGGCTCGAGGGCACCGGCTTCTCCACCCGGACGGGGCCGGTCGAGGATCCGGTCCCGATGGCGTTGCTGGTCCGCATCACGATGTACACCCAGTAGGTGCCGTTCCCGAGCGGGACGCCACCGTCGGTCGTGCCGTTCCACGTGAAGGTGTTCACCCCGTCGGCCACCGGGAGGTTCCGGGCGATGCGCACGCCGTCGAAACGCCCGCGCCCCGAGGTCGTCACGTAGATGTCAGCCGTCGCGCCGTACGCGCCGGCGGCATCGAGGAAGGTGATCGGGTACGACGTCGAGAACGCGGCATCGTCGGCCAACCGGACCTCGCGGACCGCGAAGTTGCGCAGTCCTCGATCCTCCGTGACATCGAACCGCAGCTTGGCCGGGCGCATGCCTCGCCAACCGCTGATGAGCTGGGAGGCCTCGTCATGAATCGCATCGGGCGGAGTGGTCGCCATGTCGATGGTCATCCGATGGCACCCCGGAAACACGACGAAGTCCTGGGTCTCGGTCCACGAGGCCGCACCTCGGGGCATCCAGGCCATTCGACCGTTCATGCCCCCACCAGCCGTGTCGGTCAGACCGAACGGCCCTTCGTAGCAGGCATCGAGCGTGAGCCGCCGATACCTGTCGGTGTTGAGCTCGGGACCGAGCGCCAGCTCCACGAAGGGGTCGTTGCCGACCGTGGTGCCCGACAGGTCCCCGTACGGGAAGGAGAGGTTGGTCACTTGGTGGGTCGATGCCACATCGGAGCCCGATGACATGTCCCAGGGGTCGCCGCGCTCGACGGTCGCGTAGTCCGCTCCGCCTTCGATGTTCGGCGTCAGCACTCTCGGCACGGGCGTTGTCACCGGCGTTTGGGAGGCGTCGGCGCGATGGACACGCACCCAGTCCAGCTGCACGAGCGCGGCGCCACCGACGCCACCGCGGTGGATCTCGAACCGAACGATCGAGCCTGCCCACGGCCCCTGCATCCCGGGGACGGGGTATTGCAGCGAGAAGTCGGGCACCGGACCTTGGTAGGTCAGATCGAAGTGTTGCACCGAGCAACCGGCCGGAGGGTTGAACGGGAGGAAGCCTTCCTGACCGGTCGACGTCTCGAATCGCACGGCCATCCCCAGACCTGCCGCGCCGGTGCAGATCCGGAACGTGGTCTGGGTGTACCGCTCGGCGTCGATCGGGTTCGCCCGACCGTCTCGTCCCCAGGGCAGGACACCCGGCCAGTCGAACAGCAGCCGGATGGTCGACCCGACTCGCGTGTTCACGTTCAACAGCCCGTCGGCGATGGAGACGCCACTCGTGTACTGCGTTCCGACTTCGTCGACGGTGATGAGATCCTCGGCGTTGTCGAAGTCCCACGGGTCGCTGAAGGCGTCGGTCGCGAAGTCGCCCGAGGTGGACAGCGCCGACGTCGGCGACACCTCCGGAGACGTGCTCACCTGTTCGCCGGGCGCCGCCACGGCCGGCGACACCGTCAGGGCGCCGCCAACGGATCCGATGGACGACATCAGCACTGCGGACACCAGGGCAACCCGGAGGCTGGGGCGCCGGACTGCTCGCGGTCGGGATCCAAACGTGTGTGACATCGCCGGATACATCGGCACGTGCGGCACGGTTCTGTGGGCCACGGGCTCCTCCTTGAAGGAATCTTGAGGCCGCCCGCCGTTTCAGTTCGTCCCTGGACCGTACCGGAGCCTGTCCCGGGTTGGTCGTCGGGGTCAGGTCGACGTCAACGAAGCCCGTTCTCGACCCAGTCGTCTCGGAACGGAGCGAGGTTGGGGTTGTAGTACGGATCGTGGCGAAGTCGTTCCGCCCAACGCATCTTGATCAGCTCGTGCTCCTCCACGGTGATGGTCGGATCACGAGTCGCCGATTCGAAGTGATAGAGCTCGGTGAACGGTGTGAACACCTGGCGGAAGCCGTGCACGTGGAGCTTGAGGTTCAGGTCGACGTCGTTGAAGTTGCCGGCGAAGAGGGTGCACAGGCCGCCGACCTGCTCGAACACCGCCCGTCGCACGAGCATGCACGCCGCGGTGACGCCGATGCACTCGCGCTGCACGGCGAGCAGCGCACTCGGCCCCAGCTCGTCACCGCCGCGCCGGAACATGATGTGATACGGATCGCCGTTGTACACATGGCCAGCGTGCTGCAGGCGGCCGTCCTCGAAGTAGAGCTTGCACCCGACCGCGCCCACGCCCTCCTCGAGCGCCAAGGGAATCATCGGATCGAGGAACTCGTCGGTGATCACCTCGACGTCGTCGTTGAGCAGCAACAACAGGTCGCCAGTGGCGTGTACCGAACCGAGGTTCACCTTCTCGCTGAAGTTGAATCGTCGGTCGAAGTACACGACCTGACACGGCGTCTCGCCAGCAGCGCGACGCATGGCCTCGACGTGGTGCGGCGGGGTCCAGTCGTCGACCACCAGGACGAACTCGATGTTGCGGGTGGTGTGCCGACGCACCGACTCGATCGCAGCGACGGCGTAGCAGCGCTCGACACCCCACGGCCGTCCGGTGGAGCCGCACGTCGGGATGATGATGCTCACGAGCGGGTCGCCCACCACGTCGCGACGCACGCGGTAGGTGCCCTGCGGGGTGCTCGCTTCCACCGAGGCACGGATGCCGAGCCGGTCGCACTGGGCCTGGATCGCACGGCGACCGGCGTCCCACGCGTAGGGCTTCGCGTCCGGGTCGCCGGCGACGGACGTGGGCAGCTCGCGCCAGTGGTAGAGCACGAACGGGATGTGGACGACCTCGCGCGCCCGCTCGGTGGCGCGCAGGATCAGGTCGTAGTCCTGCGATCCCTCGAAGCCCTCGCGGAACCCGCCGATCTCGTCGAGCAGCGACGCGCGGAAGACCGAGAAGTGGCAGCAGTAGTTCTGCGAGCGAAGGCGCTCGGGCGACCAGTCGGGCTTGTAGAACGCGTTGACGTAGCGGCCGTCGGGGGTGAGATGGTCCTCGTCGCTGTAGCAGTAGTCCATCTCGGGACGCTCGCGGGCGTAGGTGTCGACCACCTCGAGCGATCGGCGCTCGAGCAGGTCGTCGTGGTCGAGCAGCGCGATGAACTCACCGGTGGCGGCGGCGAGGCCGTCGTTCGACGCGGCGATGATGCCTCCGTTGGTGGCGCGCTCGAGCACCTTGACCCGAGGATCGACGGCGGCTGCCTCACGCAGGATCGGCACGACGTGCGGCGAGGGCGATGCGTCGTCGACGAGGATGAGCTCCCAGTCGCCGAAGGTCTGGGCCACGACCGACGCGATGGTCTCGCGCAGCACCCACGCCGGCGGGTCGTACACCGGCGTGACGATGGAGAACCGGGGTCGACTCACCTGCTGAGACGTCCCACGACCTTGTCGAACGAGGGCGTCTTCGTCCGGAGGCGTCGGATGCGGTTGAGCACCTGGCCGCGCAACCACTCGTGGTCGCGCTTCATCCGCACCGTCTCTGCCTCGAGCGCCTGGCAGTACGCCTTCAGCCGGCCGAGCTCGGCCTCGGCACCGATCGCGGCGTCGCGAGCCCCGAGCACGTCGAGCCGTAGCTTCACGTAGGACTCCTCACTCGGACCGAGGAGCGCCCGGAGCCGATCGACCTCCGCTCGCAGCGCGATGACGTCGGCGTGGTCGCTTGCCAGGTCCTGGGACATGCGCCGTAGGTTATCCGTCCTCCTCACCGACGGACCGGGCACTCCTGACCACGTCCCTGCTCCTCGACACGACCAGCACGGCGCCACCGATGAGCGATGAGCGCCGGGACCCCGGGCTAACGTCGTCTCGTTCGAATCCCGGCCACCACCCCAGGTCGCCGAGCATCCCGATGGGAGTACCGGCAGCATGTTCCGCCGTCGCGGCCAGGCCGCGCCACCACCGCCCGTTGCGCCGACTGCAGGCCCTGCATCGGTCGACGTGTCGATTCTCGACCAGTACGTGCGCGACGCGCCGAGCGCACAGCTCGCAGTCGATGTCTTCGCCGGTGAGTGGTCGTCGAGGTTCCCCGCGTCCGCCGGCGTCACCGCCGGCGCCGTACCACTGTTCGAGGATCCTCGGATCACCTGGGTCGTCGATCAGGTGGGCGGCGTCGACGGGTACCAGGTGCTCGAGCTCGGTCCGCTCGAAGCCGGGCACAGCGCGATGCTCGATGCCGCCGGCGCGTCGGTGCTCGCGATCGAGGCCAACACCCGCGCCTTCCTGAAGTGCCTCGTCGCGAAGGAGATCCTCGGCCTGTCGCGCTCTCGGTTCCAGCTCGGCGACTTCGTGCCGTATCTCGAGCACACCGAAGATCGGTTCGATCTGGTGCTGGCGAGCGGCGTGCTCTACCACTCTCCCGATCCGATCGGTCTGCTCGAGGCGATCGCCCGAGTGGGTTCCCGCGTGGCGATCTGGACGCACTACTTCCACGCCGATGTGGTGGCGGCCGACCCCAACAAGGCGCGTATGTTCGTGCCCGAGGTGGTCACCGTCGACTGGCGGGGTACGCCGGTGGTGCTGCATCGGCGCAACTACCTCGAGTCGCTGCAGTGGGCCGGCTTCTGTGGCGGTCCCGAGTCGTCTGCGATGTGGATGGAACGCGACGGCCTCATGGCCGTGCTGTCCGGTCTCGGCTTCGATCGCATCGAGGTGCAGGCGGACGATCTCGACAACCCGAACGGTGCGTGCGTGATGCTGATGGCCGAGAAGTCGGATCCCTCGTCGGTCCGCTCGTCGTCGGGTGGGCCGACTCAGCGATGACCGCACAGGGGCACGAGTCCTCCGGCCGCGACTCCGACCACGAACTCGAACGACTCCGCTCCGACAACGCCGAGCTGCGACGTCGTGTCGAGCAGGCCGAGGGCGCCATCGCCGAGCTGCGCTCCGAGGCGCTCGAGCGTCGTCGACACGTCCGTGAACTCGCGGAGTCGTTGCCGGCCGTGGTCAGTCGCACGCACGTGGTACGAACGATGATGAGCGAAGCGGTCCACCACCCCGACAAGTCCGGCGTCGCCCGCCGTGCGGTCCGCAAACTCGGTCGGGCGCCGCGCAAGGCGCTGCGCATGCTGTTCCGGCGGCGCTGATGGCCGCACGTCCGGCGGAGGTGGAGGTCTTCGTCGCTGCCCGCGGCAACGGCTTCATGCGCGACATCGCGAGTTGGCTCGTCGATGCGGCCCGAGCGGGCGGCCGAGCAGCCCGACTCGTCGATGACCGCCTGCCGGCCGCTGACGGCACGATCGCGCTGGTCGTGGCACCCCATGAGTTCTACGAACTCATGCACGCGACGAAGGCCGAACTCACTCGCGCCGCAGCCTCGAGCATCGCGGTGTGTACCGAGCAACCGGGAACACCGTGGTTCCACCTGTCGGTCGACGCCTGCCGACGAGGGCTGATGTCGCTCGACATCAGCGGCCACGGCACCGATGCCCTCCGCGAGGTGGGTGTGAACGCGGCGCGCCTGCGGCTCGGCGCCGTGCCGGCGGTGTCGGCGCCCGGGGCCACTCGGCCGGCCCATGATCGGCCGATCGATGTCTTGTTCATGGGAGGGCTCGACGACCGCCGCGGCGCGGTGCTGGCCGGACTCGCTCCGGTGCTCGCCCGCCGCCGCAGCGAGCTGCGGCTGTTCAGGTTCGAACGCCCTGCCACACCTGGCACACCGGGGCTGGTGTTCGGCGGCGAGAAGTACGACCTGCTCTCGTCGGCGAAGGTACTGGTGAACGTGCACCGCGACCGCTCGATGCACCTGCCACCGGGCACCGTCGCGCCGGCGTACTTCGAGTGGGCACGGATGCTGGAGGCGATGGCCAACGGATGCGCCGTCGTCACCGAACCATCGCACGACCACGATCCACTGGTCGAAGGGACGCACTTCGTCAGCGCGGAGATCGACGACCTGGCCGACACGCTCGTGGCCCTCCTCGATGATCCCGACCGCATCGATGCGATCGCCGCCGCAGCACACCGCGCCGTGGTCGACGAGGGTTCGCTCGAGCACCACCTGACGCCGATGCTCGACCGGATCGAACGCGAGGTACTGCCGTTGCTCGCGAACCATGTCAGCCGCGGCGCCCACCAGCGCGGCCTGTGGCGCTTCGGCGCCTCCGCCGTGCCGCCGCCGGTGCGCCTCGGCGCGTTCCGGCCGTATCTGCCGCTGCAGTCGAGAGCGAAGCGGCTCGCGCTCGACGAGATCGAGATGCTCCGCCGCCTCGACGAGGTCGAGTGTCTGTTGCGCCACGGCGAGCCCGATGTCGTCGAACGGGTGGAGACCACCGCATACGCCGACGCCGTGCCGGAGGTGAGCGTCGTCGTGACGCTGTACAACTACGCCGACGTCGTGACAGACACCCTCGACAGCGTGCTGGCGTCGGAGGACGTCTCGTTCGAGGTGATCGTCGTCGAGGACCACGCCACCGACCGGAGTCGCGACGTGGCGCGCGAGTACCTGGCCGACCACGACGACGTGCCGATGCTGCTCCTCGGCAAAGAGGTCAACGGCGGCCTCGCCGCCGCGCGCAACGCGGGGTTCGAACACGCCCGCGGCGGGTTGGTGATGGTGATGGACGCCGACAACCAGGTGTACCCGACATGTCTTCGTCGGCTGGCCGATGCGCTCATCGCCGATCCCGGGGCCGGCGCTGCCTACGCGATTCTCGAGGACTTCGGCACGCAGCGAAACATCCGCAGCGCGCTCGCATGGGACGTCGAACGGCTCTGTCGAGCGAACTACATCGACGCCCAGGCGATGCTGCGCCGTGCAACGTGGGAACGCCTCGGGGGCTACCGGGACGACGACGAGCACGTGTACGGGTGGGAGGACTGGGACCTCTGGCTCAGGTTGGCCCGCTCGGGTGGCAGGGCCGTCCTGGTGCCGGAGATCCTCGGCCGCTACCGCGTGCAGGCGTCGTCGATGATCGCGCTCACCAACCTGGCGACCGACGACGCCATCGCCGCGATGCATCGGCGCTACCCCGATCTGCCGTGGCCGACGTCGACGCGGTGAACCCCGAGGGGACTGCCGCGCTGGGAACCATCTCGGCGCCGTCGACCTCAGGGGCGTCCGGGGCAGCGCATCAGTCGGCCACCTCCGCCCGGGTGCTCTGGCTGCCCGTGGTCCTGTGCGTGTTCCTGGTGCTCGTGCTCGGCATGTTGCGCGTGAGCGGGTCGTCGGTGTCGCTGTACGGCGGCGGACGACCGGCGGCGGGCCAGGCGCGCCCCATCCGTGGCGACGAGTACCTCCAGCGCACCCCGCTGGTTGTCCGCCAGGTCGAACTCGACTTCCCCGACACCATCGACCTCGGGCTCGGCGAACACGAGACCGGCATCCTCACCGATCTGCCGGTGGGCACCTGGCTCGCGGTACTGCGACCGCAGGCGCTCGTGTACCACGTGCTCGACATCGAGCGAGCCTTCGCGATCGAGTGGTGGACGGTGCTGGCTGCGCCGTTCCTCGGGATCTACTGGGCGCTGGCAGCCATCACCCGACGAGCGCTCCTCCCTACGCTCGCCGGCGCCGCGGTGGCGTTGTCGCCTGCCGCGCTCTGGTGGGCCATCCCCACGATGGGCATGTCGATCGGCTTCGCCGGCGCATGCTGCGGCGCGCTCGTGTCGTCCGCCCGCGTGCGACGACGGGGCGCGTCGTTGGCGCTCGCACTGGTCGCGGGGTGGATGCTGGCCTGCCTGGCGGTGGTGCTGTACCTGCCGTGGATCGTCGGGACCGGCCTGCTGTTCGTGCCGACGGGACTGGTGGCGTGGTGGGCCGTGCGCGCCGAACGACCGCACGACGAGCGAGCCCCGGCCTGGCACACGCTCGTGCCGATGGGGGTGCTCGCCGCAGCGCTGGTGGCCGGCTTCGTCATCGCCCATCGTGACGCGCTGGCCTCGATCCAGTCGACGGTGTATCCGGGAGCGCGGTCCGAACGCAGCGGCGGTCTCGATCTCACGATGCTGCTGTCGGCACCGTTCGATGTGTTCGCCGGACGACGGCCGGTATCCGATGTACTCGGCACCAACCAGAGCGAAGCGGCGTCCGGGTTCGCGTGGTGGCTGCCGGTGCTCGTGGCCCAGTGCTCCCATCTCTCGCTGTGGCGATGGGCGCGGTCGGCCGATCCGGTCCGCCGGGCCGCCGCCGCGACGGCGGGCGCCACCCTCGTGCTGCTGCTGTGGGCGTTCGTGCCGCTGCCCGCGATCGTGGGCCGGGTCACCTTGTTCGACCAGGTGCCGGTCGAGCGACTGCTGCTTCCACTCGCCGTCGGCGGTGCAGTGCTCGCAGCGTTGGTCGCCGCCGTGTTCGCCGCCTCGCCCGACGAACGCCCGTCACCGGTGACGACGGCGATCGCCACGTCGGTCATGGGAGCGCTCACACTCTGGGCTGCCTGGCACATGCGGGTCGATCTGGCCCCGGTGTCCCGCGTCGGCGCACTGGTGCTCGCGGCGGTGTCGGTCGCCGCGGTGATCGCTCTGCTGCGTGGGCGCGGCGCCGTTGCGTTCGGTGTGATCGTGGCGATGACCGCCTTCAGCACGGCGCGGATCAACCCGGTGCAGGTGGGACTCGGGCCCCTGCTCGACGCACCCCTCACCACCCAGATCGCCGACGTCGAGCAGCTGATCGCGGACCTGCCGGACGAGCCCGACGACGATCGGCGATGGGTGCTGAACGGCACCGACAACGATGCCTACGGCGTCCTCACGGCATCAGGTCGGCCGCTCGCCTCCGGGCTCGCCTGGTACCCGGTCGAGGACGAATGGGCCGTGCTCGATCCCGAGGGTGACGACGACGGCGTGTGGAACCGGTTCTCGCGGGTGGAGTTCGTCTTCTCCCCCGACGATGCGTCCCCCGTGCTCACCGCGCCGTTCCCCGACGTGGTGCGTGTGGCCGTCGGCGCCTGTGCCCCGGCACTCGAGCTGCTCGACATCGGCGTCGTCGTGTCGGCCGTGCCACTCGCAGCCCCCTGTCTCGACCAACTGTCGGACGATCCGCTCCGCCCCGGCGAGTACTTCGTCTACGGCACCATCCCCAACGAGGACCCGGTCGCCGAGTGACACGCCCGGGGTGCCCGGTCGGGTGAACCGCCAGGCCCGTATGCTGCACGTCCATGTCGGCGGTGCCTGATTCCTTCGAGCGCACGGCGTCGCGCCAGCGACGCCCGCGACGAGGTACCGACCCCCGCGACCAGCGACCGATGATCTTCCGCGATCTCTACACCTCCCGCGAATTGCTGCGCAACCTCGTGCTCCGCGACCTGCGCGGCCGATACAAGCGATCGGCCCTCGGCATCCTCTGGTCGCTCATCAACCCGTTGGCGTCGCTGCTCATCTACGCCACCGTCTTCCGCCACATCATCCAGGCACCTCCCTCTCCGGGCGACCCGAGCGGTCTCGACAGCTTCGCGCTCTGGCTGCTCTGCGGCCTGTTGCCATGGGCGTTCTTCAGCATGGCCACCTCGAGCGGCATGCGTTCGGTCGTCGAGAACGCCGGACTCGTCCGCAAGGTGTGGTTCCCCCGTGAGGTGCTGGTGGTGGGCGCCGTCGGCGCGCTGCAGGTCACGTTCTTCATCGAGCTCGGCCTGCTCGTGGTCACCTTGCTGATCGCCGGCAACATGGTGCTGCCGTGGCTCCCCGTCCTGCTGCTGGTGCTGGCGATGCTGTTCGTCTTCACGGTCGGCATCACCCTCACCCTCGCCGCTGCGTTCGTCTCGTTCCGCGACCTCAGCCATCTCTGGGGGGTGGTCATCCAGGCCGGCTTCTACGCAGCGCCGGTGATCTTCCCGATCGCACTGCTCGAGGGCAAGGCGAACAACATCCCGTACCGCATCGTTCAGTTCAACCCGATCACGGTCTTCATCGGTGCCATCCGCAACACGCTCTACGACCTGCGGATGCCTCCCGGTCTCGACCTGCTCTACCTGCTCGGCTGGTCCACCGGCGCGTTCGCCCTCGGCACCGTGGTGTTCCGCCGGCTCGCACCGCGCTTCGCGGAGGAGATCTGATGCCCGCCGCCGTCGAGATCGAGGGCCTCGCCAAGAAGTTCCGCATCCAGGCCGGCAAGGACAAGACGCTGAAGGGCTCGTTCCTCGCGCGCCGCAACCCGGTCGAGGAGTACTGGGCGCTGCGCGACGTGTCGTTCGAGATCGAGGAGGGCTCGACGTTCGGCATCATCGGCGAGAACGGCTGTGGGAAGTCGACGCTGCTCAAGTGCCTGGCCCGCATCCTCACCCCCGATGCCGGTCGCGTTCGGGTCAACGGCTCGTTCTCGGCGATGCTCGAGCTCGGGGCCGGGTTCCACGCCGACCTCTCCGGCCGCGAGAACGTGTACCTCAACGGATCGATCCTCGGTCTCTCGCGTCACGACATCGACCATCGCTTCGACGAGATCGTCGAGTTCTCGGGCCTGAGCCAGTTCATCGACCAGCCCGTGCGCAACTACTCGTCGGGCATGTACGTGCGGCTCGGGTTCGCGATCGCGATGAACATCGGGCCCGACGTGCTGTTCGTCGACGAGGTGCTCGCGGTGGGCGACGAGAACTTCCAGCGCAAGTGCTTCGAGAAGTTCGCCGATTACCGCGCTGCCGGCCGCACGGTCGTGATCGTGAGCCACGGGCTCGGTTCGCTCCGCACCATGTGCGACACCGTCGCATGGATCGAGGACGGCAAGGTGCGGCGCATCGGCAACCCCGCCGGGATCATCGACGAGTACACAGGGGCCTCGCAGCCCGACATGATCGGCACGCTCGACGCCCACCGTTGGGGTTCGGGTGAGATCCAGGTCACCCGGGGCGAGCTCGTCGACCGCGATGGCCGCACCGTCTCGGAGTGTCACACCGGCGACGACGTCGCGCTCCGCATCCACTTCCGAGCCAAGGAACCCGTCGAGGAACCCTCGTTGTGCCTCACCGTTCAGCGCATGGACGGCGCCATCGTCACCGGACCCGGAAGTCGCGATGTGGAGCTGCACACCGGCACGGTCGAGGGCGAGGGGTGGTTCGAGCTGGGCTTGGCCGATCTGGCCTTGCTGCCCGGGCAGTACGAGGTGGTGTCGTCGATGCGCGACCACCACATGCTGCACATCTACGACCACCTGCACCCCGCCCTGCGGTTCTCGGTGGCCGCAGGCAACCGGGGCGAGCGCAGCGGTGTGGTGAGCCTGCGGCCCGAGTGGTCGCTGCACAGGGCCTGAGACCGGCGAGCTGCTCGGCGCCGGGCAACGTCCCGAGTGTCAGCGGTCGCGATCGATGCGGAGCTGGTCGAGCAACGCCTTCAACTTCCAAGCGGGTGCCTTCTCACCCTCCCAATTGGTGGTGAGCGGATCGGCGTGGGCCCGATAGTGCAACAGCTCGGCCGAGGGCTGCGACGAGTCGACGTACCAACCGAGGTGACGGGCCAGGTACGGCGCACCCGTACGCAATGACGGCTCGAGCACGTAGCCCACGCGCGGCCTGGTCATCGCGAACGTCGTGTCGATGGGCGCACGGAACAATCCGGGCGCCACCTCGTCCTGCCAGTACTGCCGCTCCCACGCGATCACCGCGTCGCGATGGGCGTACCGGGCCGGGAGATCGTCGATCCGTAGCCCGAAGCCCACTTTCTGCACCTCTGGATGCCGTGCCAGCACATCGGCGAAGTAGTCGAGGGCATCGAGCGGGCACTCCTCGTCGGGCACGACGTCGGGGTCGGTGACGACGATCGGATCGGTGCGGTTGAGCTCGGGCACCAACCCGCAGAGCCATGGCGCCGTGTGCCAGAGGTTGCCGTCGAGACGGCGCACGTGGTGAGGCGACCGAGCCAGGTACTCCAGGAGCGGTTCGTACGTCGAGCCGTTGTCGAGCAACCAGATCTCGGCGTTGCCGGCGCGCTCGAGCCAATCGACGAGGCCGACGAGCGCCTCGAGCCGGTCGCGCACGTTCACGATCACGTGGTGGGTCATCGCTTGCGCACCTTGCCGTAGATGCGTCGCACGGGCTCGGCAGCGCGGAACAACGTCGACTGCTCGATCGCGTGGAGGGCGTCCTCGGTGAGGTGCAGCTGAGCCTCGAGTTCGACGTTGCGTTCGCGCACGCCGGCGAGCTCGGACGCCAGACGCTGCGTCTCGAACGAGACCTCGACGCGGGCCGCCACCTGGTGCTCGGCGAACGACATCAGCTCGATGATGCGGTCGCGCAGCGCCTGCGTCTGCGCGTCGTACTGCTCGCAGAGGTCGACGAGCTGGTCGACGAAGTCATCATCGAGCTCGGGCATGGTCAGACACTATCCGTGCACTCCGGGCCCACCCCGGCAGCAGTACCTTCTGTGCGTGCCCGTTCGATCGACGAATCCTGCGATGACCACCGGACACGGGCAGCCGATCGGCCCCACCGGTGACGCGTGGGCGATCTCGTGGGCGACCATGTCGTTGCTGTTGCTCACGCAAGGCCCGGTCATCAGCGTCTGGAGCCGAAACGCCCCGGTGTGGGACGAGTTCGCCGTCCCTGCGGCGATCACGTCGACCTATTCCGCCGTGTACGCCGTGACGCTGTTCCATCTCGGACGGGGCAACGATCCGTGGCGGCGGCTCGATCCGGTGCGCGCTGGCCTGCTCGTCGCGCTCGCCGGGCTGGTCGCGCTGTCGACGGTGTGGTCGACCTCGCCGTCGGTGACCGGGACGTCAGCGGTGAACTTCGCCGGAGTCATCGTCTGCGGCGCGTGGTTCGGCCTCCGGCTGACGCCGCGGCAGCAGGCCGTCGCGATCCTCGCGGCGATGCAGATCGGGCTGATCTCATCGTCGATCGCGCTGGCCCGCGACTGGTCGTTCGCCCGCGACATCAACGGGGACTGGACGGGCATCTACTACAACCGGAACTCCCTGGCCCCGGTGGCGGCGCTCGCGGTGCTTGCCGCCGCGTATCTCGCGCTCGATCTGCTCCCCCGGCTGCGCCGTCCCTCCACGCGGGATCTGGTGATGGCCGGCGCACTGGTCGTCGGTACGGCGCACGCTGGTCTCCACCTGCTCGGCTCGCATTCGCTCACGTCGCTCGCCGGATTGCTGGCCGCTGCGGCGACCGTCGCCGTCGTCGCGACGGCGCGGCGGAATCCGGCCCGCATCCGACCCCAAGCCGTCGCCGCCACCTTCCTCGGGGTGGGCGCGATCGGCATCACGATCATGATCGTCCTCGCCCGTCGCATCAGCCAGCGAGCCGATCGTGGGGACGGCTACAGCTCACGGACACAGATCTGGCGCTTCGTCACCGACGCGATCCGGGAGCGTCCGTTCACGGGTTGGGGTTTCAACGCCGCATGGTGGGACCCCACGTTCCGAGCGCCGCTGGAGGTGAACGGCTGGTTCTCGAAGGTGACCACTGCGCACAACGGCTACCTGGAGATCGTGCTCGGCGTGGGGGCGTTCGGTGGGCTGCTGATCCTGGCGGTCGTTGCGACCGCCGTGCTCGCGATGGTCACCCACGCCTTCACGCGTGGCCGGTACACCTCCTGGCCCCTGGCTCTCGGGACGTTCTGCCTGGTCGCCAACCTCCAGGAGAGCCTCATCATCGGCAACCACTTCGTGTGGCTCCTGCTGGTCACCGCCATCTTGGTACCCGTGAGCGCACTGCGGGCCTCCGGCGCACAGCAGGTGGCCCCGGACCACACGGTCGGCGCAGGTAGCATCTCCTCCTCGTGAACGTCTGTGTCGTCGGCCTCGGAAAGATCGGCCTCCCTCTCGCCGTCCAGATCGCCTCGAAGGGCCATCACGTCTGGGGGGCCGACATCCATCGGCCGACCGTCGACCTGGTGAACGCCGGCGAGGTTCCCTTCCCAGGTGAGCACGATCTCGATCGCCGCCTCCGCGAGGTGATCGATGCCGGAGCGCTCACCGCGCTGACCGACACTGCCGACGCCGTGTCTCGATCCGACGCCGTCATCGTCGTCGTACCGCTGGTCGTCGACGACGACGCACGGCCCGACTTCCGTGCCCTCGACGCCGCCACCGCCGCCATTGCACGTGGACTGCGCCCGGGCACGCTCGTGAGCTATGAGACGACGCTGCCCGTCGGCACGACCCGAAGTCGCTTCCTCCCGGCGCTCACCGCGGCGCCGGGGTTGGCCGACGGCGGCGATGTCTTCGTCGTGTTCTCGCCGGAGCGCGTCTACTCCGGCCGGATCTTCGCCGACCTGCGGCGCTATCCCAAGCTCGTCGGCGGTGTCGACGAGGCGAGTGCCGAGCGCGGGATGGACTTCTACCGATCGATCCTCGACTTCGACGACCGGCCCGACCTCGAGCGCGGCAACGGCGTGTGGAACATGGGGACGTCCGAGGCGTCCGAGTTCGCCAAGCTCGCCGAGACCACCTACCGCGACGTGAACATCGCGCTGGCCAACGAGTTCGCCCGCTACGCCGATCAGATCGGCGTCGACATCGTCGACGTCATCGACGCGTCGAACAGCCAGCCGTTCAGCCACATCCACCGACCGGGCATCGCCGTCGGCGGTCACTGCATCCCGGTGTACCCCCGCTTCTACCTCTCCAACGATCCGGCGGCCACCCTGCCGGCGGCAGGGCGTGCGCTCAACGACGACATGCCCCGATACGCCGTCGACCGTCTGGCGGCGGTCGTCCCCGGCGGGTTGTCGGGCCAGACCGTCGCCGTCCTCGGCGCGTGCTACCGCGGTGGCGTGAAGGAGACGGCGTTCTCCGGGGTGTTCGCGACCGTCCGTGCCCTGCAGTCCGTTGGCGCCACGGCGCTCGTGCACGATCCCCTGTTCAGCGATGACGAGCTGGTCGCATTCGGCTTCACGCCGTACCATCTCGGCGATGCGTGCGACGCTGCGGTGGTGCAGGCCGATCACGTCGAGTACGCCACGCTGCGACCGTCGGACCTCCCCGGTGTCCGAGCCCTGATCGACGGTCGGCGCTGTGTCGACCCGGCCCCGTGGACCGCCGCCGACCTCCCGCTGGTCGTGATCGGCAAGGGCTGATGCCGTCCGAGCGCGAGCGGCTCGAGCAGGTGTACGGCACCCTGCTCACCGACGCCACCATCGAACGATGGAGCGAGTCGAACCCCGGCAACCGCGCGATCCTGAGCGAACGCGTGCGGTGTGTGCGCGACATGCTCGCGATGGGCACCATCTCGCAGCGCTCTGGGAAGATGTCGATCCTCGACCTGGGCTCGGGCGGCAACACCTCGCTGACGCCCGAGCTCGACGCAGCCTCGCCTGACGTCACTCGTATCGCGGTCGACCTCCTGTTCGAACGCCTGCGGCACGCATCGCCGGGCGTCGCGGTCGGCCTCGTCTGCGCTGACGGCGTCGCGCTGCCCTTCGGCGACCGGACGTTCGATCTGGTCACGCTGTTCACCGTGTTCTCCTCCGTGGGCGCCGACACCACGTGCCGCGCCATCGCCCGCGAGGTCGACCGGGTGCTCGCACCCGGCGGGCGAGTGCTCTGGTACGACCTTCGCTACCGCAACCCGCGCAACCGCGAGCTGCGTCCGTTCCCCAGACGACAGGTGGAGGCGATGTTCCCGGGCTTCGCCGCCGAGTGGCGATCGATCACGGTCGTCCCCCCGCTTGCGAGGCGCCTCGGCCGGGCGACCGCCACCGTGTACCCGATCGCCGCCGCGCTGCCGCCGCTGCGCGGCCACCTGCTCGGGGTGCTCACGAAGCCTCGGTCTGCCACCCCATCTGGCTGATCCACGAGTCGACGAGCGCCGACCAGGAGAAGGCGTCGACGACGAGCGCCCGGCCGCGGCGCCCCATCTCGCGAGCCTCGTCCGGGTGTTCCAACACGCGCTCGATGGCCGCGGCGAGAGCGGCGGCGTCCTCGGGAGGGCAGACGATCCCGACGCCGTGATCGGCGATGAGGCGGGCGCCCTCACCGGCACCGCTGTACACCACGGGGAGCTCCGCCGCGAGGACGGGGAAGACCTTCGACGGTCGGGTGCCCTCGAACAGTGGGTTGTCCTTGAGCGTGGACAGGCCGGCCACCGCAATGGTGTAGATCCGGGCGACGGTCTCGATCGGGACCGGCGGCACCAGCACCACGTTCGACACCCCCGATGCGATGATCCGTTCCTGCACACTCGCGAGCCCTGAGCCGGCTCCGACGATCAACAGCACCGCCTCGGGGTGGCGTCGTGCCACGAGCGCCATCGCGTCGACCGCGACCTCCACGCCGTGCGCCAGACCGACCGTGCCTGCGTACACGACGATCTGCTGTCCCGCCGGCGCATACCGGGTTCTCAGTTCCTCGTCCGGTGAGCGATGCCGGAACAGTTGGACGTCGACACCGTTCGGCAGGAAGCTCACCTTCTCGGCCGGGACGTGCTTGTCATCGAGCAGCACGTCGCGCAGACCCTCGGTGACGGCAATCACGTTGGCGCTGCGCCGATACACCCACGACTCGAACCAGTACATGCAGCGCAGGAGCGGACCGTCGTCGAGCAGGCCCAGCTTGACGGCCGAGTCCGGCCACAGATCGGCGACGTTGAACACGATCGGGCGGCGCCAGAACAGACCCACCAGACGCGCGGTCGCGAAGAGGAACGGCGGTGGCGACTCCACCAGCACCACATCGGGGCGCCGACAGCGGAGCAGACCGACGACACTGGTGATCGCGAACGAGATGTAGCTCAGCATCCGTCGGATGCCGGCACCGCTCGCCGCCAACATCCACACGCGCACGACCCTGGCTCCGTGGCGGTGCTCGGTGACCATCAAACGGCGGCGATAGTCCTCGCGGATTCGCCCTTCCGGATGGTTGGGAAGAGCGGTGACCACCTCGACCTCGACGCCACGACGAGTGAGTTCTTGCACCACCGCGGCGAGACGGACCTGCGGCGCACCCACCTCGGGTTCGAAGTATTGCGTCAAGAGCACCAGCCGCCGCACCCGCATGGGGCAGAGGGTAACGGCTGGGTGTGGAGACCCGCAGGCAATCCCAGGAACTAGGATCGGCGCTCGCTTGGAGGTGTCCGTGCCGCATTCGACCGTCGATGCAAGAGGCCGTCTCCGCTGACCCATGCCGCCGTTCCTGTTCGCCACCGTGGTCGTCGTCGCCACGCTCATCTGCCTCGCGCTGCTCGTCCGCCTCGCCCCGACGGCGTTCCGCATCACGACGTTGACCCTTCCCGGCGTGCTGCTGTCGTCGTTCGGCGCCTTCGTCCTCGTCGGTGCGCCGTGGGTGTACGACGGCCATCCCGGCACGGCCCGCGACCCCTACCTCGCGCTGCTGTCGGCCGGCATGCTGATGACCGCGCTCGGCACGGTGGTGGCACGCCATCTCGTGGGCAGGGTCGAGGTGCCTCGTACCGAGCTCCCCGCCTCGTCGACCGCGAGTTGGCTCCTCCCTGTCGCGGTCGCGGGCGCGCTCGGCATCTTCGCCCTGTACCTCGTGGTCGTGCCGGAAGTGCCTCTCCTGGTGCTGCTCCGCGGCGACTCCGCCAGCACCGATCTCGATCTGGCCCGCGAGCAGGCGTTGAAGCTGCTTCCCGGTCAGGTGCGCTACGTCTTCTCGCTCACTCGCAGCATCGTCCTGCCGTTCCTCGCGATCAGCACGTATCTCGAAGCGCGCCGGCGACGACGGGTCAGATGGTGGCTCCTGTTCCTGCTCACCTTTGCGGTCGGTGCATTCTTCGCCGCCGCCACGCTCGAGAAGTCCTCGGTCGGCGCATTGCTCATCACGCTCTTCCTCGGGGCACTGTTCGGTCGGGGCAGGGACCTGACCCCACGCCGCGTCGCCTCCCTCGGTGCACTCGGCATCGGCTTCCCCATCTTCGTCACGTCGAGCTCGGTCGGCTTCGACCTGCAGCGCACCGGCGACGTGCTGCTCGCGTTGGGACGGCGGATCTTCTACCTCCCGAGCGAGGTCGTGTTCCGCTATGTCGACTACACCGGCGAGCACGGGATCTTCTTCATGGGCCGGACCCTCCCGTATGTCAGCAAGTACCTCCCGGACGGCCCGGTGGCGATCGACAACATCATCTATCTCGAGTACTACGGCACGGGCGCGATCACGAGCGGCAGCGCGAACGCGGGATACCTCGGCGAGCTGTGGGTGAACTTCGGCTGGTACGGCGCGCTCGTCGGTGCGTTCGTGGTGGGCGCGCTGGTCTGCGTGCTGCAGCACCTGATCGCGACGGCACCGCGCACCACCGCGACGGTGGCATTGCGCGCCATCGTCGTCTACCAAGTGGTGGGTCTGTCGTCGACGGGATTCTCCGGCATGCTCGATCCCTTCGGACCCGGA
Organism: Actinomycetota bacterium; assembly: GCA_963169665.1. Classification (GTDB taxonomy): domain Bacteria; phylum Actinomycetota; class Acidimicrobiia; order Acidimicrobiales; family Ilumatobacteraceae; genus VFMC01. The sequence goes on along the minus strand of CAUJET010000159.1, from coordinate 97,701 downwards.
TCGATCTGGCTCCTGGCCGGCGTGTTCCTGATCATCGGGTTGGCCAGCAGGCGCCGACGCCGTACTGTACGGGTCTCCTCCAACCTCGTGACGGTCTGACGCGTGTCCTCGTTCCCACCCACCCCGCCCCTGCGCATCTGCACGTCGTGCGTGCTCGACACCACGGTTCCGGACATCGTCTTCGACGCCGACGGCGTCTGCAACTTCTGCCATCGCTACGCCGAGCGCATCGCGACCGAGTTGCGCTACGACGCCGCCGGCCAGGCCCGACTCGCCGAGCTGATCGAGGAGATCAAGCGGGCAGGTGAGGGCAAGCCGTATGACTCGATCGTGGGCATCAGCGGTGGCGTCGACAGCACCTACGTCGCCTACGTCGCCAAGAAGAAGTACGGGTTGCGCCCCCTGGCGATCCACGTCGACAACGGGTGGAACAGCGAGCTGGCGGTGCAGAACATCCAGCAGACGCTCGAGCGACTCGACATCGATCTCCAGACCAACGTGCTCGACTGGGAGGAGTTCCGCGACCTGCAGCGCAGCTTCCTCGAAGCAGGCATCGCGAACGCCGAGATCCCCACCGATCACTCCATCGTCGCCACGCTGTTCCAGACCGCACGCGCGATGAAGATCAAGCATGTGCTCACCGGGAGCAACCTCGTCACCGAAGCGGTACTCCCGGAGTCGTGGATGTACGACGCCTACGACCTGCGCCTCATCAAGGCGGTGCACAAGCGGTTCGGCAGCGTGCCCCTCCGGAGCTTCCCGAAGCTGAGCTACGTTCGCTTCGGACTCATGCTCGGGGTGCAGGGCTACAAGTTCGTGAACGTCTTGAATTTCGAGCCGTACCACAAGGCCGAGGTGAAGGCGATGCTCGCCGACGAGCTCGACTGGCGCGACTACGGCGGAAAGCACTACGAGTCGGTGTACACCAAGTTCTTCCAGGGGTTCATCCTCCCGGAGAAGTTCGGCATCGACAAGCGCAAGGCACACCTGGCCAACCTCGTGCTGTCGGGGCAGATCACCCGCGATCAGGCGCTCGCCGAGCTCGCCGTACCGCCCTACGCTGCAGACGAGGTGGCTCGCGATCGCGAGTACGTCATCAAGAAGCTCGGGTACACGAGCCACGAGTTCGACGCGATCATGAGCGCTGCGCCGCGACGGGCGCAGGACTATCCGAACGGCGAGTGGATGCGGCGCGCGTTCGGCAGCTTCGCTGCGTTCGCCCGCCGTCGCGCCCTTCGATGACACGAACGGTCCGACCCAGGACGAACGTGCACTTCTACCCCAGCACGTTCCGCTTCGAGAGTCGGATGCTGAAGGAGACGGCCACGGCACTCGCCAGCGGCGCCGTCGACGACGTGCTCATCCTCGCCCGCTGGGAGCCGGGTCTGGCCGAGCGCGAGGACGTCGATGCGGATCGACGTGTCCGCCGTCTCCGCACCCCCATCGGCGACCGGCTGGCCGGGCCCATCGGCTCGGTCGTGCGCCTGCTCGAGTGGCAGGTTCGAGCGTTCGTGGCGATCGTGCGGGCCCGGCCGGTGCTCCTCAATCCCCATTCGCTCCCGGTGCTCCCGGTCGCCATGGCGGCCAAGGTCGTCACTCGGGCCGAGGTGATCTACGACACCCACGAACTCGAAACCGAGACGGTCGGTTCGTCTGCGTTGCGACGGCGGATCGGACGCCTGCTCGAGTGGTCCTTCGTGAGGTTCTGCACCGCGGTCGTGGTGGTGAACGAATCGATCGGCGAGTGGTACCGCGCACACCATCCGTCGGCGCGCGTCGTGGTGGTCCGCAATGTCCCCTACCGCACGTCCCATCCGGTGGAGCGCACCGACGCGTTCCGGTCGCTGCTGTCCATTCCCGACGCAGATCTGGTCTTCCTCTACCAGGGGAGCATCCACCGCGGGCGCGCTGCCGAGATGCTGCTCGATGTCTTCGTCGACATGCCGACCGATCGCCACATGGTTTTCATGGGCTACGGCGACCTCGAGCCCACCATCCGTGCCGCGTCGACGCAGCGCAGCAACATCCATTTCGTCGCCGCGGTGCCACCGGGCGAGGTGCTGGCCATGACGGCGTCCGCCGACGTCGGTATCTGCCTCATCGAGAACGTGTGCGTGAGCTACCACCTGTCGCTGCCGAACAAGCTGATGGAGTACACCAGCGCCGGCATCCCCACCATCGCGAGCGCGTTTCCGGAGATGTCCCGCTTCATCACCGACACCGGTGCGGGGTGGACGGTCGAGGTCGAACCAGGCGCCGTGGCGGCCCTCATCCGCTCGCTCGATGCCGACGCCATCGCCGCCGCCGCAGCACGAGCGCGCGAGGCCCGCTCGCGGTTGTCGTGGGAGGACGAGTCGGTGCCCCTGGTCGACCTGTACCGGTCGATCGGTTCCAGGCTCGGACGATGAGCTCGCCGGCGCCGGTGGCCCTGTCTCCGTTGCGGGCGCTGGCGGTCCTCGGGAGCGCGTCCGGTCTCACCATCGTGGCCGGGGTCCTGTCGCAGAAGATCGCCGCGGTCATGCTCGCCCCGGCCGGCGTGGGTCAGATGGGTCTGGTCATCGCCTACACCGGTGTGGTCGGCGTGCTCGCCGGATTGGGCGCCAACACCGCACTCGTGGCCAAGGTGGGGGCAGCGGCGGACGATCCGGCCCGGATCTCGGGGCTGGTGCGGGCAGCGCGGCGCAACAGCCTGCTCGTGGGTGCCTGCGTCGTCTGCATCGCCGCGGCCCTGTCGCCCTTCGTCGGTGAGGTCCTCCTGGGCGAGGGCACGACCACGATGGGTTTCGTCGCAGCCACCGCCGCCGGCGCGGTGTGGGCCATGAACAGCGTCGAGATCGGCATCCTCGTCGCCCACCACCGGGTGCGCTCGACGGCGCGCGTGGCGGCCATGACGTGCTTCATCAGCCCGGTGGTGAACCTGCTCTTCTTCCTCGCCATCGACCGCGACGGCATCATCCCGGGCGCTCTGGTCAGCATCACGCTCGTCTTCGCCGTCACGCGCTCGGTCGTGCAGCGCGAGGTGCCGATCGATCCCGCCCTTCCGATGTCGGGTCGCCGTGAGCTGATGGCATTCGGTCTGCCGGTCACGCTCAGCTCGGTGATCGGCTCGGCGGCCGTGCTCACCGTGCCGGTGCTCACCACGCGTCTGATCGGCGAGGACGGGACGGGGTACTACCGCGCGGCCGCCGTCCTCGCCGAGGGCTACCTCGTCGTCATCACGACCACCATCTCCCAGGACTTCTTCCCTCGCGTGGCCCGCACCACCGACGATCGGGCTGCGTTCTCGCGCGTGGTGACCGAACAGCTCGACCTCGTCGCGATGGTGTTCGCACCCATCGGATTCCTCATCGCCGCCCTGCTGCCGCTGCTCATGCCGATCCTGTACACCGACGAGTTCCGGCCCGCCGAGCAGCTCGTGCGGTTGCAGCTCGCCGGCGACTTCCTGCGGCTCACCGGCTCCGTGCTCGCGACTGCGTTGCTCGCGTCGATGGGCAGCGCCACCCGCCTCGCCACCGAAGGGGTCTCGGCCGCGATCTACGTGGCGCTCACCACGGTCGGGTTGCTGATCGCAGAACTCGACGGACTCGGGATCGCGTTCAGCGTCCACTACACGCTCTACACCGCCGCCATCGGAGCGCTGTTGTGGCGATACCGGGCGCTCCGCGTCCCGCGCCGGACGACGCTCCGGCTCGTCGGCGTCGCCGGGGCGATGGCCGGGCTCGCCGCCATCGCCGTGCCGTTGGGCCGTGCGGGCGCCTCTGCGGTCGCGACCGCGTGTCTCGTCCCCGCCGCACTGCCGCTGCTGCGGCGCACGTGGCGGTCACGATCGTCCGCCCGTTGACCCCGGTCGCCCATCCGACACGGCGTGACCGAACGGGTTCGCGTGTCGCCCGCCAGTAGTCTCATCCCCATGGGCCAGCCTCCCTCACCGATGGCACCGCCGCGACTCGTGGCCGACCTCGGCGCCCTCGGACTGCGCGACGGCGACACGGTGCTCGTGCGCGCGGCGCTCCGGTCGATGGGCAGCTGGGAGCCGAACAACGGTGCCGCGCTGATCGCCTCCCTCCGCGAGGTCGTCGGCCCGACCGGCACGATCATGTGCCTGGCCCACAGTGGCGTCGGCCGCCGGCGAGCGTCGCCGCCGCACTTCACCCCGTCGTCGCCGGCCATCATCGGCGGCCTCGCCAACATGGTCCTGCAGACGCCAGGTGCCGTTCGCAGCAGCCATCCGACCCATAGCTTCGTCGCCGTCGGCGCCGACGCCGCTCGCCTCGCGGCAGCGCACACCGAGCGCGACGCCTGCTTCGGCTTCGTCGGGGAGCTGATCGAGCGCGACGCGCTGATGATGCTCGTCGGATGCACCGAATCGGGCCCTGGGTTCAGCACCGTCGACTTCGCCCAGCTCGAGCTCGGGCTCGTGCACCGGACCCGCCGCCGCCCCGGCCTCGGTGCGTACTACACCGGCGCCGACGGCGCGGAGCACTGGTTCGAACGCACCGACGAACCCGGGTGCAGCCGTGGGTTCGGCAACCTCTACCGCCACTACCTCCGCGCCGGCGTGTTGCACGCAGGCGACGTGGGCAGTGCGTACTCCCTCGCCGGTCGCAGTGCCGCCCTGTACGCGGTCGACCGCCAGGTGATCGAGGCCGACCCGACGGCATCGCTGTGCGACGACCCGTTGTGCGTGTCGTGCCGCTTCCAGCGCACCTACAACAACCGCGACGTCCCCGGGTACGTGGCGCGCCGGGCCGTGCACCTGGCCAGGCGGCTCCCCGCTCGACTCCGACGTGGCTGAGCCGTCGCGCACGGGCGACGACGCCGAGTTCGGTGACTCGTCCGGTGCCTGGTTCGGCGTCGTCGACATCACCCCGGACGAGCCGCTGGTGCTGGCCGGCTTCTCCGGTCGTCACCGGGTCTCCGACGGCGTGCACTCCCGGCTCGAGGCCAACCATGTGTTCGTGCGCACGAGCGACCGCCGGCACCTCGTCGTCGCCGTCGACCTGTTGTACGGCGGCGTGCTCGGCGGGCGGCTCGCCACCGAACTGCAGGGTCTCGTCGCGGCCGACGAGATCACGATCTGCGCGTCGCACACCCACTTCGCCCCGGCGACCGAACCGGCGATCGCCGCCCTCGGTGCCGTCGACACCGCGTACGTCGACCGGACGGTGACGGCGATTGCGGCGTCGGTGCGTCGTTCGCTGTCGTCGGTGCCGGCGACGTCGTCGACACATACGTCCGCTCCCACCCGCGCCACCACCGGTCGGCGACGACGCGCGTGGGTGATCGACCGCTCCGACGGAGCACCGTTGGTGTCGCGCCGCCTCTGGCGGCGACCCTCACGTGCACCGGCGGCCGCACACGATGCCCATCTCGTCCGCTTCCACGCCGACCCCCGGCCCGACGGCGCCGGCGGTCCCGCCGCAGCGACGCGACCCGCGTGCGTGGGCGTCCTGTGGAGCCTCGCCTGCCATCCGTCCGAGTTGCCCGCGACCCACCAGATCTCGGCCGAGTACCCCGGCGTCGTTCGCGACCGCCTGCGCCGCGACCTCGGTCGGCCCGATCTGCCCGTCGTGTTCGTCCAGGGTTTCGCGGGCGACATGCGCCCGGCCATCACGTCGTGGTGGCGCGGGCACTCGCGCGCCTCTCGGCTCGAGAACCTCCTCAACCTCGGGCCCGGGTTCCGTTCGTCCGATCTGCCCACCTGGACCGCCTGGGCCGGCCGGCTCGCCGATCAGGTGTCGGCCCTGCAGACCACTGGCAGGTCGAGCCGCCTGACCCTCGACGTCCGTGCGGAGGTCATCCCCACCGATGCGCTGTACCCCGGATCACCGGCGGGACTGGAGTCGACGGTGCGCTCGATCCGGCTCGGCGACGAACTGACCCTGCTCGTGCTGTCGGGTGAACCCACCTCGGATCTCCTCGCGCCGGCGCTCGCCGCCGCCGGGGGGAGGAGCACGCTCGTCCCCGGTGGCTACGGCGACCGCACCGTCGGCTACCTGCCCGGTCCGACCGTGCTCATCGAGGGTGGCTACGAGGCGGGTGACTTCCTCGAGCGATTCGGGGTCGACTGGACGGTGGCCCCCGCTGCCGCGACCACCACCATCGCGGCGATGAGCCGGGTGCTGGGCGGCCCGTCAGACGGCGGCGGGTAGCGGGAGCGACACGAAGTTGCGCAGGAGCGCCATGCCGTACTTGTGGCTCTTCTCGGGGTGGAACTGGGTGGCCCACACGTTGTCGCGAGCGATGACGGCTGTCACCGGGCCGCCGTAGTCGGTGCGGGCGACGACGTCCTCGGGGCGGTCGCACACCACCTGGAACGAGTGCACGAAGTAGAAGCGGGCGCGTGCGTCCATCCCCTCGAGCAACGGGTGCTCGCGGGTGGCCGACAACCGGTTCCACCCCATCTGCGGCACGCGGAGCGATCCCTCGGGCCGCAGACGCTCGCACCGTCCGGGGATCCAGTTGAGCCCCTCGCGATCGCCCTCTTCGCTCCCGCCCACCAGGAGCTGCATGCCGAGGCAGAAACCGAGCACCGGCACCTGCCGTTCGCGAGCAGCGTGCTCGAGCGCCGGGATGAGCCCACGATCGGCGAGGTTCTTCATGCCGGTGTCGAACGCGCCGACCCCAGGGAGGATGACCTTGTCGGCCGCGGCGACGACATCGGGGTCGGCGGTGATCTCGGCCTCGGCGCCGATGCGCTTCATCATGTTGAGCACCGACCCGAGGTTGCCGATGCCGTAGTCGACGATGGCGATCACGACGAGGCTCCCGAGGCTCCCGAGGCTCCCGATCGTGCGGGGGCGCCGACCTCCGCGGATCCGGTTCGCAGGAGCGGTCGGTAGGCGTCGACGAGGGACTGCTGTTGCACATCCCAAGTGTAGAGACGCTGTGCCGCCGACAGGGATCGCTCGCGCTGGGCGTCGAGCAGGGCACGATCGCCCGCCAACCGGTCGAGGGCCGCAGCGAGGCTCGCCACCGACGACGGCTCGACGACGATCCCGTTGTCGACCGAGGTGACCACCCGGCGCAGCTCGGGCATGTCCGACGCCACGATGGCCAGCCCCGCCGCCATGTACTCGAACAGCTTGTTCGGCAGCGACACCTCGTAGCCCAGCTTGGCCTCGAACGGCAGGACCCCGATGTCGGACGACGACGCGGTCTCGACGAGGCGATCGAGCGGGACCGGATCGGCGACGTCGACGCGGTCCGAGATGCCCAACTCCGCGGCCCGAGCGAGTACCCACGGCCGCAGCTCACCGGGCCCGCGAACGACCAGACGCGCGTCGGCGCGCATCTGCGCCACGGCATCGACGAGCACTTCCACGCCGCGACCGGGCACGACGATGCCGTGGTACAGCACCTCGATCGGATCGGCATCGGCGCGTCGATGCACCGCGTCGACGGTGGCGACCATCGGGACGTTGGGGACCACGGCGGGTCGGTCGATGCCGAAGTCGGCGACCATCCGATCGGCGATGGTGTCGTTGACCACGAAGACGGCGGCCGCACGGCGACACGCCGCACGTTCGATCCGACCGCCAACCCACCGGCTGATCGGCTGGTCGGGGAACTTCGAGGCCCAGTACTCGTGCGACTCGTACACCACGGGCCGCCCGCGCAGGCGCCCGAGGACGAGAGCCGGCACCACGGGTGGCAGATCGTGCGGGTGGTAGACGTCGGTCTGCACGCGCGATGCGTGCCACCCGAACTGGAGCGCAGCAGCGAGCCAGTGCACGAGGTTGCGAACGTCACCGACGACATCGCGGGTCGCCGTCGGTGTTGCGTCGGACGCCGGCGCAGCCACGGCCGGACCCGTCGACGCTGCCGGAACTGCCGGTTCGCCCGCTGCCGCTCGGCCTGCACGGCGGCGCTTCACCCAGCGCACGGCGCGGACGTCCCACAGATCGATGCGACGGATGTGCATGTCGGCCGCTGGCTGCGACCTGGCCTCGGTGCCGTCGGCACACGTGCCGAGCGCAACCACGTCGACACCGAGCCGGTGCAGCGACCACGCTTCGCGGCGGACACGAGGCTCGTTGGTCATCGTGCTGGTCATCATCACCAGCACACGGGGCGCCTCGCTCATCTCGCCCTGCGGGTACGCAGCAGGCGCGGCGCTCGGTACACGGCGCGCATCGCCTCGTGCCACCACGCCGTCTCGTAGGTCGGGTAGTCGTACATCGTCTTCTTCGGCAGGGCCATGATCTCGTCGAACTCGTCGGGCGTGACGCCGAGCTTCTTCGCGACGAACAGCCGGTCCTGCTCGTTCTGCTCGGCGGTGGCCGCCGGCTGTTCGAGCGTGGCGAGCGCTTCGTCGCGCGAGATCTCACCGGCGCACACGAGGGACGCGAGGTGCCCACGGCGCTTGTCGTAGCCGAACTTCGTCGGGAGGATGTAGTTCTGGAAGAAGCGCGTGTACACGGACTCACCGTGCTTGGTGCCGTACGGCTCCCAGCCGAGTTCACGCTCGAGCAGGGGCACGACCTCCGACTTGCGATAGTCGACGTAGTCGAGGATGTTCACCCACCGCTGCCCACTCAGTTTGCGGCGCGCGAACTGGAAGATCGAGAAGTGCGGGAACGTCGTCAGCGACTGCGTGCCGAACCGACGCTGCACCGACGAGATGTACCGCCAGTCGCGGATGCCCTGCGACCATGCCGCCGGCATGATCGCCTCGGTGCGGATGTTCGATCCGCCGATGATGTAGCGGATGCGATGGCGGCGCGCCTGGTCCATGAGCACGGCCGTGATGGCATGGTCGGTCGGGATCTCCGAGTCGGGCGTCGAGGCCCGCAGGAACGCGAGCTGGAGGTCGCGGAACTCGTCCCAGTCGAGTACCTCGGTGAACAGGTCGATCGACAGGTGGTTGACGATCCGTTCGATGTTGCTGACAGCGAGGTTCGAATTCCAGCCGTTGTCGAGGTGGACGGCGAGCGGCCGGAGACCGAGCTGTCGCGCGACCAGGTAGGCAACGTACGAGCTGTCGACGCCGCCGGACAGACCGATGACGCAGTCGTACTCGCGACCCTTGCCCGCGGCGGCGATGCGTGCGACGAGTTGATCGAGTCGCGACTGTCGCTCGGCCTCGGTGCTCACGAAGATCTTCACGAGCCGGTCGTACTCGGTGCAGTGGTTGCACCGACCCTGGTCGTCGAAGGTGATGTCCGGATCGGACGTGTCCATCACGCATCGCGTGCAGATCCGGTAGGAGGTGGGCGCCGTCGTCACCATGTCACCACGTCACGCCGAAGGCATCGTCGAGCTGGTCCTGCGACGGGAAGCTGATCAGCACCGCCCGGTGCTTGCCCTGGAAGACGAACATCGCTCCGGCGGCGCACGCCGACGCATGTCCCTGACCGACCACGGCGCGAAGGTCGTCGACCGAACCGGCACCGCCCATGGCGACGACGGGCACCTTGACGGCTGCGGCCACGGAGGACACGAGCTCGATGTCGTAGCCCTTCATGGTCCCGTCGCGGTCGATCGAGTTGATGCAGATCTCACCGGCACCGAGCGCCTCGGCCCGCGCCGCCCAGTCGGCGGGTTCCAGCCCCGTGGCCACCTTGCCCCGCTTCACCATCACCTCGTACCGGCGTCGCTTCTTGCGGGCATCGATCGATACCACCACCGTCGACGCGCCGAACTTCTCCGACAGCGCGGTCACCAACGCCGGGTCGGCGACTGCCGCCGCGTTCAACGAGATCTTCTCGACGCCGAGGGCGAGGAGCCGGGTGGCGTCGTCGACGGTCCGGACGCCACCGCCGTAGCACACCGGAACGAAGGCCTCGCTCACGATCTCCTGCACGACGTCGAACTGGATGCCCTTGCCCGACGTCGTCGCCTCGACGTCGAGCAACATGAGCTCGTCGACCTCTTTGTCGTTGAAGATGCGCACCGCATTGATCGGATCGCCGAGGTATTTCGGAGCCTCGAACTCCACGGTCTTGATCAAACCGGCGCCACGCAGGAGCAGGCACGGCATGACGCGAGGGCGTAAGAACATCTGACCACCATCTCTCTCGGCGGGCATCCTACCGACCGAGGACTTCTCCGAATCGACCTCACGAGAGCCGGGGGCTTGCCGGGGGCCTGTGCCAGACTTGCCCGTGTGTCGGACGACCTGGAACCTGATTTCGATCGCTACCTGAGCGCACTCCGCCGTCGGTGGTGGGTCGTGGCCGGCGCGGTGGTGCTGGTGACGCTGTTGTTCCTAGGGTCGGCGGATCGCGGCTACCGCCGGGACACACAGGTGATCTTCTCCACCACCTCACCAGCGCTCGCGGTCAGCGAGGGCGAGGCCTTCGACCTCACCTCACCGATCCTCGTGCCGGTCGGCCGACTGGGTGAATCGGCTGCCGACAGCGAGCTGTCCTCGGCAGTCGATGCCACCGTCGAACTCGAGGTCGAGGGCAAGCCGGGCAGCCAAGGCCCCATCTTCGCCGTCGACATGAGCGTCACCGGACCGACCGAAGGAGCGGTGGACGTGGCGATGGAGCTCGCGCTCACTCGTCTGCTCCGCGAATACCGCGACGGTGTCAGTGGAGACGTCGACGCCACGATCACCAGTATCGAACGCCGCATCTCCAACCTCGACGAGCGCATCGCAGCGCTCGATGAACAGGTCGGCGGGCTCGCCGATCGTTCCTCGCCGCTCGCCGACGGACTCCTGGTCGAACGAGCGAAACGGGCCGATGAACGTCTCGGGTTCGAGTCGCGGATCGCCGGCTTGGAGACCTTCCTCGCATCGGTCGACTCGAACATCGAGCTGATCGAGGACTCCGAGGCCCGCCGAACCGACAGCATCTTGATCCGAGGGATCCTCGGCATCGTCCTCGGACTGTTGCTGGGCGCTGGCGCCGTCCTCGTGAGTGCGGTGCTGCGGCGGCGTGTCCACGACCGAGGCGACGTCGAACGGCTGGCCGCCGGACCCGTGATCGCCACCGTCGTCAACGGCTCGGGGCGGCCCCGGAGTCTCGTCGCGGCGGCCGCCGCGCTCGCTCACACCGCTCACGCCACCGTTGGCGCCGACCGCATCGCACTCGTGAGTCTCGGGCGCTCGGGTGAATTGAGCCAGCTGGGCAACGAGCTCACCGAGGCGGGGACGACCCTTGGACGGCCGCTGGAGATCGTCGCCATCGACGACGTCCTCCGGACGTCGGAAGCCCTCAGTGCTGCGCTGACCGCTCCGTTGGTCGTCCTCGCAGTGCGCAGCGGCCGCTCGTTGGAGCGCGACGTGGTCCGGATCGTCAACGAATTCCAGGCTGCAGGTGTCACGTACGCCGGCACGATGCTGATCGACGCGTCGCCGTCGACGTCGATCTAGGCCGTTCGCACGGCAGACGGGTCTCCGCTCAGCGTGCCGGGTGAGCGCCGGGGCGCTCAGCCGGCCGAACGGACGGCCGCAGTCGCACGAACCGCGACTTCGATGGCCCGGAGGCCGTCGAGACCGCTCACCCGCGGCGCCGCGCCGGAGCGGATGCATTCGCCGAAGTGCTCGAGTTCGAGTGCGAGCGGCTCGCCGCGCGATTCGAGGAATGGGATCTCGACGACGCTCGACTGTCGGTAGCGGGTGCCCTGATCACTCAAGTATTCGTGATGGGTCATCCGGTGGACCGTGACGTCCTGACGGACGAGGTCGGCCTGCACCGTGCTCTCGGTCTGGGTGATCTCGATGGTGCGGATCTTCTGCTGCCCCAGGCGGCTGGTGTTGAACGCCGCAGTGAGGCCGGTCGAGAACTGCATCGTCACCGACGCGATGTCCTCGGTCGCGCTGCGCATGGCCCGGGCGACGCCGGAGACCTTCGTGACCTCGGCACCCGCACCGGCCAGCGAGCAGACGATGTCGATGTCGTGGATCATGAGGTCGAAGATCACGCCGTCGGCGATGCGCGGCGAGTACGGGCTGATGCGCGAGGCCTCGATGTGGATCGGATCGTCGAGCAACCGCGGCAGCTCGACCACGGCGGCGTTGAACCGCTCGATGTGACCGACGGTGAGCACCACGCCGGCAGCAGCTGCGGCGTCGATGATCTGCTGGGCCTCGGCGACGCTCGGCGCGAGCGGCTTCTCCACGAGGAGGTGCACGCCTCTGCGGGCCAGTTCGACGGCGGTCTCGACGTGGAACTTCGTCGGCACGGCGATCACCGCGGCATCGATGCCACCGACGATGCCGTCGATGGAGGCGCACGACTGCACGCCCGCGCCCGCGACCGCCGATGCCCTCGCCTCGTCGGGATCGACCACGGCGACCAGTTCGAACGCCGGCAGGCGGCGCGCCACCCGGGCGTGGTTGGTTCCCATGATGCCGGCGCCGACCACGGCGAGACGGATCGGCGCGCTCATGCGGAGAACACCTCCCGCACCGTGCGCACGATCTCGTCCAGGTCGGCGTCGGTGAGGTACGGGTGCACCGGCAGCGAGATGACCTCCGAGGCGGCGCGGAACGCGTTCGGCACGTCGGCGGCGACGACGCCCGGGTGGTCGCGGTAGCAGTCGTAGTCGAACACGACCTTCGGGTAGTAGATGCCGCAGCCGATGCCCCGGCGGGTGAGCTCGTCGATCGCCCCGTCGCGCGAGATGGCCGCGTCGCCGGTGACCCGGACCGTGAACTGGTGGTACACATGGGTGCGACCCTCGGCGGGCTCCGACGGCAGCACGAGCCCGTCGATATCCGCCAGCCCGTCGCGTAGCGCAGCTGCGTTGCGCCGACGGATGTCGCTGACCTCCTCGATCCGACCGAGCTGTGGCAGCCCGACGGCTGCGGCGAGGTTGGTGAGCCGGTAGTTGTGGCCCGCCACCTCGTACTGGTAGCGCTGGCGCATGCCCTGGTTCCGGAGCAGACGGAGACGATCGGCCACCGCATCGTCGTTGGTGGTGACGACGCCTCCTTCACCCGTGTTCAGGTTCTTGGTCGCGTACAGCGAGAACGAGCCCACGTCGTAGCTCCCGGCACGTCGACCGTGATACTCCGCGGCCACGGCCTGGGCGGCGTCTTCGACCACACGGAGGCCATGGCGCGTCGCGACGTCCATGATCGGCTGCATGTCGGCCATGTACCCATAGAGGTGGACGGGCATGATCGCCTTGGTCCGCTCGGTGACGAGGGGTTCGATCCCCTCCGTGGAGATGTTGAAGTCCTCTCCGATGTCCGCGAACCGCGCGGTCGCGCCGGCCTCGAGGATCGCGTTCAGCGTGGCGACGAAGGTGAACGGGCTCGTGATCACCTCGTCGCCGGGACCGATGCCGAGCGCCTCCATCGCGACCACGAGTGCGGTGGTTCCGTTGTTGACCGCGACGGCATGCGACACGCCGTGCAGGTCTGCGAATTCGCGCTCGAACCGCTCGACGTACGCGCCCTGGGCGAGCTGACCGGAACGGAGGACCTCGAGGACCAGTGCCTCTTCCTCAGGTCCGAATCGAACCGTGGTGATGGGGATCATGCGGGAACTTTCTCTTGACATGAGGGACACATGAGCATGGCTGGTGGATGCTGATCGCGCGAAACCACGATCCCACACCGGCAGACCCACCCCAGACGCCGGGCCGGCGTGCCGGCGACGAGTTCGTGCGGAGCGACATCGCGCGTCACGGTGGCTCCGGCTGCGACCATCGAGTACTCGCCGAGACGATTTCCGCAGACGACGGTCGCGTTCGCACCGATCGACGCGCCGTTGTCCACGTGGGTTTCGGTGATCACCCAGTCGGCGTTGAACGCACGGGGCACCAGATCGTTGGTGAACGTCGCCGCTGGGCCGACGAACACGTCGTCACCGATGGTCACACCGTGGTAGACGCTGACGTTGTTCTGGATCTTGCACCGATCGCCGACGACGGCCTCGGTGTCGATGTAGACGTTCTTGCCGAGCACACAGTCCGACCCGACCGTCGATCCGGCGCGGACGTGGGAGTGGTGCCACACCCTCGTGCCGGAGCCGATTCGGGCCCCTTCTTCGATGATCGCGGTCGGATGTGCGTGCAGAGAAGCGTCGAACACGCCAGGAGGATACCGTCGCTACCTGCGGCACCTGCGGCACCTGCGGTCGCCCCTGGCGTCCTGATCTCGGGCGGGCGATCGGTCAGGCGCCAGCTCGGCACCACGACGCGTACATGACCGTCTCGTAGTCGCCACGGAAGTCGAGCGACGTGAACGGTTCGGCGCAGAGGCCATCGAGCTGCGCTGGACGCGACATGTTTCGGGGACCGCCCGGGGCTTCGATCAGCAGGAAGGGACGGTCTTGCCAGCACCGTTCGTGCTCCAGCGCGTACGGCACCGATGCATTCGAACCCGGGTATCCACCGAGCAGCCAGGCCCCGCCGACCGGGTCGAGTCCGAGGAACAGCGATGCGGCCGGCGTGCCACCTTCGAGGTTCACCACGCAGGTCACCTCCTCGGGACTCACCGCCCGGATACCCGCCAACCATTCGACGTACGCGGCGATGCCCGGTGTCGTCGTGAACACGCCGACCGCCACACTGTCGACCGATGAGTCGTTGGCCGAGAGCGGAGCGCCGAGTCGATACGGATCGGACGCCGCCCCTCCGACGGTCTCCCATGACACGAGTGCCGTGACCGCAACGACGATGAGCGCGGGAACCCGTTGCCACGGGTTCGGCGCACCGCGGGTCGCGATCAGCGCATGGAACACCAACGCCGTCACGAGGAGCCCGGCGACGACCACCACCATCCGGATCATGCCGTTGTTGGTGCCGATCGTCGCCGCGAGAGCGAAGCAGCCGACCAGCGGACCGAGCAGCAGCCGCCGATCGCGATGGGGCGCCGCGATGACGATCCACCCGAACCCGAGCATCGCGAACCGCACCCACCACCAGCCGGCGCCGTCCACGGCGCCGACCCCGCCTCGTGGCCTCGAGCCCCACATCGTCACCGTCGTGACGATGGCGCCACCGATCCCCACCGTGATCCGCGCGGCGGGACGTCGCACCACGAGCAGGACCGCGACCCCCGCTGCAGCGAGCAGCACGGCGACGAGCAACCACGGAACCACCGTCTCCCGGATGAACTCCGACTCCCAGACTTGGCGGGCCGGGTGGTCGACCCTGAGCTCGGCCATGTCGTAGGCACGTCGCCACGCGACGATCGATCGCCAGGGTCTGCCCCCGACCAACACGAGGTACAGGCCGAGTCCGACACCGGCGCCCGCGGCGGTCCACGCGAGCGCGCGACGGCGCGGCCACCGACCGCCCGACACGGCCAGGATCGTCACGGCCAGCACCGTCGACGCGGCGGCAGCGGTCACCTTGATCGACGCGAGCACCACGAGCAGGGCGCCCAGCTTCGCGAAGGGGACCAGCGACACCTCGGCGAGGTCGACCGTGGAGACGGGCCCGGGCTCACCGCCATCTCCTGTCGGTCTCGAGATGCCGATGCGTACACAACCGATCGTGGCCATCGCGACGCCACACACCAGACACATGGCCATCAGGTTGTACCCCGGGGTGACCAGCCACAGCGAGTAGCAGAGCAGGAGTCCGGACAGAACCGTGGACGACGCGGCCACGTGCACCAGCGCCCGGTGGACCCGTCGATACGTCGGGGCGCGACGGACATCGACCCACGCCGACAGCTCCCGACCAGCAGCGGCGGCGGTGACGAGCACAGCTGCGAGGCCGGCGAGGCGGAAACGGCCCAGGTCCTCGCCGACCGCCCGCCACACGGGCGCGAGGTACCGGCCGAAGTCGGTGGGGCCGTGGGCGTACGCATCCGGGTGCGTCGATGCGACCAGGTAGTAGGCCTCGTCGGACACGTCGAACCCCGTCGAGCGGAAGCGGAGGATCGTCACGATCCATCGTCCCGATGCCACCGCTCCGATCAGCGCGACGCAAGCGAGGGCCACATGCACGACCTGTCCGTCTCGCGCTGGACGCGCGGAGATCGCCCCCGGGGTGGTGGTCGGAGCGGTCGGTCCAACAGCATCGGACGGTCTCCCGGACGTGCCCAGCGGACCGGCGCCGGTCGCGTTCACGCCATGGACCGCATCCACCCACTGGCATCGCCAGGGGTTGCTCCGACCTCCGCCGGATCGAGCGGCGGCACGGCGGCGTGCGACACCAACTTGTGATGCGGCCGCTCGTCCACCTCGTCGTCCCCGAACAGTTCCTCGTGGAGCTTCTCGCCCGGGCGGAGTCCGGTGAACACGATCGGCACGTCGCGTTTGGACTGAGCGATCAGACGGCGTGCCACATCGTGGATCCGGACCGGATCGCCCATGTCGAGGACCAGCACCTCGCCCGATGAGCCGATCGCCCCCGCCTGGATCACGAGCTGGACCGCTTCGGGGATCGTCATGAAGAACCGTGTCACGTCGCGGTCGGTCACCGTGACGGGGCCACCGTTGGCGATCTGGTCACGGAACGTCGTGAGCACACTGCCGCGGGAGCCGAGCACGTTGCCGAAGCGAACGGACAGGTACGTGCCGTTCGTCGACCGGTCCTGGCCGAAGTACGAGGTGAGTCGCTCGGCGACGCGCTTGGACCAGCCCAGGACGCTGATCGGGTTCGCGGCCTTGTCGGTCGAGATGTTGACGAACACGTCCACACCCGATGCCTGCGCCGCTCGGAGCACGTTCAACGTGCCGACGACGTTCGACTTGTACGCCTCGGCCGGGTACTGCTCGAGCAGCGGGAGGTGCTTCAAGGCCGCAGCGTGGAACACGACGTGGGGTCGTCGCGCCATGAACAGCGCCACGAGATTGTCCGCATCGCGGATGTCCGCGAGGACCGTGTCGGGCGTGTCGAGCAGGGCCCGGCCATGCATCGACAGCTGCACCTGATGGAGGGCGCTCTCGTCCCGATCCAACATCATCAGGTCGGCGGGGCGGAACCTCGCCAGCTGACGACACAGCTCACTGCCGATACTGCCCCCAGCTCCGGTGACGAGCACGCGCTTGCCGGTCAGGTAGTGGGCGATCTCCTCGACGTCGGTCTCGATCTGGTGTCGGCCGAGCAGGTCGGCCTCGGTCATGTCACGGATGTCGGTCACCCCGACCTCGGTCGAGAAGAGCTCGTCGGCGGCGGGCAGAACCTTGACCTCCAACCCGCACTCGACGGCCAGGTCGGCGATCTCGCCGATGGTGCGCGACGACGCCGATGGAACGGCGATCAGCAACGTCGTCGCACCCGTGCGCTCGACGGCCTTCGCCATCGCGTGCCGATCGCCGAGGACGTTCACACCCATGATCGACAGGCGCTGCTTGCCGGAGTCGTCGTCGAGGAGGGCGACCGGCACGAACGGCGACGAGCGACTCCGCAGCAGCGCCGTGATCACCTGGAGACCACCTTCACCCGCACCGAAGACGATCATCTTCTCCGCCGTGCGCTCGGTCGGTCGCCGCAACCACTCCAGCACGAGACGCCAGACGTAGCGAATCGCACCCATCAGCATCAGCCCGAACACGCCGCCGACCAGCACCGCACTCTGCGGGATCGGTCGCACGAAGAAGTACCGCTCGTTCAACAGGAACAGCCCACCGGTGACGATCGCGGCTGTCACCGCCAGGGCGGCGACCTCGTCGTAGGAGCCGTACCTCCACCGGCGCCGATACAGGCCGACGGCGTACCCCGCCAAGACCTGCAACACGGCGACCAGGGGCAGCACCTGCCAGAACCCGCGACCGCTCTCGCCGTCGAAGGTGAGACCGAACCGCAGGTAGATCGCGAGGCCTGCAGCGAGCGACCAGGCCAGAACGTCCATGAGGATTCGCATCGGCGTCGCGAGCGGGTAGAGCCATCGCACGACGCGCAGGACCCGCTCCTGGAGTTCAAAGCGATCCGTCACGGCATGGATTCTATGGGAAGCCGACCCTCTGGCGGGGGCCGCTCACGATGCCGGACCTGGGCGATCAGAAGTGTCGTCCGAGTTGGTGTAGCCCACTGAGACGGCCACAATGTTCGCGTGCGCGACACCTTCCTGCCGTTCTCACCCCCGATGCTCGGCGACGACGAGATCGACGAAGTGATCGACACGCTGCGCTCCGACTGGATCACGACCGGGCCGAAGACGCGGAGATTCGAGCAGGAGTTCGCCGCCAAGGTCGACGCCCCCGATGCATTGGCCGTGTTCAGCTGTACCGACGCGATGCAGGTGGCGCTCGCCGCGCTCGGGGTCGGCCCGGGCGACGCCGTGTTCACCACCACCTTCACCTTCTGTGCCACTGCGCACGTGGCGGTTCATCTCGGTGCCACGCCGGTGCTGGTCGACGTCGAACCCGACACCTTGAACCTCGACCCATCGGCGCTGCGGGTCGCCATCGAACGGACGCTCGCCGACGGCCAGCTCCGCCCGAAGGTGATCATGCCCGTGCACTACGCCGGCCATCCCTGCGACATGGTCGCGATCGACGCGATCGCCGCGGAGTTCGGTCTGCACATCGTCGAAGATGCAGCTCATGCCTTTCCGGCCGCCCTCGAGGATCGCACGATCGGCGACCCGACGGCGCCGAGCGGACTCGTACGCGCGACCGCGTTCAGCTTCTACGCCACCAAGAACATCGCGACCGCCGAGGGCGGCATGCTCACGGGCCCGTCGGACTTCATCGACGAGGCTCGACTGTGGGCCCTGCACGGCATGAGTCGAGACGCGTGGAAGCGGTACGGCAAGGGTGGCTCGTGGTTCTACGAGGTCGTTCGGCCCGGCTTCAAGTGCAACATGACCGACATCCAGGCGTCGATCGGTCTTCGCCAACTGCCGCGCCTCGACGGGTTCCAGCAACGACGTGGCGAGGTCGTGGCGAGGTACCGCGAGGGTCTTGGGGAGTTGTCGGAGATCGAGCTCCCGACCGAACGCGCCGGCATCACCTCCGCCCGCCATCTCTTTCCGATCAGACTGCATCTCGATCGGCTGACCATCGACCGTGCCGGCTTCATGGATCGGATGGCCGAACGCAACATCGGCGCCAGCGTCCACTTCATCCCGCTGCACCTTCACCCCTACTACCGCGATCGCTTCGATCTGGCCCCCGAGGACTTCCCCGTGGCGTGGGCCCAGTACCAGCGCTTGGTCAGCCTGCCGCTCAATCCCCGACTCACCGAGAACGATGTCGACGATGTGATCGAGGCAGTGGTCGAGATCGTGCGACACTTTCGGGCGTGAGGCAACGTTTCCTCGACGTCCTGGTCGCGTCCGTGCTGCTGGTGGTGACGTCGCCCGTGATGGTCATCGCCGCCACCACCGTCGCATTGACCTCTCCCGGACCCATCCTGTACCGAGCGACGCGTGTCGGCGCCGGCGGGAACCCGTTCGTCCTGCTCAAGTTCCGGTCGATGTACATCGACAACGACGGGCCAGGGATCACGGTGGGAGGCGACCACCGGATCACGCCGGTCGGCCGCCTGCTCCGGCGATCCAAGCTCGACGAGCTGCCACAGCTCTGGAACGTCCTGCGAGGCGACATGAGCATCGTCGGGCCCAGGCCCGAGGACCCGCGGTATCTGCCATGGTACGACAGCGGCCAACGACGACTGTTCGAGTGGCGGCCGGGAATCACGTCTCCCGGCAGCATCGCCTTCCGTGACGAGGAGACCCGTCTGGCCACGCTGCTCGCCGATGGACGATCGCTCGAAGAAGCCTACAAGTCGGTCTTGGCAGAGAAGGCTGCGATCGACCTCGGGTACTTCGACGTGCGTTCCAACCGGTCAGACATCGCGTGGATGTTCCGCACGATCTTCGCGCTCGCGCGGCGCTGACACGCTCGAGCCCCACCGGAGACGCTCCCCGACACGGGAGTAGCGGATGATGCAGTACAACGCGCGAAAGCCGTCACGCCAGCCGATCTTCTTGCCCTCCGCATAGGTTCGGCCGGCATAGGAGATGCCCACTTCGTAGACCCGCCAGCCTCCGCGGGCGATCTTCGCTGTCACCTCCGGCTCGAAACCGAACCGATCCTCCTCGATCTCGATGCTCTGGATCACCTCACGGCGGAAGACCTTGTAGCACGTCTCCATGTCGGTGAGGTTCAGGTCGGTGAACACGTTCGACGCGAGCGTCAGCAGACGGTTGCCGAGCGAGTGCCAGAAGTAGAGGACTCGGTGCGGCCTGCTGCTGACGAACCGTGACCCATAGACGACGTCGGCCTTGTCCTCGAGCAACGGCTCGAGCAGGACACCGAACTCCTTGGGGTCGTACTCGAGGTCGGCATCCTGGACGACGACGTAGTCACATCGAGCGCGAGCGAACCCGGTGCGAAGCGCCGCGCCCTTGCCCTGATTGCGCGCCTGCAGTACGACCTCGAGCCGCGGATCGACGTCGAGGAGATCGGCCAGGACCGCCCGGCTGCCGTCGGTCGAACCGTCGTCGACCACGATCACCTCGCCGACGTACGGGCTCTCGAGAACAGTCCTGATGACTGTTTCGACCGTTTGCTCCTCGTTGTAACACGGGATCACCACGCTCAGGCAGGGGGTCGGGCCGGTCATTCGAGGCAGTGTACGGCGCGCTGCACGGTGTGTCAGGGCCGTGTGGCGAGCGCGATCGCCCGTCGAGCGGGGCGCCATCTGCGGCCCACCAACAACGTCGCTGCACAGACCATCGCCTGCGCTCGCACCGTCCACCGACAGCGAGCGGATCTCGCCGCACGTCGCCACCCACGCCCTCGTGCGAGCAGTGCGAGCTCTCGCGACAGCTCGGTCTCTTCCACGGTGCGCAACAACTCCACCGAGTTCACCTGGGTCACCGAGGCAGCGTGACGGCGGTATCGGTACACCCTGGCCGTCTCCAGCCCGATCGCGCCTCCGTCGAGCAACACGGTCGCGAACAGCTGCAGGTCCATCACCTGCCGCCATCGCTCGTCCCAGGCGGGACGATCGATCTCCGCCAGCCGGAACGACACGGCCGGACAATAGAAGAACTGTCCACGGAGCAGGATCCGCAATCCACGCTCGCCGCGCAGCTCGCCGAGGCGGCGAGGTCGCAACGCAGCCTTCACCATGTCGGGCAGCGGTGTCGCCACCTCCCCCGCGGCGTCGATCACGGTGACACGAGGCGCGAGGCATGCCACCTCGGGCCGATGTGCATGCGCCGCGCGCATGGTCGCGACGTAACACGGTTCGAGTTCGTCGTCGGCGTGGAGCACCACGACCAGCGCGGCACCGATCTGCACCGCCAGTTCGAAGCATCGGTTGAAGGTCGCGGCAACGCCGAGGTTGCCCTCGTTCTTCACGTACTCGAACCGTGGATCAGCGAAGGCCGCGACCAACACGCCGACACCGACGTCGGTCGCACCATCGTCGACCACGATGCAGCGCCAGTCGGGATCCGTCTGCCGTTGCACACTGGCCAGGGCACCCCGGAGCAGGTCGACGTCCGCGTAGAACGGCACCATCACCGCGAACTCGTCCTGCCCGTTCATCGCGGGTCCACCATAGCGACGTCCGAACGGGACGTTCAGAGCGAGCGCAGGTGCGACGAGGCCGGGCGTGACCGAGGGGCGTGCCCTACGCTCGCGGCATGTCCACCACAGCCCGACAGGCAATCGTGATGGCGGCCGGCGGCGCGCTGATCATGACCGTCGTACTCCGCCTCGCCCGCCGGCGACTCCTCAGCACGCGGTACGCCATCGGCTGGCTGGCCGTCGGGGCGATGGTCGCCCTGGCCGCGGGCATCATGCCGTTCGTCGGCCGGATCGGCAAGCTCGCGAACATGAGTCCGACGGCGGTACTGCTCGCGATGAGTTCGGTCCTGCTGCTGGTCATCTCGGTCCAGCTGTCGATCAGCGTGTCGCAGCTCCAAGAACGTCTCCGGACCACTGCCGAGGCGCATGCACTGCTCGCCCGCCGACTCGACGAGGTCGAACGACGTGCCGAATGACCCCCTCGTCGTCATCCCTGCGTTCAACGAGCAGGACTGCATCGGCGAGGTGGTGCGAGAGGTCACCGCGGCTGGTCACGACTGTCTCGTGGTCGACGACGGGAGCACCGACCACACGCTGGCCGTCGCCCGCGCCACCGGCGTCCCGGTCCTCGCACTGCCCATCAACCTGGGCGTCGGTGGCGCACTGCGCGCCGGCTTCCGATATGCCGTCGATCATGGCTACTCGATCGTCGTGCAGGTCGATGCCGACGGCCAGCATGTCGCCAGCCATGTCGACGAACTCATCGCTGCGCTCGCGGACGATGGCGCACATCTCGACATGGTGGTGGGCAGCCGATTCTCGGGTGGATCGGACTACGACATCTCACGAGTGCGCCGATGGTGCATCCGACTGCTCTCGTGGGTGATCGCACGTTCGGGTCACGTGGAGCTGACCGATCCCACGTCTGGGTTCCGCGCGATCAGGTCGCCACTCCTCGATGCCTTCGCGGCCGACTTCCCACACCACTACCTCGGCGACACCTTCGAGGCGATCCTCGTGTCTGCCCGTCGGGGCTACCGGATCGGTGAAGTCCCCGTCGTGATGAGACCACGTCAGGGCGGCCGGCCTTCCGCCGATGTCATGGCACTGGGGCAGGCGATGGCTCGGGCATGCACCATCCTGCTGACGGGCACCACGTTCGATCTGCCGAGCCGCGCGCCGGTCGACGACCCGCCGGCCTCGGCGGACCGGAGCTGACGCTCGCGTTCCCGTCGACTGGACGTCAGACCTCTCGGTCACCTGGCTCCGGCGCATCCGTCACGACCGGAGCGAACGCCACGAGCGCGACGACGGAACCGGCCATCCATGCACACATCAGCACCAGCGACTTGAGTCGGGGCCCGGCCGTTCCTGCGTGCAGAGCGGCCGGGATCCAACCGAGCCAGCACAGGGCTCCGAGCGCGCGGCTCCATCGGTCGAATGATCTGCTGCCAGAACTCACGTGGTGCATCCTCGTCATCCTGAGACCGCCCTTCCGATCGACGCTGGTCCTGCCGGACGAGCGAGGCGCCGTACACCCGTCCTCCCCGTTCTTCGGCACCCCCACGGTCGAGGGTGACCGATTCGGGCCCAACCCCTCGATCAGGGGAGGCCGGCTCATCGCGAACTCGAACGGGAGCAGTGCCGTGCGTCGGGTGACCCGATCGACGTACGCCCGAGGTACGCCCGACGAACGAACCCGCTCCGACGACGGATGGACGGAAGACGGCCACGGAACCGAGAGCACCCGCTGGATAGCCTCGGCGCCGTGACACGCCTCGCCATCATCGGGACCGGGTACGTCGGTCTCACCACCGGAGCATGCTTCGCCCATCTCGGTCACGACGTGGTGTGCGCCGACATCGACGCTGCGAAGGTCGAGCGTCTGACGCGCGGCGAGATCCCGATCGTCGAGCACCGCCTCGACGAACTGGTCGCCGATGGCCTGCGGAAGGGCAACCTCAGCTTCGTCGTCGGGGCTGCCGAGGCCGTGAAGGACTGCGAGATCGCCTTCTTGTGCGTGCCCACGCCACAGGGTGAGGACGGCTCCGCCGACCTGAGCTATGTGGAAGGTGCCGCTCGCGAGATCGCTTCGGTGCTGCCGTACGAGGCGATCGTGGTGAACAAGAGCACCGTGCCGGTCGGCAGCACCAAGGTGGTCGAACGGGTGCTGAAGCGGCCCGACGTACGGGTGGTCAGCAACCCCGAGTTCCTCCGCGAAGGTTCTGCCGTCGACGACTTCCTCCGACCCGACCGTGTCGTGGTGGGCTGCGACGACCGGTCAGCCGCGATCGCCGTCGGCCACCTGTACGAGAAGGTGCGCGCCCAGGTGATCGTCACCGACCCGGCGTCGGCCGAGACCATCAAGTACGCCGCGAACGCCTTCCTCGCCACCAAGCTCAGCTTCATCAACGCGATCGCAGCGGTGTGTGAAGGTGTGGGGGCCGACGTCAACGACGTCGTCGTCGGGATGGGCTATGACAAGCGCATCGGCACCGAGTTCCTGCGCCCCGGACCCGGCTGGGGCGGCAGTTGCTTCCCCAAGGACTCGCGGGCGCTCCTGAAGATCGCGAACGAATCGGGCTATCGGTTCGACCTCCTGGCCGGCGTCATCACCGCCAACGACGAGCAGTTCGACCGCGTCGCCGACAAGATCCGCGTCGCCGCCGGCGGTTCGCTCGAGGGCAAGACCGTCGCCGTGTGGGGCCTCACCTTCAAGGCGCGCACCGACGATCTGCGCGACTCGCCGTCGATCTCGATCATCGAGCGGCTGCTCGCGTCGGGCGCCACGGTGCGGGCGTTCGACCCGACCGTCCACGCTCCGAAGCCTGGTGTACCTGCCGACGTGGCAATCTGTGCCGATGCCTACGACGCCGCCAAGGATGCCGACGTGCTGACCGTGCTCACCGAGTGGGACGACTTCCGTTGGCTCGACCCGAAGGTCGTCGCGGCCGGCATGCCCGGTCGCACCGTGGTCGATGGCCGCAACCTGCTCGAGCGCGCGTCCTGGAGCCACGCCGGTTTCACCCATCTCGGCATCGGACGCTGATGGCCCATCATCTGCTCGCGGGCGGCGGCGGATTCATCGGGTCCCACATGACCGACGTGTTCCTGGCGCGGGGCGACCGAGTCACGATCGTCGACAACTTCGTCACCGGCCGGCGCACGAACCTGGCCCACCTGGCCGGACATCCCGGCTGCGCCCTGATCGAACACGACATCACCGAACCCCTGCCGGACGAGATCACGTCGGGCAGCTTCGACACCGTCCTCGACTTCGCCAGCCCGGCATCACCGCTCGACTTCGCGACGATGCCGCTCGAGATCCTCGCAGTCGGATCGACAGGCACGCGCCACCTGCTCGACCTCGCCGTCGCGCAGCGGGCCCGGTTCTTCCTCGCCTCCACGAGCGAGGTGTACGGCGATCCGCTCGTGCACCCCCAGCCCGAGAGCTACCTCGGCAACGTGAGCTGCATCGGGCCGCGCAGCTGCTACGACGAGGCGAAGCGCTTCAGCGAGGCCATCACCATGGCCTACCACCGTGTCCACGGCCTCGACGTGCGCATCGTCCGGATCTTCAACACCTACGGCGAGCGCATGCGCCCCGACGACGGCCGGGTCGTGAACACCTTCGTGATGCAAGCGCTACGCAACGAGCCGATCACCCTCCACGGCGACGGCACCCAGACCCGGAGCTTCTGCCACGTCAGTGACGAAGTCGCCGGTCTCATCGCGGTGCTCGAGGGACCCATCACCGGGCCCGTCAACGTGGGCAACCCTGGCGAGTACACGATGCGCGAGCTCGCTCAGGCGGTCGTCGAGCTCACCGGAGCCACGAGCGAGCTCGTGACCGTGCCGCTCCCCGACGAGCGCGAGGGCGACCCACACCAGCGCCAACCCGACATCACCCTCGCGAGGTCGACCTACGGCTGGACGCCGACGGTGTCACTCCGCGACGGCCTGGCCCTGATGATCGACTTCTTCCGCGCCCACGAGTCCATCTGATCCCGACGGCTGTTGCGGCGGGAGCGCCGACGCAGCACAACCACCACCACGTTCCCGGAGGAACCATGACCATCCTCGTCACCGGCGGAGCCGGCTACATCGGCTCCCACACCGTGCGCATGCTGCGCGATCGAGGCCGCGACGTGGTCGTGCTCGACACCCTCGAGCTCGGCCATCGCGACGCGCTGCTCGGCGCCGAGCTCGTCGTCGGCGACATCCACGACCGGCCGCTCGTCACCGAGCTGTGCCGCTCCCGAGGAGTCACCCAGGTCGTCCACTTCGCCGCCTACAAGAACGTCGGCGAGTCGATGATCCGCCCCGAGAAGTACTGGCTCAACAACGTCGCCGGCACGGTCGACCTCGTCGAGGCGATGCTGGCGGCCGACGTGCGCAACATCGTGTTCTCCTCGAGCTGTTCGGTGAACGGCACCCCGCCCGCCGTGCCCGTCACCGAGGACGCGCCGATCGCACCCGAGAGCGTGTACGCCGAGTCGAAGGCGATGGTCGAGAAGATCCTCGGCTGGTACGGCGCCACCAACGGCCTCACCGCGGTGAACCTGCGCTACTTCAACGCCGCGGGCGCGAGCGAGGACAGCCGTATCGGCGAGGACTGGACCCAGTCGCTCAACCTGATTCCGTTGGTGATGAAGGCCATGCTCGGCAAGCGGCCGGCAGTGCAGGTGTTCGGCGACGACTACCCCACGCCCGACGGCACGTGCATCCGCGACTACATCCACGTCGACGATCTCGCGGACGCCCACATCCGCGCCCTCGATCATCTGTCCGAGGGCGGGGCCACCGTGTCGCTCAACGTCGGCACCGGCATCGGCAGCAGCGTCCTCGACGTGATCCACGCCGCCGAGCGGGTGTCGGGTCGAGCGGTGCCCTACGAGATCGTGGCCCGGCGCGCCGGCGATCCGGTCTCCACCTTCGCCGATCCCACCAGGATCCATGCGGTGCTGGGTTGGGCGTCGACCAAGACGCTCGACCAGATCGTCGACAGCGCCTGGCGCTGGCACAGCACCCACCTCGACGGCTACGGCGGCTGACGCCGCCGGCCGGGCGGGTCTAGAGGGTCGACTTCTGGCGGTCGAGCCAGCCGAGCAGCACCGCGACCGCACGCGGGTCGTGACGCAACCGGTGCCCTGCCCCGTTGATGATCCGCAGCTCTGCCGACCCATGGGCGTCCGCCAGACGGCGGGCGTCGCTCACGGGCACGCTCTCGTCGTCCTCACCGTGCATCACGAGCATGGGCCGCGGCGCGAACCGACGGGCAGCGTCGACCGGGCGGAACCGGCGCAGCTCGCGAGCCCACTCGTCGAAGGCCCGGGGGTAGCCGGCCGTGCGCACCGCGCCGATCTCCCTGGCGTGTTCGAGGAACCGGCGCGGCTGGGCCGCCCAGTCGTCGAAGTCTGCCCTGGGGCTGAGCAGCGCGGCGCCGCGGATGCGCGGGTCGTCCGCGGCCACGCACGTGGCGATCGAGCCACCCGTGTTGGTGCCGATCAGCCAAATGCCGGTGGGGTTCGCTTCGGCGATCAGATGATCGATCGCATTGCGCAGATCGTCGACCCACCCCTGCAGCGAGAAGTCGCCCTCGCTGGTACCGCACCCGCGGAACGTGAACGTCATCGCCGCCCAGCGCTGCTCGTTGGCGATGCGATCGATGAGCTCGGGGAACGTGAGCGCGCTCTGACGGGCATCGAGCGGTCCCACCGGGAAACCGTGACACAGGATGAGGCCGGGCAGCGCGTCGGTACGCCCCGCAGGGCGGGCGAGGTAGCGCGAGAGCTGCAGGCCTCCGGAGGTGAAGCTGCCGTTCACACCGACGCCCCGACCAGCAGCGACCAGCCCAGCAACGACCGGGGCGGGCTCAGGCGCGCGGCTTGCGGTGACGGCGGCGCTTGCCCGGCGTGGCCAGGGTGTAGCCGCGGTTGCGGGCCTCGACGAGCGTGTCGGGCCCGAAGCACAGGCCCGTCTCGGCCGCCACGATCTCGTCGATCACGGCCTCGTCGGTCCACTCGTCGAGGTCGTACACCAGCTGGGTGCGCTTGTCGCCGAGGAATCGCGTGTGTTCGAAGCGGGACGGCCGTTCCATGACGCTGCAACCTAGCGGGCGTCGAGCCCGGGACGCGAACAGGGCAGCGACCCGAAGGCCGCTGCCCTGTTCCTGACTGGTACGAGACCGAACTCCCACACATGCGCCGACGGGACCAGCTCCGGCAGGGAGATCAGCAGAGGTTGGCGTGGATTCGCCAGGCGGTCCAGCCTGAAGGCCTAGCGGCCAACCACCTCCAGAGTCCCATGACAATTGCTGTTCAGTTGGACCACCTCCTCTCTCTGGTGAGGAAAGTCAATCACGGCTGCCGACGGGTTGGCCATCGGATTTTCATGAACGGCGTGTGACACCACGATCGGGCGCGAGACGATCGGGCGCGAGACGATCGAGCGCGAGCGAGGTCGGCACCGGCTCGAGACGGCTCGTCACAGGTCGATCGCCTTCGGGCCGACGGCGCCGATCGCCTCGAAGTAGGCGAGGTGTGCATCGACCACATGGACGACGTCGACGTCGTCGAGGATGTCGATCCCGGCACGGTCGGCCTCGACCAAGAGATACGCCGTGAGGTCGTCCTCACCGACGATCACGAGGTCGTCGATGTCCTGGCGCCGGTCGACGACGTTCGTGGGTTGCAGGCCTTTGGCGTGCAGCCACCGCATGTGGAACGTGAGCAGTTGCTCGAGCTCGTTCGGCGTGAGCCGCGCCTGGGTGTCTGCCGGGAGATACTCGGCGACGAACTCGACCACCTCGTCGATCATGTACACGGATCGGGGCGCGACGGCGTCGAGACGGTGCGCCTCGCGACCGATGACGACGGCGGCGATGACGAACGTGCACACCGTGGCGGCGGCGAGGAACACCCAGGTGATCGGCTCCACGTCGGGCACGCTATCGGCGAGCCGCCGACGTGGGCATGGGCCTGCTGCCGAAAACGGCGAACGACCCGGGTCGCCCCGGGCCGTTCGTCTGGATCGATGCGATCACACGGCGGGCGAGGCCCGCCGACGGATCAGATGCCGATGCGCTGCGCCAGCAGCTCGCGGTGGTAGGTCGGGTCACCGAAGAGCAGCTCGCTCGACTTCGCACGCTTGAAGTACAGGTGCGCCGGGTGCTCCCAGGTGAAGCCGATGCCACCGTGGATCTGGATGTTCTCGGCCGTGGCGTGGAAGTACGCCTCCGAGCAGTAGGCCTTGGCCAGCGACGCCACCGAGGGCAGCTCGTCGTTGAGCTCAGCCGCGCACCACATGCCGTAGTACGCCGCGCTCTTGGCCGACTCGACCTCGAGCAGCATGTCGGCGCACTTGTGCTTGATCGCCTGGAACGAACCGATCGGGCGGCCGAACTGCACGCGCACCTTGGCGTAGTCGACGGCCATCTCGAGCACCTTCTGGGCGCCACCGACCTGCTCGGCGGCGAGGCCGACGGCGGCGAGGTCGAGCACGCGGTCGAGGACCTTCCAGCCCTCGCCCTCGGTGCCGATGAGCGTCGCCGGGGTGTTGGCGAACTCGAGCTTGGCCTGCTTGCGGGTCTGGTCCATCGTGCTGAGCGCCGTGCGGGTGAGGCCGGCTGCGCCGCCGTCGACGGTGAACAGGCTGACGCCCTTGTCGGTGCGAGCCGCGACGATGATGAGGTCGGCGGTGTGGCCGTCGAGCACGAACATCTTCGTGCCGTTGAGGGTCCAGCTGTCGCCCGAGCCGGAGGCCTGGGTGGTGATGCCGCTCTCGTCCCACTTGCCCGAGGGCTCGGTGAAGGCGAGGGTCGCGATCGTGGTGCCGGCGGCGATGCCGGGCAGGTGCGCTGCCTTGGCGGCGTCGTCACCGCTGTGGATCAGCGTGTTGGCGGCGAGCACGACGGTCGAGAAGAACGGGGCACACAGCAGGGCCCGGCCCATCTCCTCGAGCACGATGCCGAGCTCGACGTAGCTGTAGCCCGAGCCACCGAACTCCTCGGGGATGATCAGACCCTGCAGGCCGAGCTGCTCGCCGGCCTGGCTCCACACGGCGGGATCGAAACCGTTGTCGGTCTCCATCTGCTCGCGCACGGCGGTCTCGGGGCTCTTGGCGTCGAGGAACTGGCGCACGGTCTTGCGCAGCTCTTCCTGTTCTTCGGTGAAGGCAAAGTTCATGCGGGCAGTCTGGCGAGGGCGAGCGGGCATGGCGAAATCGAGATGTGTACACTCGCGTACACATGAACCAGCGCCACCCGACCAGGAGCCGACCGTGATCGGGATCCGCGAGCTGCGCGCCGATCTCGCTGCCCACGTGCGCCGCGCGGCCGGCGGCGAGCCGACGCTCGTGTCCATCGCAGGGCGCCCCGCCGCCGCGATCGTCCCCCTGTCGGCCGTCGAACCCCAGACCGCGATGAGCGATGAGCGCTCCACGGCCGCTCATCTCTCATCGCTGGTGTCGTCGGGCGCGCTCATCCCGCCGCGGCGGGCCGACCGTTCGGTGCCCGAGAGGTACGTGACGGTGTGGGGCAACGCCCGGCTCGACCGGCTCCTGCGCGAGATCCGCGGCTGACCGATGACCGGACGCCGATGACCGTCTACCTCGACGCCAGCGCGCTGGTGGCCGCCCACCTCGACCAGCCGATCCGAACCGTCGTGCTCGACGCGATGCGCGACGACCCCGACTGGTGCTCGAGCGGGCTCACCTTGATGGAGTCCCTCGCGCTCATCGACCGAGTGGTCGACGAGCCCGTGCTGCGCAACGACCTGGAGGATCTGGTGCGGCTCACGTGGGACCGTGTCGCCGTCGTGCCCGTCGACCAACGCTGCCTCGACCGGGCCGCTGCACTCATGCGCGAGCAACCGCTGCGGTTGAGCGACGCGCTGCACCTCGCCGCCGCCGACCGCCTGCCCCGGCCCGTCCGCTTCGTCACCTTCGATCCGGCGCAGATCATGGTGGCCCTCTCGCTCGGCTACGACGTCGTCTCCAGCTGAGCTGGCCGTCCCGGCGTGGCGCCGGTGCAAGACTGACGCCATGACGACGCTGCACTGGGCCGACGGGCGACTCGAGATCCATCGCGTGGTGGTGGGTCCCTATGCGAACAACGTGTTCGTGCTGCGGTGCCGACACACGGGCGAGTCGGTCCTGATCGACGCTGCCAACGAGCACGAACGCCTGCTCGAACTGTGCCAGCGCCTCGACGTGAAGCGCGTGCTCGAGACCCACGGCCACTGGGACCACATCGGCGCCGTCACCCAGATGCGCGAAGCGGGCTACGAGGTCGCCGTCACCAGTCAGGACGCACCGATGCTGAAGGACTGCGGCTACGACGTGTTCCTCGACGACGCCGAGGTGATCGAGGTTGGCAAGCTCCGGTTGCACGCCATCCACAACCCGGGCCACACGCCAGGGTCGATCTCGTTCCTCGTCGAAGGGTCGCCGGTGCTCTTCTCCGGCGACACGCTCTTCCCCGGCGGACCGGGCAACACCT
Source organism: Actinomycetota bacterium (assembly GCA_963169665.1). Classification (GTDB taxonomy): domain Bacteria; phylum Actinomycetota; class Acidimicrobiia; order Acidimicrobiales; family Ilumatobacteraceae; genus VFMC01. The sequence continues at coordinate 66,858 of CAUJET010000159.1, read as the reverse complement.
CGTTCGAGGGCGGCGACTTCGCGACCATCATCGACTCGATCGACAACAAGCTGTTCACGCTGCCGGCGAACACGGTCGTGATGCCCGGACACGGCGTCGACACCACCATCGGCAACGAACGGCCAGCCCTCGCCGAGTGGGTGGCCCGGGGCTGGTGACCTCCACCGCCCGATCGGGACGGAACGACGCCGGCGACGGACGGCCGCAGCGCACCCCGGTCGCCGCTCGATCCGTCACCGTGGCCGACCTCATCGACGGCCGCTCACCGGGCTTCGACGCGTTGCGGCTGATCCTTGCGTTCTTGGTGCTCGTCAGCCACACGTGGCCGCTCGGCGGCTTCGGCCCCGAACCCAGTTCGCCGCTCGCGCCGCACTATCTGACGCTCGGCGGGTTCGCCGTCGCCGGCTTCTTCGCCATGAGCGGGATGCTCGTCGGCCGGTCCGCAGCGCGCCGACCGTTCGGGGCGTTCACCCGCGCTCGAGCACTCCGCATCGTGCCGGGCTATGCCGTGGCCGTCGTGTGCAGCGCCCTACCGGTCGCGATGCTGGCGTGGGTACACGAGCACGGCGGACTCAGCGGCTTCTTCAGCACCGGACCCGACAGCCCGATCGGGTACATCGGGCGTGCCCTCGTCTTCCCGACGGAGATGTCCTACAACGTGCGCGGCGTCTTCGCCTCCTCGACCCCCTACGGCACAGCGACCGGCGAGAGCTTCGTCAACGGGTCCCTCTGGACCCTGCCGTACGAGCTCCGCTGCTACGTCGTGGTCGGTCTGCTCGGTCTGGTGATCCACCGCTGGGGTGAGCGCCGCACCGTCACCGTGGCGTGGACGCTCACGGGCGTTCTCGCCGTCGGCTACCACCAGGTACCGGAGCTCACCGGGTTCGTCGTCGGCTCGCTGGCCGACAAGACCCTGGTGATGCTGCTGTTCGTGTTCCTGTCCGGCACCCTCGCCGGAGCGTTCGCCGATCACATCCGGCTGCTCGGTTGGATGCCCCTCGCCGCGTTGACGGTCGCCCTCGTCGGCGGCCGGACCTCGCTGTTCCTCTCCGAACACCTCGGCGGAGCCGCACTCGCACTCGCGCTCCCGCCGGTGGCGTTCGCCCTGGCCCCGATCGGCGCTCGCCTACGCGGTGTCGACCTCTCCTACGGCCTCTACCTCTACGCCTGGCCGGTGCAGCAACTCCTCGCGATGTACGACGTCACGGATCGAGCTGCGGTGTTCGTGCTGATCGCCACCGTGATCACCCTCGTGCTCGCGGCAGGCAGCTGGTACGGCGTGGAGCGGCCGGCCGTGCGACGCTGGCGGGCACGATGAGCGAACCCCTCCGCTACGACCAGCGCCCCGACGACGACACCCCGGTCCACACCGCCGGCCTGCCCGACACGCCCACGCGCGACCGCAACATCGTCGCCGGCGCGTGGATCGAGGCGCCGCCGGAACTGCTCCGGCTGGGTGTCGACCTACCGGGCACGCCGGTGGCCACCTACAAGCGGCGCATCGGCGACTGGCTGTTGTGGCGCGCCGGGCCGGCCTCGGGCGGCGATGCGAGGTACTGGGCGTGCCACCGCGACGACCTCGCCGTGCAGCACACCTTCCGGCTGTTCCCCGACAACGCCGGCGACGGCACGGGTCCGAGCGGCAGCCACCACACGAGGTTCCGCAGCTGGAAGGAAGACCTGCTCGGTCGGACCTCCCAGGACTGACCCAGGGGAGCCCGACGTCGCGAGGTGCGGACGGTGGACCAGATCGACTCAGTAGTCGAAGCCCCACACGACGGTCCTTCCCGAGCCGTCGTTGATCTTGGTGTACGTCTGAGGAGCGCCGTTCGAGAGTTCCATGTACAGCGACAAGGGCTGGGCGCCACTGAAGTTGGCGACGTCGTCGGCCAGCGAGAAGACCCGAGCGAACGCGACCGAGGCGTCGTGCAGGTCCTCAGCCTTCGTGGTGGTGTCGATGTCGGCGATGTCGACGAAGACCATCGTCTTGCTGTTGGTCGACTGCGATGCGGCCACGAGCAAGTTCCACTCGGTGATGGCCGTGGCACCGCCGATGACGATGAACGCCGGGCCCGAGCCGACAGCCACGGCAGGAACGCCACCGAAGGTGATCGGCGTGCCGGTCGGCACCGGAGCGACCGGGCCGCCGCCGCCACCCTGGGCGACGATCTGGTAGCTCTGGCCGTCGACGGCGAGATCGATGTCGTGCAGCGTCGACTCGCCGCGGAGCAGGCCGGCGGCCACGAGATCGGCCTCGGTGGCGTACTCGCCCTCCTTGGCCATGTGCGCCTCCTGCGCGCTCTCGAGGGTGCGCTCGTCGGCATCGGTCGCCGATGCCGTGCCCTGGTCGGTGATACCGCGCACGGCGAACACGGTGACCGTCGCGAGGACGCCCAGGATGACGATCACGATCAGGAGTTCCACGAGGGTGAACCCGTCGTCGGAGCGGCGGGATGCAGAGGGATGACGATGCATGACCGCATACCTCGGTCGTCGCAGCCCTCGACCTGAGCACCGCGCGCACAGACCCCTCGATCAGGGGTGATGCGTCCGCGGTTGACATCGGGCGATGCCCGTTGGTCAGATGGACCTCGTGCACACCATGGTCCCGAGCCACCTGCCGACGGCTCACGCGACCGAGCTCGTACGCGACGACGGTCGGCCGCAACCGGCCTTCCGCGACGAGCTCCGGCGGATCCCGTCGTGGCGCAACGCGTGGTCGGTGCTGGCGCTGTACCTGCAGACCGGCGTCGTGATCTGGTTCGGCGTCCGCTGGGCACCCTGGAGCACGATCCCGGCGTTCCTGCTGATGGGTCGGGCCCACGCCCAGTTCGCCTCGCTGATGCACGAGGCGGCGCACCGGCTGCTCTTCTCGAACCGGCGGGCGAACGATCTGGTCGGCCGGTGGCTCCTCGGGTTCCCGCAGTACACCTCCACCGACGCCTACCGGCGCGTGCACATGGCCCACCACCGCCAGGAGTTCGGTCCCGACGAACCCGACATCCCCCTCTACCGCGGGTACCCGATCGCCAAGGACAGCCTCCGCCGCAAGCTCGTGCGCGACGCCACGGGACGCACCGGCATCAAGCTGTTCCGCGGTGTGCTCCTCGGCTGGCGGTCACCCGACCCCAAGGTCCGCCGCACCACCTGGAAGATCGACGCGGTGCAGGCCGTGATGATCGCGGCCGCCGTCGCGAGCGGGCACTGGTGGGTGTACCCGGTGCTGTGGCTCGGCCCGTTCCTCACCGTGTGGCGGGTGATCAACCGGCTGCGATCGATCGCCGAGCACGGCGGCATGCAGATGTCGTCCGACCGGCGCGAGACCACGCACTCGGTGGCGCAGTCGATCACGGCCCGCCTGTTCCTGGTCCCGTACTGCATCGGGTGGCACCTCGCCCACCACGTCGATTCGGGTGTGCCGTTCCGACACCTGCCGTCGTACCACCGCGCGCTGCGCGAGGCGGGCTACGTCGACGCGACGTTCGAGTACCCCTCGTACCGCGCGATCTGGTCCGCGCTGTCGGCCGGACGATCGCCACAGGGCTGACCGGCCCGAGGGTCAGGTCGTCGGACGGTCGAGCAGCTCCTGGACGTGCGGCGGGTTCGGTTCGCCTGCGCGCTGCGCGGCAGCCACGCCGAGATCGACGTAGTCGCGCCACCCGCAGATCAGGTCGCCCCGGAACTCGACGATGCCCATGTAGGGCGTCGCGATGCGAGCACCGTTGGCCGCGGTGTACGAGTCGACGCCTTCGATGAACAGGCGGTCGTCGGTCTCGGCCGAGGCGAACACCGACCACACCACATCGCGCATCTCCGCCTGGAGCACGGCCAGCAGCTTGCGCACCTGCGCGGTGCCGCGCACCGGCGGATGGGTGGCCGCGGCGTAGTGCCACACGATGTCGTCGGTCATGCGGCCGACCACGCCGTCGACGTCGCCGGCCGCCCAGGCACCCATCACCTGGCGCATGAGGTCGAGCCGCGTGGTCACGATCCCGAGCCGGTGAGCGCGGCCGTCAGCTTCGCGACCTGACCTGAGTCGAGGTACTCGTCGAGACGGACGATGAGGCCGTCGAGCACGCGCACGATCACGCACGCGTCGAGCGACCACGTCCCGCCGCCGGGCAGGTCGGCCTCCAGCACGTGCTGCTGCAGGAAGCCGTCCGGCAGCGCCTCCAGCCGGATCACCCGGTAGCGGCGGGTCGCGAGCGTGCGGGCCATCCAGGTCAGCACCTTCATGTTCTCGTCGACGGTCTGCTCGATACCGTCGTTGTTGTGCCACACCTGTGCGTCGGGGTGGTAGCAGGCCCGCACCTCGTCGACATCGCCGCGTTCGATCGCGCCGACGAACCGGCGGGCCAGCTCGATCATGTCCGTGTCGCTCATCCGTCACTCCTTGGTTCGGTGCGTGGCCGGGAGGCCATGCGGTCGGTGTCGCTCTGGTTCATCTGCCGGTCGAGAGGCCGCGACCGAGGCCGCGGGCCATCTGCGCCTCGAGGCCCTTCGGGTCGCGGGCGAGATGCGCACGCACCTCGACTGCCATCAGGTCGGTGTCGATCTCGTCGATGCTCTTGCGGATCGCGCGCACGCCGTGGGCGGCGATGTTGGCCGGGGTCTCCTTCCAGCCCACCACGTCGGCCGCCATGCGGGTGTCGACCGAGCCGACGATGAGCGCGCTGACGGCGGTGCCCTGCGGTGCGAGCTCGGCCCGGACGCAGGTCGTCATCGCCCGCGCCGCGAACTTCGACGGGCTGTAGCCGCCCATCGCCGGCACGGCCACCAGTCCGCCGGCCGACAGCACGTTCACGATCGCGCTCTGCGGGTGCCGCGCCAGCACCGGCGCGAACGCGCGGCACATCGCCAACGGACCGAAGTAGTTGGTCTCCATCTCCTCGCGCGCGGCGGCCATGTCGGGCGAGCCGAGCAACGTGAGACCGGTGAACGCACCGGCGTTGTTGACGAGGATCGAGACGTCGCTGCACCGGCGTGCCGCCTGGACGACCTGGTCGGCGTCGGTGATGTCGAGGCGCACGGGCACGGCGCGTTCGCCGAGTTCGTCGACGAGCGCGGTCGCGTTGGCGACGTCGCGGGTGCCCACGTAGACACGTGCCGCACCGGCCGCCAGCAGCGCGCGCACGAATGCCTCGCCGATGCCCCGATTGCCGCCCGTCACGAGCGCTGCGGCGCCTTGGATCTCCATCACCCGACCTCCTTCACCCGATGTCGATCAGCCAACGGTGCCATGCGTCGGCCGTCCGCTCAGCATCGTGAGCCGCACGTCGATCGCGTGGATGTCGTGCGGCGCCACGTCGAACGGACTCGCTCCCAGCCAGACGAGGTCGGCCCGCTTGCCGACCTCGAGCGAGCCGACCAGGTGATCCAGACGGAGGGCTCGGGCCCCGTCGATCGTGTACGCACGCAGCGCCTGCGCGACCTCGACGCGCTGGTGCGCATGGCACACGACGTCGTCGACGCGCCCGGGCCGCTGCCGCGTGACAGCGGCCTCGATCTGGCCGAGCGGCGGGATCTCGTGCACCTCCACGCCGGGGCAATCGGCGCCGAAGGTGACACGGGCACCGCTGCGCACGAGGTCGCCGTACGGGCAGTAGTCGCGCTGGAACCGCTCGCTGCCCACGAGCAGCGGGTACGCGTCCATGAACTCGCCGCGGTAGTCGGTGCCCCACATCGGTGTGCAGTTCGCCGTGACGTGGAGCCGTGCGAAGCGTGCGACGTCGTCGGGGTGGCAGAACTCCATGTGGCAGACGGTGTTCCGGGTGTCGAGGGCGGGATGGTCGATACGGATGCGCTCGTAGGCGTCGAGCGCACCGCGCACGCCGGCGTCGCCGCAGGCGTGGATGTGGGTGTCGAACCCGGCGAGGTTGGCCGCCTCGGCGAACCGGTGAGCTGTGTCGGGGTCGAAGATGAACCCGCCCCGGTGCGGCTCGTCGGCGTAGTCCTCGAGCATCGCGGCCGTGTGCTGTGGACCCACGCCGTCCATGAACAGCTTGAGCGTCGTGATCGACACGTGCTCGGAACGGACCTCGGCGTGCAGCTGCCGCAGCGTGTCGACCGTTCGAGCGGGGTCGCCGGCGGGGTTGCGCATCACGTGCGAGCCGACGACGCGCACGGGCAGCTCGCCGGCGTGGTCGAGGTCGACCAGCAACTGGTGGATCTCCGTGGTGAGGGCCCGGTTCTGCGTGAGGAAGCTGGCGTCGTAGTAGCTGGTGATGCCCCACGTCGGCGCCGGGAAGAACGTGAGCGCCATCGCCTCGCGCACGGCGGCGAGGCTGAACATGCCCAATGCGTGGGCGACCGGGATCCACGACTCCGGCTCGCAGCACGTGCCCGCCGGGAAGCCGTCGGGGTCGCGCGGCCAGTACCCGGTCGGGGGGTTGGGGTCGGGCGTCGAAGCGTCGATTCCCGCCGCGACGAACGCAGCCGTGTTGGCCCAGGCGTCGTGGATCTCGTACGAGTGCAACAGCGCCGGGCGCACGTCGGTGACCTCGTCGAGCCAGGTGCGGTGAGGTTGCACGCCCATGCCGAACGTGAACTGCGTCCAGCCGTGCCCGCGGATCACGTCGAGGTGCGGGTGCGCCTCGGCGTAGCGGCGCACGGCCTCGACCACGGCATCGCGGCCGTGGAGATCCTCCAACGAGACACCGACCTTGCCGAGCGCGCCGCCGATCAGGTGGTCGTGACCGTCGACGAACCCGGGCATGAGGAAGCCACCCTCGAGGTCGACCTCGACGGTGTCCGGACGCAGATGTCGACGCGCCGCGTCGTCGTCGCCGACGAAGGCGATCAGCTCGTCGTGCACGACCATCGACGCCGTACGCGGGCGAGCGGGGTCGAGCGTGTACACCTCACCGTTGCGGAACCAGTACGACCCCATCGCGCCTCCCCGCAGGCATCGTACGCGCCCGCTGCGGACGGGGTTCCGTGCGCGGGATCCCGGACACGTCGTTCGGACCCAAACGATCGACTCCTCGAACTCGGATACGTTGACGCGATGCCGTCGATGCACACCTGGGACGAGGGGACCGAGCTGTTCGCGCACTCGGTCATCGGCTACGCGATCGAGCGGCTGCGACTCCCCAAGGATCCGCGTTGGGGCTCGCAGCCCGCCGACGAGCTCGAACAGCGGTACGCGCACGCGATCACGCCGACGGGCGCCGGTGCCCTGGAGGCCATGCGCCTCGTCCGCGAGGTGATGATGCCCGCCTGCCGGCCGATGGACGATGCCATGAACCTCGCGTACGTCCCCACAGCCCCCACCATCGCGGCCACGATGTTCGACCTCGTCGTCAGCGCCTCGTCGATCTTCGGCGGCAACTGGGAGGCCGGCGCCGGCGCGATCGCCGCCGAGAACCAGGTGCTGCGGTGGCTCGCCGATCTCGCCGGGTTGCCCGAGGAAGCCGGCGGCGTGTTCGTCTCCGGTGGCTCGGCCGCCAACCTCAGCGCCCTGGTCGCCGCCAGGCAGCGTCACCTCGACCGTTTCGGCCGGCGCGGCCGTCTCGCCTTCGCCGCCACCACCGAGGTGCATGCGTCGGTGCGCGCCACGGCGCGGGTGATGGACGTCGACGTGGTGACCGTCGCCGTCGACGACCGCGACCGCATGACCGGTGCCGCGCTGAGCGCCGCACTCGGCGCGGCGGCGGCCGGTGGCGAGATGGACGTGTTCGCCGTCGCCGCATCGGCCGGCACGACCAACACCGGGGCGGTCGATGCCCTCGACGAGATCGCCGACGTCTGCGTTGCGCACGATCTGTGGCTCCACGTCGACGGCGCCTACGGATTGGCCGCACTCTGCTCCCCCGACGGGCGGCGACGTCTGGCGGGTATCGAGCACGCCGACAGCTTCGGCGTCGATCCGCACAAGTGGCTGTTCGCGCCCTACGACTGCGCCGCCCTGCTGTACCGCGACCCGGCGATCGCGGCTCGCACGCACTCGCAGCACGGCGACTACCTCGACGCGGTGAACCGGGCCGACTGGAACCCCAGCGACTACGCCTACCACCTGTCCCGCCGGGCGCGTGGCCTGCCGCTGTGGTTCTCCCTCGCCACCTACGGCACCGATGCCTACGCGGCGGCGATGGATCACACGCTCACCACCGCTCGGTCGTTCGCCGATGCCGTCGACGCCCATCCGGACTTCGATCTCCTCCTCGAGCCCGAGCTGTCGATCGTGCTGTTCCGTCGTCGCGGGTGGGAGCCGGACCAGTACCACGCCTGGAGCCGGACACGGGCGAAGGAGGGCAGCGCACTCGTGGTGCCCACCAAGTTCCACGGTGAGACCGTGATGCGCATCTGCATCGTGCACCCCAACACCCAGATCGCCGACGTGGCGGCGCTGCTCGACGACATGGCCGGGTTCCCAGGGTCCTGAACCACCCCGAACTTCAGTCGACGGGGTTTCCACTATGGCGATAGTGGAAATACACTGGACGCCGTGACCGAGCTGTTCCGCATCGACGACCTCCACGCCCGTCCGGCCGAAGTGGCCGAGGGCGCTCCCAGCGAGATCCTGCGCGGCCTGTCGCTCACGGTGAACGCCGGCGAGGTCCACGCGATCATGGGGCCCAACGGCAGCGGCAAGAGCACTCTCGCCAACGTCCTGCTCGCATCGCCGGAGTACGAGCTCACCGAGGGTCGGATCTGGTTCCAGGGCGACGACATCACCGACTGGCCCACCGACGTGCGGGCCAAGAGCGGCATGTTCCTGGCGTTCCAGTACCCCCAGGAGATCCCCGGCGTGTCGGTGATCCAGTTCCTGCGCCAGGCGCTGTCGGCGCGCAAGGGTATCGACCTGTCGGTGCTCGAGTTGCGACTCGCCACGATGGACTGGATGAAGCGCCTCGGCATGGACTCGTCGTTCGTCGACCGCTACCTCAACGAAGGCTTCAGCGGAGGCGAGAAGAAGCGCAACGAGATCATGCAGATGGCCATCCTCGAACCCGAGATCGCGATTCTCGACGAGACCGACTCCGGCCTCGACATCGATGCCCTCCGCATCGTCGCCCAGGGCATCCGCGAGGTCCGCGCCGAGCGGCCCAGCATGGGCGTGGTGCTCATCACGCACTACCAGCGCCTCCTCGACGAGCTGCAGCCCGACCACGTCCACATCCTCGTCGGCGGCCGCATCGTCGCCAGCGGCGGCATGGAACTCGCCGAACAGCTCGAGCGCGAGGGCTACGAGAGCTTCCGGGCCTGACGATGACGGCCGCTCCTGCCACGCCCGGCATCCCCGGTACGCCGCTCGACGTCGCCGCGATCCGCGCCCACTTCCCGATCCTGTCCCGTGAGATCGACGGCCATCCGCTCGTCTATCTCGACTCGGCGAACACCTCGCAGAAGCCCCGTGCGGTCATCGACGCGATGAGCCGGTTCATGGAGCACTCCTACGCCCCGATCAACCGCAGCGCGTATCGACTCGCTGCCGAGGCGACCGACGCCTACGAGGGTGCCCGCGCCGCCGTGCGCCGCTTCGTCAACGCCCCCAAGGCACACGAGCTGATCTTCACCAAGAACGCGACCGAGGCGCTCAACCTCGTGGTCGCGTGCTGGGGCCGCGCCAACCTCCAGCGCGGCGACGTGGTGGTGCTCACCCACATGGAGCACCACGCCAACATCGTGCCCTGGCACATGCTCGTGGCCGAGCGCGGCATCGAGCTGCGGTGGGTGCCCCTCACCACCGACGGCCAGCTCGACCTCACCACGCTCCCCCAGCTGCTCGACGGCGCCAAGGCGTTCAGCTTCACCGCGATGAGCAACGTGCTCGGCACCATCACCCCGGTGCGCGAGCTGTGCCGCGCGGCGCACGACGCCGGGGCGATCGCGATCGTCGACGGCTGCCAGTACGTGCCGCACAACGTCACCGACGTCCAGGCGTGGGGCGCCGACTTCCTCGCGTTCAGCAGCCACAAGCTCTGCGGCCCGTCGGGGATCGGCGTGCTGTGGGGTCGTGAAGCACTCCTCGACGCGATGCCCCCGTTCCTCGGCGGCGGCAACATGATCGCCGACGTCCGCCTCGACGGGTTCACCACGGCCGAGCTGCCCGCCAAGTTCGAGGCCGGCACGCCGCCGATCACCGAGGCCATCGGGCTCGGTGCGGCGATCGAGTTCCTCGAGGGCATCGGCATGACCGAGATCCGCCGACACGAGATGCAGGTGGCCGACTACGCGCTGCGCACGCTCACGGAGCGCTTCGGCGAGGACATCACGATCCACGGCCCCACCAACGTCGAGCTCCGCGGTGCGACGTTCAGCTTTGCGTTCCGCGACATCCACCCACACGATCTCAGCCAGGTGCTCGACCAGCGCAACGTGTGCGTGCGAGCCGGTCACCACTGTGCGAAGCCGCTGATGCGGGTGCTCGGCGCCGCCGCCACCGCACGGGCGAGCTTCTACCTGTACAACGACGAGTCCGAGGTCGACGTGCTGGCCGATGCCCTCGACAGCGCGACCGATATCTTCGGGTTCTGACGAAAGGTCACACGCATGCCCGGCCTCGACGACCTCTACCGCGAGATCATCCTCGATCACTACCGCAGCCCCCGCAACCGCGGTGAGCTGCCGCCGCCCGCGTCGCACGCCGTCGGGCACAACCCGCTGTGCGGCGACGAGATCGAGGTGTACCTCGACGTGCAGGACGGCGTCGTCACCGACATCAAGGTCGGCGGCCAGGGGTGCAGCATCTCGCAGAGCTCGGCATCGATGATGAGCCAGTCGGTGAAGGGCAAGCCCGTCGCCGAGGTTCGCGCACTCGTGCACAAGTTCAAGTCGATGATGTCGATCGAGGAGATGGACGAAGCCGACCCTGCCGCCGAGGTGAAGCTCGGCGACCTCGAGGCGTTGCAGGGCGTGGTGAAGTTCCCGGTGCGCATCAAGTGCGCCGTCCTCGCGTGGAACACGCTCACCGAAGCCCTCGCCCAGGCCGACGCCTGAACTACCCGCCGACTACCTTCGCTCGCACACGAGGGGGTCAGGTCTGATGGGCAGCGTGCCGGCACAGGTGGCGGAGATCACGGTCGAGTGGATGAACGAGGTGCTCGACGGGCGCCTCGGAACGGTCGCCGAGATCAGGGCGGAGCGATTCGGCCAAGGGGTGGGGATCCTGGGCGAACTCGCCCGACTGCACCTCACCTACGCCGCCGGCCACACCGGCCCGGCAACCATGATCGCCAAGTGCCAGTCGCCGGCGCCGGAGAACCAGTTCCTCGGGCAGATGATGGGCTTCTACGAGCGGGAGGTGAACTTCTACCGCGAGGTCGCCACCCAACTGTCGATCCGGGTGCCCCAGCCGTACCACGCCGACTGCGGCGAGGGAGGCCTGCCGTTCATCCTGCTGATCGAGGACATCGCCGGTGCGCGGTGCCCCGACCAGATCGCCGGCATCACCCCGCACGAGGCGTCGCAGATCATCGACCTCGTCGCCCGACTCCACGCGGCGTTCTGGGACAGCCCGAAGCTCGCCGAGATGACGTGGTTGCCGCCGATGAACAACCCCCTCTACCAGGCCGGCCAGGGCATGGCGCTCGAGCGCTTCCCCGCGTTCGCCGAGCGTTTCGGTGACCGCATCGGACCCGACATGCTCGCCACGATCGAGCGGGCGTGCCACCACTACGTGGACATGCTCCACCACGTGTCGGCCCAGCCGCACCTCACCTTCACCCACACCGACTGCCGCGCCGAGAACTACCTGTTCGGCGGCTCGGCCGGCGCCGACGCGGTCACGATGGTCGACTTCCAGCTGTGCACCAAGCACTTCGGCCCGTGGGACGTCGCCAACCTGATCGGCGGGTCGATGACGCCCGAGGTGCGCCGGGGTTGCGAGGCCGAGCTGATCGAGCAGTACCACCGCACCGTCACCTCGCTCGGTGTCGCCGACTACTCGCTCGAGCAGTGCTGGCACGACTACCGCATGAGCCTGTTGCAGAGCTGCACCGCCTCGGTGATCGTCAGCGACCTGCAGGGCGGCAACGACCGAGGGGCCGAGCTGCTCGAACAGCTCTTCCTCCGCCCGATCATCACCGCCACCGACCACCACGTCGGTGACCTGCTCGAGGAGTTCTGCTGATGGCCTTCGAACCGCGCGCCGAGGTCTTCGACGACATCGCGCCCCACCCCGAGGGCGTCGACGCCGCCGACGAGCTCATCCACGAACGCGCCTACGTGGTGCGCGCCTACCGCAAGGGTCTCGACACACTCGTGCTGCGTGGCGCCATCCGCGACCAGAAGCCGCCCGGGCTCTACGTGCCCACCGATCCCGAGGCGCTCACGGTGCACCACATGATCGTCGACATGCACATCTCGGTGCCGTCGCTCGAGATCATCGACGCCAAGGCCGTGCTCGAGACCCACCCGCACGCCGCATGCCCGAAGATCGAGGACCACTACCAGCACCTGATCGGCCTGTCGATCGCCCGCGGCTTCACCCACAAGGTGCGCGAGCTGTTCGGCGGCCCGCGCGGCTGCACCCACACCACGGCGCTGCTGCAGGCGATGGCACCGGTGGCGGTGCAGTCGATGTGGTCGTTCCGCGTGGCCCAGGCGCGTGAGAGCGGCGACAGCGCCGGCGCGTTCGGGTCGCCCGAGGCTCGCCAGCGTGGCCTCATGATGAACATGAACACCTGCCACATCTGGGCCGAGGACGGCGAACAGGTGCGGTCGATCCTGAACAACGAGCCGATGGAGATCCCGGTGTGGATCGTGAAGCGGTTCGAGAAGCTCGGCCTCGATCCGGCCGAGTGGCGCAACAGCGACTGACACGAATTCCCGACTCGACCATGGCAACCGCCGCGGCGCCGCGCCGCATCATCATCGACACCGACCCGGGCATCGACGACGCGATGGCGATCTTCTTCGCCCTCGCATCGCCCGAGCTCGACGTCGTGGCGCTCACCACCGTGTTCGGCAACGCGCGCACGTCGATCTGCACCGAGAACGCGCTCCGGCTCCTGGAGATCGCCGAACGCAGCGACATCCCCGTGGCCGAGGGCGCTCACGGTCCCCTCGCGATGTCGTTCCGCGGCCCGGCCGACTTCGTCCACGGCGTCAACGGCCAGGGTGACGCCCCACTCGCACCGCCCACCACGTCGGTGGTGAACGACAGCGCCACCGAGCTGATCATCGAGCGTGCGATGGCGGCACCGGGCGAGATCACCCTGGTGCCGCTCGGTCCGCTCACCAACATCGCCCGTGCCCTCCAGGCCGAGCCACGGCTCGCGACGAACCTCGCCGGCATCGTGCTCATGGGCGGCAACGCGTTCTGCGGTGGGAACGCCTCGCCGGCAGCCGAGGCCAACATCATCGGCGACCCCGAGGCTGCCGACATCGTGTTCGGCGCCGAGTGCCCCGTCGTGATGGCCGGCCTCGACGTGACCGAACGGATCGTGATGACGGGCGCTCAGCTCGAGGCCATCGGGTCCGTCGACAACGCCCGCGCCCGCCACCTGCACGCGATCCTCCCCTACTACCGGCGGTTCGCGCTCGAGTCGTCAGGGCTCGACGGCATCCACGTCCACGACTCGACGACGATCAGCTACCTGCTCGCCCCGGAGCACTTCACGTCGGTCCGGTACCCGATCCGCGTCGACACGGGCGATGGCGTGGGCCGCGGCAAGACCTGGCCCCGCACGCGACCCGCCCAGCACGGCATCGACCCCTGGGCCGGCCGGCCACTGGTGACGATCCTCACCGATGCCGACGTCGACGCGGTCGTCCGGCTCGAGCTCGGCCGCCTCGGCGTCGGTGTTGATCGATCGGGCTCCTGAAGCGGCTCGTCCGTGGCCTCGGGTATCGTGAGCCATCACCCGAACCGGAGGAGCCTGGCCGTGGTCGAGAGAAGCATCCCGCACGACGCGAAGATTTTCGTTGCAGGTCACGGAGGTCTCGTCGGGGGCGCCATCGTGCGCAGGTTGGGCGACGCCGGCTTCTCGAACATCCTGACTGCGAGCAGGGATCAACTCGATCTTCGCGACCAAGCCGCCGTGAACTACTGGTTCCGGGCGAACCGTCCGGACTACGTGTACCTCGTTGCCGGCACGGTCGGGGGCATCTGGGCGAATGCGAACCGGCCGGCGGACTTCATCTACGACAACATGATGATCCATGCCACGGTGGTGCACGCCAGCTACCTCTATGGCGTCGAGAAGCTCCTGTACCTGGGGAGTTCGTGCATCTATCCCCGTCTGGCACCGCAGCCGATGACCGAAGATGCGCTGTTGACCGGCCTCCTGGAACCGACCAACGAGCCCTATGCCATCGCCAAGATCGCCGGCATCAAGACCTGCCAGGCGTATCGCAAGCAGTACGGATGCAACTTCATCTCGGGCATGCCCACCAATCTGTACGGTCCTCAGGACAACTTCGATCTCCAGACATCACATGTTCTGCCTGCACTGATGCGGAAGGTGCACGAAGCCAAGGTGGAGGGACGCAATGAGATCGACGTCTGGGGTTCCGGAGTCGCGATGCGGGAGTTCCTCTACGTCGATGACTTGGCTGATGCGTGCCTGTTCCTCATGGCCAACTACGACGAGGACGAACACATCAACATCGGGACCGGGGTCGAAGTGTCGATCCGTGAGCTCGCCGAGACGTTGATCGAGGTGATCCATCCAGACGCTCGGATCCGGTGGGATTCGAGCAAGCCCGATGGGGCGCCGCGCAAGCTCCTGGATGTCCGCAAACTCACCGCCAGAGGATGGTCGTCGCAGACGTCGCTCCGCGTCGGTATCGAGCGCACCTATGCATGGCTGGTCGAACACTACGACGGAGCCCGCGGGATCGTGGCTCCGTCAGCACTCGTCAGCTGATCGTCGACTCAGCGCTGTCGGATGATCAGCACCGAATTCTCGGTGTTGAACTCGTTCAACTCGAGGTCGTTCACCTGCGGATCGCAGAACCACTCCCCCGCTTCCGTGCAGTACTTGAAGCGATACTCGCCGATGGGCAGTTCCAATGTCACGCTGCGCGTGCCGTTGCTCCGCTTCTTCAAGGGGTGCGCAGCAGCATCCCATCCGTTGAAGTCCCCGAGCACCGAGACGTTGCCCGCGACATCCGCCGTGGGAAGCGCGAAGGTGACCTTTGCGGTGGAGTCACCGGCCGACTGAATCTTGAGCACGAGTTGTCCTTTCGCTGTCGGGAGCAGACCGGTCGACCGAGTGACCGGCCTGCATCGTCGATCACAGCGTGACAGAGCAGCGTGCAGGCGTCGCGGCACACGTCGTTTCGCACAGAGTGTTCAGGCGCCGTTCATGAATCGTGAGGGATGACCGTCGGTTCCATCGAACCGACGACCCCGGTGGTGGGGTAGGTCGATCGGACCATTCCGATGGGTCTCGGGCGGACCGGTCTTCCGCAACCCGTGGCACCAGTACGATTCGAGTCTCGACGAAGCGGCGAGGCGACCTCGGGCCGTTGGGTCCGGGTCGGTTCGACGCCCGTGGTCGAGATCGGCGGAAGGCGCGTGGTGACAGACAACACGGAGAACATCGACCACTCGACCAGAGCGGCAGACCTCGGTCGATACGAGCAGTACCAGGCCACGAAGTACTTCGAGAACCTGAACGGGCTTCGAGCGCTCAGCGTGATCGCGGTCGTCTGGCATCACACGGCCGGCGCACCCGGCAACATCGCGTTCCTCGAGCGTGGTTACCTCGGCGTGCAACTGTTCTTCGCCATCAGTGGGTTCCTCATCACCACGCTGCTGCTCCGCGAGCACCGACGGATGAGCCGAATCTCCTACAGCAAGTTCCTCGGGCGACGGGCGCTCCGGATCTTCCCCCTCTACTACGCCGTGCTCCTGGCCTATGTCGTGCTGACACTGTTGACGAGGCGTGACACAGCGGAAGCGCACGAGTTCTTCCACAACGTTCCCGCCTTCGCCTCGTACACCTCGGACTGGTTCGTGAATCTCGACAACGGCGCCAGCGTGACGTTCTACTTCGCGTGGTCGCTCGCGACCGAGGAGCAGTTCTACCTCTTCTGGCCACCGCTGCTCGCCGCAGTGCTCACGTGGCGACGGGGCGCGGTCGCTTGGCCCCTCGCCATCGCCTCGGTGCTCATCGCGGCCAATCTCGTCGCGCTGCACGCCGTTCATGGCGAGAACTTCGCTCTCGTCGTCGTGCGGTCGTTGTCGCTCCCCATGCTCGTCGGAGTGGTGGCTGCACTCCTGCTCGACCGAGAGTCCACCTTCCGAGCGGTGGATCGTGTACTCGGCCATCCGTTCATGGGTACTGCGACCGCCGGAGCGCTCGTGGTGTTCTTGGTGATCGGCGCCAGTGGCGAGATCATCGGCATCACGATGGTCGCGTTGGTCGTCGCGTGCTGCCTCCCGACTCGACTTCCGTTCGGCTTCGTGCTCCAGTGGCGACCTCTCGCTCGTATCGGAACCGTCAGCTACGGCATCTATCTCCTGCACATGCTGGCTGCCAACGCGCTTCGACCGCTCCTCGGCCACGACCACGGGGTGGATGTGTTCCTCCTGAGCCTCGTGCTCGCATCTGTCGCTGCAGAGTTCAGCTTCAGGTACTTCGAGTCCCCCCTCCTCGCGATGAAGCAGCGTCGCTTCTCGACGGACGACGCACGCGCCGCCGTCCCAGCTCCGACGTGACCGACGGGCGGAACGCGCTGCCGCCCATCACACGGCGCTCGTTGACGTCGGGGCCGACCACGTCGGCCCCGACGGGCAACGACCGCTCAGCTGTCGTCCGGAATGCCGGAGATGCGATGATCCGCAGCGTCGACGAAAGGACGTGGTCATGAACGAACTCGACGGGGTGGTGGCGATCGTCACCGGGTCGTCCAGCGGCATCGGGGAACGGACGGCCCAGCGCCTGTCCGAGCTCGGAGCGTCGGTCGTGGTGAACTCGTCCTCGAGTGTCGATGCCGGCGAAGCCGTCGCCGCGTCGCTTCCCGGACCGTCGGCATACGTCCAGGCCGACATCGCAGACGCCGACCAGTGCCGCCATCTGCTCGATGCAACGATCGAACGGTTCGGCCACCTCGACCTGCTCGTGAACAACGCCGGCTGGACCACCCTGGTCGATCACCGCGATCTCGACGCGCTCACCGAGGAGATCTTCCGCAAGACCTTCGAGGTCAACGTGTTCGGCACCTGGAGTCTGACGAAGATGGCGATGCCGCTGCTGCGCGAGTCGCAGGCCGCCGGCGGCGGTCATGTCGTGAACGTCACGTCGATCGCCGGGGTGCGTCCCGTCGGGTCGTCGATCGCGTACTCGATGTCGAAGGCCGCACTGAACCAGATGACCCGGCTCCTCGCGAAGAGCCACGGTCCGGTGCGCGTGAACGCCGTGGCCCCCGGTCTCGTGGCGACGCCGTGGACGTCGGACTGGGACGCACAGCACGAGGGCGTGAAGAAGATGGCTCCGCTCAAGCGGTCGGCCACCCCCGACGACTGCGCCGAGGCTGTGCTCGCGCTGGTGCGCAACCACTACGTGACCGGCGAGATCTTCGTCGTCGACGGCGGTCTCACCCAGCTCTCGTAGGCGGCGGCTCCGGGCCGGGGCCGGTCAGCCCCGGCACACCGCCGCGATGTCCCGAGCTGCGGCGCGGCTGATCTCGGGGCACACGATCGGGAAGATCTCGGTGCCGTGCATGGTGCCCATCGACATCGTGCACCGAGCTGGCACACCTGCCTCGAGGAGCAGTCGATAGAACTCGATCCCCTCGTCGCGCAGCGGATCGCACTCGTTCACCAGGATCACCGTCGGCGGCAGCCCGCGCACGTCGTCGACCGTCGCGAAGCTCGGCCACGCCACCGGATCCTTCGCCTCGAACGCGTCGATGCCGTACCCGACACGGCCACGGTTGTGGTGCAGTTCGAGGAGGATGCCGTTGTTCTCCGACGACGAGGGGAACCGCTCCTGCGGCCACTCCCCTGCGATGTACGGACAGATCGCGTACAGCCCGCGGATCAGCCCGATCTCGCCGTCGCGCAGCAGCCGAAGACCGGTGGCGAGGGTGAGGTTCCCGCCGCCGCTCTCGCCGGCGACGATCACCCGCGTCGGATCGATCCCGAGCGTCGTTGCGTTGGCGATCACCCACTTCAGTCCCGACACGCAGTCGTTCAGTCCTGCCGGGTACGGCCCCACCTCCGGCACCGCCGATGGGAAGATCGCGTTGCGGAACTCGACCATCGCGACCGCGACGCCGCCATGGGCGATCATCTTCCCCCACGCCCGGTAGTTGCCGTCGAAGCACGACAGCGACTCCATCCCACCGCCGTGGATGTAGAACACGCAGGGCAGCACGTCGTCGCCCTCGGGCCTGATGAAGTTGACGAGGATCGTGTTCCCGTCCGGCTCGGAGACGAGCTCGTGCCGGGTGGTCGACAGGCCCGCCTGGGACACGATCGCCTCGGTGTCGCAGGCCTCCATCGCCCGCTCGCGCGCCGCCTGGTAGCGAGCGATGTGCTCGCTCTTGGCCTGCTCGAGCATCTGGTCGCGGGTCTCGACATCGCGAGGCACGACCTGCTTGACGGTGGCGAGCATCGCCTTCACCCGAGGGTCGAGGCGGCGGTCGGAGTCGACGTCGTACGGCATGGCGGCGAAGCTAGCCCCGGCCGTCAGCCACCTCGCCGTCGGGCAACACCGTCCCAGATGGCAGACACGTCCACCACGTCGACCTTCAGCTCGCTGTGCCCGAACCCCATCGTGCGCAGGAACGCATCGGCTTCCAGCTCGCCGGCGACCGCTGCGTCGTCGGCCGAGGCGGCGCGCACCTCGTAGCGGAGGTTGAAGAACTGGATCCGGTCGTCGTAGGTGAAGGTGCCCTCGGGTGTGTAGGCCGACACGAAGATGTCGTGCTCGGGCTGAGCCCGGACCAGGTACTGGCGCGACGCCTCGCTCAGCTCGCGGAAGCGCCCGCGCACCGTGACACGATGCACACGCTCCTGTTCGTCGGTCATGAACCCACGGTAGGGCTCGACCCGCTCCCGACCCGCATGCTTTGTTCGAGCGAGCTGCCGCCCTCTCCGTCGAACAGGTGGATACCGTCGACATCGACGCCGAGGTGCAGCGCCTGCCACACGTCGAACGAGGCCGAGGACGGTGCGGTCAGCACGATCGGCGCGTGGTGCTCGTCGGTCGACACCAGACCGTCGTCGGTCGCCCGCACCGCCTCGGCCCCGAGCGTGCAGTGGAGCAGTTGGTGCGGACCGAGGGTCTCGGTGAAGCGTGGGCTCACCGTCACCGGACCCCTCGCGTCGGGGTACAACGCCTCAGGCCGCACCCCGATCACCACGTCGCGCCCGTGCAGCGCCGACGCCCCACCGAAACGGCCGGCCTCGTCGGCGTCGAGCCGGAGCTCGTGGTGCATCCAGCGCAGCACGACGCCGCCGCCGTCGGCAACGGCTCGCGCCCGCCAGGCGTTCATGGGCGGCGAACCGAGGAACTGACCGACGAACAGATCGGCCGGGTGGCGATACAGCTCGTCGGGCGCTCCGCACTGCACGATCCGACCCCGACGCATCACCGCGATCCGGTGACCCATCGACATCGCCTCCACCTGGTCGTGGGTGACGTAGACCGTGGTGACGCCGACACGCCGCTGCAGGCGCACGAGCTCGGCGCGAAGTTCCGTGCGCAGCTTGGCGTCGAGCTGCGACATCGGCTCGTCCATGAGGAACAGATGCGGGCTCCTGATCAGCATGCGCGCCATCGCCACACGCTGGCCCTCCCCGCCGGACAGCTGGCGCGGCCACCGGTCGAGCAGGTGGTCGATCGAGACCAGCGCCGCCGCTTCGCGCACCCGTCGGCGGATCGCCGCTCGGGGCACCTTCGCCAGCCGCAGCGAGAAGCCGATGTTCTCCTCGACCGTGAGGTTGGGATAGAGCGCACTGCTCTGGAACGTCATCGCCACGTCGCGGCCGCGAGGATCGACGTCGTTGACGGCGACGCCGTCGATCAGCACGTTCCCCGTGGTGGGTGTCTCGATCCCGGCGATCAAGCGGAGCAAGGTGCTCTTGCCGCACCCCGACGGCCCAATGAGCACGAAGAACTCCCCGTCGGCGAGATGCAGGTCGATCGGCGCGACCGCCACGACATCGCCGCTGTCGGACGCGTCGGCGCCGGCGTCGCGCCGTTCGACGCGATGGACCTTGCTCACCCCTCGCAGCTCGACCGTCGACATCGGCACCCCCCGGCCGTCCGATCGCCGTCGACCCGATGCGGTCGATGGCGGTGCGGTCACGAGCGTACGCCCCACCGCGACTCGGTGATCACCGCACCCCGGCGATCACCCCGGACCGGTGTCGATCACGGCGCGATGGTGAGGCGCGCGATGAGTCCTCCGACGACGTGGAACTCGTACGAGAGATCGACCTGGCCGCCCGGGAAGTCGCCGTCGAGGTGGTTGGTGACACGCCAACGATCGGGAGCGATCTCCTTCGCGGCGATCAGCGTGCGCGTGTAGGTGTACTCCGAAGCCGCAGTCCGCAGGAACGACTCCACGCCGCTGAGGCCCTCGTAGGTGCGACCGTCGTCGACGACGCTCGCGTCGGCGGTGAACTGCGCGAGCGCGGTGGGGACATCTCGACGATCGTGCGCCGCCTGGTAGATCGTGATCGCGGGCGGGACTTCCGTCGTACTGGACGAGTTCGAGCTCATGGTTCCTCCGGTCGGATGTCTCGCAGTGGCGGATACCCCTCGACCCTACGTGTCCGGCCGGTTGCCGGGATCAGCTCCGCTTCAAGTCGGTGACGATGCCCTTGCTGGCGTCGACCAGGCGATGGGGTTCGATGCCGAACACGTCGTGCCACGTGCCGGCCGCTGCCCAGACCTCGGGGTACTGCAGCAGGTCGGGGTCGATGAACACGCGCAGCGGAGTCTTGTGCCCGAACGGCGGCACGCCACCGATCGGGTATCCCGTCGTCTCGCGGACGATGTCGGCATCGACGCGGGCGCACTTGGTGCCCCCGGCGGCCGCGGCGAGCTTGCGCTCGTCGAGCTGGTTCGACCCGCTCACGTAGGCGAGCACGATCTCGCCGTCGACACCGAAGATGAGGCTCTTCACGATCTGGCCGACGTCGACCCCGATCGCCGCGGCCGCATCGGCGGCGGTCTTGGCGCCCTCGGCGTACCGCCTGGGTTCGATCGAGAGTCCGAGCGCCTCGGCGGCGCTGACGACCTTGACGACGTTGGGGTGCAGATCCGTCACGACCGTCGAACCTATCGGCCGCGCGCTCGTCCAGACGTGACACGTTCGCGTTGCGACACCGGAATTCCTCCTCTAGTCTTGCCGACGAAGGGGAGTATCCCTCAGCATCGTGATCGTCAGTACGGCGTCCGGGTCTCGCGACCCGCACACCCGGGCACGGTGGTTCGGAAGGCGCATCGGAGCGTCCGTCGAACGGGAGAGACCTTCGGTATCGACACTCGCACGAGCACGACCGAAGGACAACCCACACGTGATGACCCTGCCCTCTTCCGGCGCATCCGGAGCACAGCTCCCCGCCGACGCGCACCGCCACGACGGCGAGTCCGTCGCCGACCAGCTCGGCGTCCGACCCGATCGCGGCCTCGACACGTCGGAGGTGCAGCGCCGCACCGATCAGTACGGCGCCAATGTCCTCGCCGAAGCGGCTCGCACTCCTGCGTGGCGACGCCTGGTCGCCCAGTTCACCGACCTGCTGATCCTCATCCTGATCGGCGCCGCGATCGTCGCCTTCGCCGTGTCCGGCGAACTGAAGACACCGCTCGTCGTGCTCGTGGTGGTCGTGTTCAACGCGATCATCGGGTTCATCCAGGAGAACCGCGCCGAGAAGTCGCTCGAGGCGCTGAAGAAGATGCTGGTCATCCAGACGAGGGTCCGCCGCAACGGCGAGCTCGTGAACCTGCCGGCCGGCGAACTGCTTCCCGGCGACATCGTGATGATCGAGTCGGGCGACCGGGTGCCGGCGGACGGGCGTCTGCTCTTCGCCAACAGCCTCGAGATCGAAGAGGCCGCCCTCACCGGCGAGAGCCAGCCCTCCACCAAGGGCGTCGAGTCGATCGACCGCGACAGCGTGCCGCTCGGCGACCGCAAGAACATGGTCTACATGAACACCACGGTCACCCGTGGCCGCGGCGAGTACGTGGTGACGGCGACCGGCATGGAGACCGAGATCGGCCGCATCGCCGGCCTGCTCCGGGCCACCGAGACCGAGAAGACCCCACTGCAGAAGCAGCTCGACGGACTGGCCCACAGCCTGGCCAAGCTCGCTGCAGGGATCGTGATCGCGGTGTTCGTGATCGGGCTCATCCGCGGCGAGAGCGCCAGCGACCTCCTGCTCACCGCCGTGGCCCTCGCCGTCGCCTCCATCCCCGAGGGCCTGCCCGCCGTCACCGCCGTCACCCTCGCTCTCGGCGTCTCGAAGATGGCCAAGCAGAACGCGATCGTGAAACGGCTCGCGTCGGTCGAGACGCTCGGCTGCACGAGCGTGATCTGCAGCGACAAGACCGGCACCCTCACGCTCAACCAGATGACCGCCGTCGAGCTGATCAGCCAGCTGCGCCGCCACGAGGTGACCGGCGACGGCTACGCACCGGTCGGCACGATCGCCCACCTCGACGGCGACGAGTCCGTCGCGCTCGATGCGGCGCTGCTCCCGATGGCGCTGTGCACCGATGCGGCGATCCGCAAGGTCGACGACCGCTGGGACCTCGTCGGCGACCCCACCGAGGGTGCGCTCGTCGTGCTCGCCGCCAAGGGCGGGCTCGTCATCGACGAGGTCCGCGCCAACCATCCCCGCATCGCCGAGGTGCCGTTCGATTCCGCCAACAAGTTCATGGCGACCGCTCACGAGCTCGTCGACGGCAACGGACGCCGCCGGGTCACCCTGTACGTGAAGGGCGCACCCGACGTCCTGCTCGCCCGCTCGTCGCACGTCATCGGTATGGACGGCTCGGCCGAGCCGGTCGCCGAACACCTCGACGCCCTCCGCGATCACAACGACCGCCTCGCATCAGCCGGTCTCCGCGTCCTGGCCGTCGCCCAGCGCGAGTTCTCGGTCGAGGACTGGACCGAGTTCACCGAGGCCGGCGGCGAGACCATCGAGCTCGTCCGCGACCTCACCCTCATCGCCCTCGCGGGCATCGTCGACCCGCCCCGTGCCGAGGCCAAGGTCGCGATCGCCGAGGCGCACGCCGCCGGCATCTCGGTGAAGATGATCACGGGCGACCACGCCTCCACCGCAGCGGCCATCGGCCGTGAACTCGGCCTCACGGGCGAGGCGGTCACCGGCAACGACCTCGACCGGATGGACGACCACGAGCTCGCCGAGCGGATCGACGACATCACCGTCTTCGCACGGGTCGCCCCCGAGCACAAGATCCGTCTCGTCGCTGCGCTGCAGCGCAAGGGCAACGTCGTCGCCATGACCGGCGACGGCGTGAACGACGCTCCGGCGCTGAAGAAGGCCGACATGGGCATCGCCATGGGCATCACCGGCACCGAGGTCACCAAGGAAGCCGCCACCATGGTGCTGGCCGACGACAACTTCGCCACGATCGTCAAGGCGGTCAAGCAAGGCCGCACGATCTACGACAACATCGTGAAGTTCGTACGGTTCCAGCTGAGCACCACGCTCGGCTTCGCGGCGCTGTTCCTGCTCGCCGCCATCTTCGACATCGCGAGCGGCAAGCCGTTCACGGCGATCGCGATCCTGTGGGTGAACATCATCATGGACGGCCCGCCGGCGATGGCGCTCGGTCTCGACAAGGCCGGTTCCGACGTGATGGCGCGCACGCCCCGCCCGCTCACCGAGCGGATCCTCACCCGGAGCCGTTGGACCGCCGTCGCCTTCGCCTCCACCGTGATGGCACTCGGCACGCTCGCCGTGCTGGCCCTCGCCCCGGGGGTGGAAGCCGATGCAGGCACCGCGACGGTGGCCGGGACGATGGCGTTCAACACCTTCGTGCTGTTCCAGTTCTTCAACATCCTCAACGCCCGCAGCGATCGGCAGTCCGTCTTCACCCGGTTCACGTTCACCAACGGACCGCTGTGGCTCTCGCTCGCTGCCGTCGCACTGCTCCAGGTCGGCGTCACCCACGTCGGGTTCATGCAGTCGCTGTTCGACACCATGTCGATCTCGGCGACCCAGTGGCTCGTGTGCATCGCCGTCGCCTCCTCGGTGCTCTGGCTCGAGGAGCTGCGCAAGCTCGTCGTGCGCCGGCGTGACCCGCTCGACGTCCCCGCCGCCGGCTCCCTCTCCCTCGACTCCCACCTGGAGGTCCCCGCATGAAGTGCCCCATCGACACGACCGTCGACCTCGTGATGACCGATCGTCAGGGCATCGAGATCGACTACTGCCCCACCTGCCGCGGCGTCTGGCTCGACCGCGGCGAGCTCGACAAGTTGATCGAGCGATCGGCTGCGGCGCTCCCCCAACCGGCTCCCCAGCCGATCGCCCAACCCACGCCTGCGGCGCCGCTCCCGGCGTCCGACCACCGGCCCGACTACCGGCCCGACTACCGGCCCGACCCTCGATCCGACGACCGCCGGCCGCGATGGGACGACGACGACGATGACGACGACCGGCACAAGTATCGCGACGGCTACGGCTACAAGAAGAAGAAGCGCTCCTCGATCCTCGGCGAGATCTTCGACTTCTGACGGATCCCCGGCGCCCGGACGTTCCCCCGACCGGGCGCCGGCTCGTCCGAACTGCTCACACGAAGTGTTCACCCTCGTCCGACGGTGAACACACCTCCCGAAAGGAACCTGTCCCCATGTTCAAGAACACGATGAAGACCGGGGTGCTGCTCGCATCGCTCGGTGGCCTCATCGTGGCCGTGGCCACCCTGTTGGGTGGTCGAGGTGGCGCCACGATCGGCCTCGTGCTGGCGTTCGTGATGGTCGGCGGCTCGTACTGGTTCAGCGACAAGCTCGCCCTGCGCTCCGCCCGCGCCCGGGTGATCACCGAAGCCGACCATCCCGAGTTCTACGGGCTGGTGCGTTCGCTCGCCGAGCGCGCCAAGCTGCCGATGCCGACGGTCGCGATCGCACCCAGCGACCAGCCCAACGCGTTCGCCACGGGCCGCGGCCCGAAGAAGGCGGTCGTCTGCGCGACCGAAGGGTTGCTCACGTCGATGCCCCGCGCTGAGGTGGAAGCGGTGATGGCACACGAATTGATGCACGTGAAGCACCGCGACATCCTCATCGGTTCCGTCGCCGCCGCCATCGCCACCGCGATCAGCTACGTCGCCCAGATGGCGATGTTCGCTTCGATGTTCGGCGGCGGCAGCAACGACGAGGACCGTCCGAACCCGATCGCGATCCTGGCGATGTCGCTCCTCGCCCCGATCGCGGCGAGCCTCATCCAGATGGCCGTCTCCCGGTCACGCGAGTTCGAGGCCGACCGCGGCGCCGCCGAGCTGCTCGGATCGGGACGCGAGCTGGCGAACGCGCTCGAGCGGATCGAACAGCTGGCGGTCCGCCGGCCGATGGCCGTCGCTCCCGCCCAGGCGCAGGCCTACATCCACAACCCGCTGGCCGAGGCCCACGGCGGCAAGAACGCCGCCACCATGGCCCGGCTCTTCTCGACCCACCCGGCCACCGAGGAGCGCATTCGCCGCCTGCGCGGCATGTGAGGTCCGGCGGTCGGACCCCACGCCGACCGCATGGATCAACCGGTTCGCACCGCCCACGGCAACGGCGCCGTCGGGCGGTGCGGCGCGTCTGGGGTCCGGTGCGCGCACCAGGACGATCGATGCAGTGCTCGCTCAGGACGCGATCAGATCGCAAACAGGTCGTCGAGCGAGCCCGGTGCCTCGGCCTCGGGTTCGTCAGCGATCGCGTAGGCGGCGTAGCCGTCACGCTCGAGCTGGTCAGCGAGCTCGGGACCGCCGGTGGCGACGATGCGGCCCTTGACGAGGATGTGGATCACGTCGGCGCGCAGCGCTTCGAGCAGCCGGTTGTAGTGGGTGATCACGAGCGCCCCGAGACGCTGACCCTGCGGGCCGTCGTCGTTGGTGAGCGCCTCGACGCGACGAGCGCAGTCGCGCAGCGCATCGATGTCGAGACCGGAGTCGAGCTCGTCGAGGATCGCGATCCGCGGCTGGAGCACCGCCAGCTGGAGCGTCTCGTTGCGCTTCTTCTCGCCGCCGGAGAGATCGACGTTCAGCGCACGGTGCAGCAGCTCCGGCGCGAATCCGATGCGGGCCGCCTCGGTCTCGAGCAGCTCGTCGAGGCCGTCGGTGGAGCGGCCACGGGCGATGAGCGCCTGCTCCATCACATGGTCGAGCGACACGCCCGGCACCTCGCTCGGGTACTGCATCACGAGGTGCAGGCCGGCCTGGGCGCGCTGCCATGCGGGGAGCGCCAACATGTCGACGCCGTCGAGGGTGACCGAGCCGCCGAGCACCTCGTAGCCCGGCTTGCCCATCACGACCGCCGAGAGGGTGCTCTTGCCGGCGCCGTTCGGGCCCATCACCACGTGCACCTCGCCACTCGAGATGGTGAGGTTCACCCCGTGGAGGATCTGCTTGCCCGCGACCGAGGCGCGGAGGTCGGTGATCTGCAGCGTGCTCATCTCAGGAAGCTCCTCCGGCCGTCTCGGCGGTCTCGGTCTCGATGTCGACCACCACGTCGCCGTCGACCTGACGAACGACGAACACCGGCACCGGTTGGGTGGCCGGAAGGGTCTGCGGTTCGCCCGTCTCCAGGCTGAACGCGCTGCCGTGCTTCCAGCACTCGATCTCGAGCGAGTCGCACAGCACCTCGCCCTCGCTCAGCGAGACGTCGGCGTGGCTGCAGGTGTCGCCGATCGCGTACAGGTCGTCGCCGATGCGCACCACGGCGACCGGGCGACCGTCGACCACGAAGCGCTGGGCCGTGTTCGGCGCGAGGTCGTCGAAGCGGCACACGACGGTGCCGTGGGAGGCGCCGCTCATGACGACTTCCGCTGGAGCTTGGCGCTCACCAGCTCGCGCAGCTGCGCGGCGAGCGGGCCGACCGGGAGCTGCTCGAGCACCTCGTCGAAGAACCCGAGCACCACCAGGCGCTCGGCGATCTCGGGCGGGATGCCGCGGCTCTCGAGGTAGAAGCGCTGCTCCTCGTCGA
Source organism: Actinomycetota bacterium (assembly GCA_963169665.1). Lineage (GTDB taxonomy): Bacteria > Actinomycetota > Acidimicrobiia > Acidimicrobiales > Ilumatobacteraceae > VFMC01. Next base: position 39,798 of record CAUJET010000159.1, on the reverse strand, counting down.
TCGGTCCGACGGTGCTGGCATGGCTGCACTTCACGTCGTTGGTCTCGATGTCGAGGTTGGGCACGCTCTCGGCCCACGCGCCCGAGCTGAGCGTGAGGTTGCGGTTGGTCTGGAAGGCCTGGCTGCCCTTGGCGTCGTGGCGGATCTTGATCAACCCCGTGTAGACGCTCTTGGCGTGGTCCTGCACGGCGCCCTTGAACAACAGGTCGCTGTGCGTCTTCGGCGCGGCGTGGTCCTGCAGGGTGCGGAAGTCGTGCATCTGGTGGGCGTCGGCGTAGTACAGCGCGATCTGGCGGGTGCTCGCGCCCTGGCCGGTGACGCGGGCCTCGGTGCGCACGCGGGCGTAGTCGCCGCCGAGCGCGACCGTGGCGAGCAGGGTGTTGGAGTCGCGAGCGCCGAAGGCCTGCTGGTGGGCGAGGTGCCACGTGGACGACCCGAGCATGTTCACACCGAGGTACTTCAGGCGACCGGCGGCGGCCACGTCGACCTCGAGACGGGGGACGCACAGGGCGACCAGGCCGTCGGGCGACACGAACTGCTCGACGACGGTGATCTCGCTGTCCTCGGCGGCGTCGATGATCAGTCGGGGGAACACCGCGACACCGGCGGCGTCGAGGCGGTGGGTGATCACGACCGGCTGCTCGATCGCCCGACCACGAGGAACCGAGACGACCACGGCGTCCATGAACGCCCGGTTCAGCTCGTGGAAGAGGTCGACCGCGTCGGCGTCATCGGCACGATCGCCGAGCTCGGCGCCCTGCACCACGTGCACACCCTCGGGGGCGTCGACGGTGGTGATCGCTCGGCCGGGGATGAACGCCGAGAGGTCGAGCTCACCGATGCGGCTGTAGCGCCACACCTCCTCCTCGGCGGACGGGAAGGTGGCGGCCGCGGCGCGCTCGGCAGCGGCGATGCGGCGATCGAGGTCGGGGGGTGCGGACGCGCGAACGGCGTCAGGGGAGAACGCAGGCACGGGGAAATACTACTGTCTGGATAGGAGAAATTCGCCAGTCGTCCGGTGTCGCCGACACGATCCTCGCCCGCAGATCAGTCGAGGATCACTCGCGGCGGCGGAAGAACCGCTTCAGGCCCTTGCGCTGGGCGGCCAGCCGCTCCGCCTCGAGTTCGGCCCGCACCTGGGCGCCGATCGCGTTCAGGTGGTCCTCCGCCTCGTCGAGTACCGCCGCCGCGCTGCCGTCGTCGAGTCCGGGCGGTTCGTCCGGCGTCTTCGGTGGCACGACGGTGCCGTACGTCCAGCCGGCATCCATGCGCCGCTCGTACTTCGGGCAGTTGTCCGGGCAACGCCACGGAGCGTCCGGGGCCAGGTCGAGGTTGCACTTCCGTACGGTGTCGCCGTTCGGGTAGGTGCGGCTCTCGAAGTTCTTGCACTCCTGACGCATCGGCATCCGCCAAGTCTGCCAAGCCGACCGGGTTCGTGCAGGTCAGAGTTCGGTGAGAACCCGTTCACCCATCGCACGATGAGCGATGAGTGTCGGTGCCGCACCCATCTCTCATCGCCGCACGGACCCGATGGAGCGTGATGAGAGATCGGGTCGCACGGGCCACTCATCTCTCATCGCTGCGCGTGGTCAGACGCCGAGTTCGACAGCGCGGGCCAGGACGCGCTCGCGCTCGGCGCCGATCGTGGTCGAGTCGCCGTGACCGGTGTGCACGATCGTCTCGTCGGGCAGGCGGAGCAGGGTGTCGCGGATGCTGCGCAGGATCGTCGGCTCGTCGCTGTAGCTGCGGCCCGTCGCACCCGGCCCGCCGCAGAAGAGCGTGTCGCCGCTGAACAGCACACCGGACGTGACGTCGTGGAAGCAGCAGCAACCGGGCGAGTGACCGGGAGTGTGCAGCACACCGAGTTCGTGGCCACCCACGCCGATGACGGCGCCGGGTTCGAGATCGCGGTCGGGTGTCTGCCCCGGCCACACCACATCCCACAGCATGCGATCGGACGGATGCAGCACGATGGGAGCGTCGACCGCGTCACGAAGCGGCACGGCAGCGTTGATGTGGTCGTTGTGACCGTGGGTGAGCACGATCGAACGCACCCGGCGGCCGTGGATCGCGGCGGTGATCGCCGCCGCGTCGTGGGCTGCGTCGAACACGATCACCTCGCGGTCGTCGCCCACCAGCCAGATGTTGTTGGTGACCTGCCATTCGCCCCCGTCGAGGGCGAAGATCCCGTCCGTCGTGACCAGCTCGATCGTCATGCGCGTGACGTTACCGGGAGGCGGCCCGGGAGGCGGTCAGCCGACCGAGCCTTCCATCTGCAGCTCGATCAGACGGCTCCACTCCACCGCGTACTCCATCGGCAAGGTGCGCGTGATCGGCTCGATGAAGCCGTTCACGACCATGCTCATCGCCTGCTCCTGCGACAGGCCGCGGCTCATGAGATAGAAGAGTTGCTCGTCGGCGATCTTCGACACGGTGGCCTCGTGACCGATCTGCGCGTCGCGCTCGCCCACCTCCATGTACGGCAGGGTCCGGCTCTCGCTCTGCTCGTCGAGGATCAGCGCGTCGCACTGCACATGGCTCTTGCAGCCGTAGGCGCCCTCGTCGACGCGCACCAGGCCGCGGTAGGTGGTGATGCCACCGTCCTTGCTGATGCTCTTCGACACGATCTTGCTCGTGGTCTCGGGCGCGGCGTGCACCATCTTGGCGCCCGCGTCCTGGTGCTGGCCGGGGCCCGCGTAGGCGACCGACAGCACCTCGCCCGTGGCCTTCGGGCCGACGAGGTACACGGACGGGTACTTCATGGTGAGCTTCGAGCCGATGTTGCCGTCGATCCATTCCATGTGACCGCACTCCTCGACCCGGGCGCGCTTGGTGACGAGGTTGTACACGTTCGGCGACCAGTTCTGGATCGTCGTGTACGTGACGCGGGCATGCGGCTTGACGACGATCTCGACGACCGCGGAGTGCAGCGAGTCGTTGGTGTACACCGGCGCCGAGCAGCCTTCGATGTAGTGCACCTGCGAGCCCTCGTCGGCGATGATGAGCGTGCGCTCGAACTGTCCGGCGTTCTCACTGTTGATACGGAAGTACGCCTGCAGCGGCATCTCGCACTCGACGCCCGGCGGAACGTAGATGAACGAGCCGCCGCTCCACACCGCGGTGTTGAGCGCTGCGAACTTGTTGTCGCCGGCCGGGATCACCGAACCGAAGTGCTGCTTCACGAGCTCGGGGTACTCGCGCAGTGCGGTGTCCATGTCGCAGAACAGGATCCCCTGCGCCTCGAGGTCCTCACGGTTGCGGTGGAAGACCACCTCGCTCTCGTACTGCGCCGTGACGCCGGCGAGGTACTTGCGCTCTGCCTCGGGGATGCCGAGCTTCTCGTACGTGGCCTTCATCTGCTCGGGCAGGTCGTCCCACTCGCTGACCTGATCGGTCGCCGGCTTCAGGTAGTAGAAGATGTCCTGGAAGTCGATGTCGGGCATGTTCGTGGCGAACCAGGGAGCCATCGGCTTGCGATCGAACATGCGCAGGCTGCGCTGGCGCTGGGCGGTCATCCACTTCGGTTCGCCCTTCCACCACGAGATCTGGTCGACGACGTCGGGATTCAGGCCCTTCTTCGGCGTGAACGCGTACTCGACGTCGTCACTCCATCCGAGGTTGTACTTGCTGAGGTCGAGGTCGAACGAGGTCACGAGTTGCTCCCTGGGTGTCCGGGTGTGCGAGCGGGGGTGTTCGCGGGTGGTGCCGAATTAGCACTACGGCCATAGTAACAATTCGGACGGCCCCGTCCACCCCGGACCCACGTCTCCCGTCGGAGACCCGGACCACCACCCCGCCGATCCGCCATAACCTGTGCCCGTGGAGCTCGACCGGACCGCAGTCGATCGTGTGCTGCGGCGCGCGAGCGAGATGACCGCAACCCACCCAGGCGTGCCCGGTTCCACCGGACGGATGAACGAGCAGGTGCTGCTCGAGGCTGCCGACGAGGCAGGTCTCGACCTCGACGCCGTGCGGATCTCACTCGCGATCGAACGGCTCGGGCCGACGCCGCCGCAGCGTCGACTCGATCGCACCGTTGGCCCGCGGCGGGTGTCGGTCGAGCGGATCATGGCGCTCGATGCCGACACGCTGCTCGGCCGCCTCGACGATCATCTCCAGCGTCGGCACGGGATGCGACGGACCCGCAGCGCAGCCGATCGCGGCGAGTGGCGCAAGCGCACGGATGCGGTGGCGACGGTGCAGCGCCTGGCGCGCACCGGCACCGTCTCGGTGAACCTCCGCAAGCTCGGCGGGGTCGAGGCCCGTACCAGCGTGGTCGACACGGGCCGCACCCTCGTGCGACTCGTGGCCGATCGCTCCCCGCAGCGCACGGAGGCGGTCGCCGGCGGCTCCGCCGTCAGCGGTTTCGGCCTCGTCGCGGCGGGCGTGCTCGCGATCGTCGCCACACCGGTCGCCGCCGCGGCGACGCCGGTCGCCCTCGGGGCCGGGTACGCGACCGCACGGATGGGCCGCAGTCGCCACGTCGCACTCGTCGACGACCTCGAAGGTCTCCTCGACGACGTTGAACACGGCACACGGCCGGTGACGCTCAGCGACGACGTCCGGCGCGTGTTGCGTCAACTCAGGTCCTGACGGGGACGAGCGAGCAGACGGGGCGCTCAGACCGGCGCGTTCAGGAGACGGGTTCGAGGCGAGCGGGCACGCTCTTGTGCCACGGCGTGCCTGCGATCGGGTCGCGGAGGCGGTTGTCGGTCAGCTCGTTCGGCGCCACGCCGGTGCGGTGCAGCCCACCCGCCTCGTCCTGATCGAGGCCCAACCCGTTCGGCAGGGAGACGTGTCCCGGCTGCATGCCCTCGTAGACCTCGACCACCACCTCGGCCGCCCCACGCGACGTGACGACGCGCACGGTGCCGCCGGTGATCACGCCGAGCGCCGCGGCATCGGCGGGGCTCAGCCGCAGCGCGCCCTCGGCGTCGCGCTTGCGCCAGCCCGCGTCTCGGATGATCGTGTTCGCGGTGAACGAGCGCCGCTCGCCGGCCGACAGCACGAACGGGAACTCGTCGGTGGCGATGGGCGTGTCGTCGGGCAGCGCCGCCAGCTCGTCGAGCAGCTCCGGCAGCGCGAGCTGGATGCGCTGGTCGACCGTCTGCACACGCGGCCACACAGCGTCCCATTCGTCGTGGGTGAACGTGACCCCGTGGTGGCCGGCGAGGATCGCGTCGAACAGCGCCTCGCCCAACTCGAGCCCCTCACCCGTGAACCCGGCGCCGCGCACCGACGGCTCGAAGCCGAGCGCACAGCGGTGCGCAGCGCCCCACAGCAGCGCCGCCGACGCCGCACCGTCGGGCAGCGTGGGCCCGAGCGTGCGGTACAGCACCACCGGTGCCATCGCCCCGAGCCGGGGATCAGCTGCCGTCGCCTCGAAGAACGCGGCGGCGAACTCGCCTCGTCCACGCACGGCCGCGGCGCGCAGGGGCGCGAGCTGCTCCGGGGTGATGGCGCCCAAGGCCTCGCACAAGCGAGCGTGGATCTCGGGCTCGGGCAGCACGCCGTCGGGGGCTGGAAGCACCGGCTTGCGGAGATGAAACACGTTGTGCGGGAAATCGAAGTTGAAGAACGTCGCTTCCCACTTCTCGAACTGCGTGGGCACCGGCAACACGTAGTGCGCGAGCCGTGCGGTCTCGGTCATCGCCACGTCGATCACCACCACCAGATCGAGCGCCGCCAGCGCCTCGCGCATGCGGCTGCTGTCGGCGAGCGAGTGGGCCGGGTTGCCACTCTCGACGAGCATCGCCCGGTAGCGGCGCGGGTGATCGGTGAGGATCTCGTCGGGCACCACGTTGCACGGCACCAGTCCACTGATGATCTTGGCGCCCACCACGGGCGACACGTGCTCGGGCGTGCCGGCGGGCTTGGGGCTACCCGCGCGGACGAGGTTGACCAGCGAGGTGCCCATGTACTGACCGCCGGGGATGGCGAAGTTGCCGGTGAGGGTCCACAGCAGCTTCTCGAGCCAGCTGTTCATCGTGCTGTGCCGGTTCATCTGGATGCCCAGGTCCTCGAACACGGCCACGCTCGCCGCGCTCGCGATCCGGCGGGCGGCGCTGCGGAGCAGTTCGGCGTCCACGCCGCAGCGCGCCGCGTAGGCGTCGACGTCGATCGCCGAGAACGCCTCGGCGATCTGTTCGAAGCCGGCCGTGTGCTCGTCGACCCACGAGCGCTTCACGAGGCCTTCCTGCACGAGGACCGCCACCATCGCGGCGAGGCAGAACGCGTCGGTGCCCGGCGTCACGGCGAGGTGGAACTCGGCCAGCTCGGCGGTCTCGCTGCGCTTGGGGTCGATCACGATCATCGCCCGCGCCGGGTCGTTGGCGATCTCCTTCAGCAGGGTGCGCGCACGGGGCATGCCGTGGCTCTGCCACGGGTTCTTGCCCACGAACACCGCCACCTCGGTGTGTTCGAAGTCGGCACGCACGCCGCCACCGAACATCTTGCCGTTCACCCAGAACTCGCCGGTCTTCTCCTGCGACAGCGCGTTCGCCTTGTACCGACCGCCGAGGGCGCGCAGCGTGGCGCCGCTGTAGCCGCCGCCCAGATGGTTCCCCTGGCCACCACCGCCGTAGTAGAAGATCGACTCGCCGCCGTGGGTGTCGCGGACCTCGCGGAAGCGTTCGGCGACCTCGCTGATCGCAGTGTCCCAGTCGATCTCCTCGAACGTGCCGTCGGGGCGACGACGCAGCGGCGACGTGAGCCGCGGCTGGTGCTGGTAGTGGTCGAGGCGCAGCGCCTTCTCGCACGTGTACCCCTGCGACGCGGGGTGGGCCTTGTCGCCGCGGATGCGCTCGAACCGGGTGCCGGTGTCGCCACCGAGGCGGACCTCGATGCCGCAGTTGCACTCGCAGAGGATGCAGGCGGTGGGGTGCCACTCGGCGGTCGCCGCGACCGGGGACACCGGGGAATCGGGGCGGTGCTGGCTCGTCTCGTCGGTCATGGCACGATGGTAGACCACTCCGTTGCGTGACGCAACGGACCGAGTGGGTCGGCGAGCGCGTCAGCGGGCGGGCATGTCCCGGCCGGAGTGCGACCAACCGGGACCACCGGTGGCCTTCACCGACCGCAGGTCGAGCGCCTCGCCACAGTGGTCGCACACGACGGTCGGTGTGGCCACGTGTCCGCACGTGTGCACCAGGTCGATCGGCTTGCCGAGGGGTGCCGCCCACTTGTCGCCCCAGGCCATCAGCGCAGCGACGATCGGGAACAGGTCGCGGCCTTTGTCGGTGAGGCGGTACTCGAACCGCTCGGGGTGGTCCTGGTACTTCACCCGGTCGACGATGCCGTGCTCGACGAGCGTGCCCAGCCGATCGCTGAGGATGTTGCGGGCGATCCCGAGATCGCTCTGGATCGCCTCGAACCGGCGCTGACCGAACATGAGGTTGCGGATGACGAGCAACGTCCACCACTCGCCCACGACGTCGAGGGTCTGGGCGACCGAGCAGTTCAGGTGCGCCACGCTGGTCCGTTTCATCACGCTCAGGCTACCGCGCCGGGCTGTCGAGGCCAGCGTTCGGGGTGAACGCCTACGCCGCGTCGACCTCGCCGGTCCGCCCCATCTCGATGAAGATGCACTCCCCCGGGCACGCGAGCGCAGCGTCGATCACCGACTGCTCGGCGCGCGCCGGCACCCAGGCCAGGCTGCCCGACCCACCGGGGTCGTTCAACGGCGAGCCCTCCTCGGCCACATAGGCGATGCCGTCCTCGAGCTGCACGAACACGTCGGGAGCGTGGTCGAGGCACAGCCCGTCGCCGGTGCACAGGTCCTGATCGATCCACACGCGCATCGGCGGGGACAGTACCCAAACCCGGCCGCGACGTCGCCCGGGGCGACAAGCGGCACATCGCGTGGCACCACAACCAGCGACAACCAGCGACAACCAGCGACAACCGGCGACAACCGGCCCGCGACAACCGCACGGGTAGGCCGGTCGGGGCGCACGGCGGCGCCCGCCTCGTTAGCCTCGGGGCGTGCCCGACGCCGTGCCGACCCCCTCCGACCCCATCACTGCTCCCGCATCGCCGATCGCCGCGTCCGCGCCGCCGATCGCGAAGCAGGTGCCCCACACGTGGCAGCGCATCACCGGTGACGTCGACGACCCATGGGCGTGGCTGCGCGACCGGGACGATCCCGACACCGTCGCCTATCTCGCCGCCGAGAACGACTACGCCGAGCAGTGGCTCGCACCGCACGAGGCGCTCGTGGAGACCGTGTTCGAGGAGATCAAGTCGCGGGTGCAGGAGACCGACACCGCCGTCCCCGTCCACAAGGGCGACTGGTGGTACACGGCCCGCACCGTCGAGGGCCTCGACTACGCCATCCACTGCCGTGGAGCGAGCCGCGAGACCGCCGAGTCCCAGGTGCTGCTCGACGAGAACGTCGAAGCCGCCGGGCACGACTTCTTCTCGCTCGGGCTGCTCGAGATGTCCGCCGACCACTCGGTCGCGGCGTGGAGCAGCGACGTCGACGGCAGCGAGCTGTTCACGCTCCGCTTTCGCGACCTCGCGACCGGCGCCGACCTGCCCGACGTGCTGGAGGGCACCTCTGCCTGGGGTGGATCGGCCTGGTCGAGCGACGGCGCGCACTTCTTCTACATGATGCCCGACGACCAGATGCGGCCGTTCCAGGTGTGGCGCCATGCGCTCGGCACCGAGCAGTCCGAGGACGTGCTCGTCCTCCACGAACCCGACGAGCGCTTCTACCTCGGCATCGACCTCAGCCGCAGCGAGCGTTGGATCATGCTCGAGGCGGCGAGCAAGACGACGTCGGAGGCATGGCTGCTGCGGGCCGACCAGCCCACGGCCGAACCCGTGAGCGTGCGGCCCCGCACCGAGGGACTCGAGTACTCCCTCGATCACTGGGGCGACGGGTTCGTCGTCCTCACCAACCTCGACGCGGAGGACTTCCGCGTGATGACCGCACCCGAGGACGCGCCGGCCGACTGGACCGAGTTGCTCCCCCACGTGCCGGGCCAGCGGATCGTCGGCGTCGAGCCGTTCGCCGATCACCTCGTGGTGCACGAATGGTCGCAGGCACAGCAGCGGGTGCGCATCCTGCGCCGCGACGGCTCGGTCGAGGCGCTCGACCTCGGCTCCGAGCCCCACGAGCTCGAACTCGACGCCAACCCCGAGTGGCACGCGACGACGCTGCGGTACGGCTACCAGTCCTTCACGACGCCCGCATCGGTGTACGAGCTCGACCTCACCACGGGCGAGCGCACCCTGCTGAAGCAGACCCCCACCCCGAATGTCGACCTCACCCGCTACGAGGCGAGCCGCGAGTGGGCGACGGCGCCGGACGGCACGCTCGTGCCGGTCGACATCGTCCGCCGCCGCGGCACCACGCCCGACGGCACCGCGCCCTGTCTCGTGTACGGCTACGGCAGCTACGAGGCCTCGATGCCGCCGTGGTTCAGCGTGGGGCGCATCTCGATGCTCGACCGCGGGTGGACCTGGGCCCTCGTGCACCCACGAGGCGGCGGTGAACTCGGCCGCCGCTGGTACACCGACGGCAAGCTGCTCGCGAAGCGCAACACCTTCACCGACACCATCGCCTGTGTCGAACACGTCCGCGATCTCGGGTGGGCCCACCCCGACCGCATCACCCTGCGCGGCGGCAGCGCCGGGGGCCTCCTGGTCGGTGCCTGCATGACGCTGCGACCCGACCTGTTCAACGCCGTGGTCGCCGAAGTCCCCTTCGTCGACGTCGTCACCACGATGAGCGACCCGTCGCTGCCGCTCACGATCACCGAGTGGGAAGAGTGGGGCGACCCGCGCACCGAGCCGTTCGCGTCCTACATGCTCGGCTACTCCCCGTACGACAACGCCGTCGCCCGCGACTACCCGGCACTGCTCATCACCGCCGGCCTCAACGACCCGCGGGTGAGTTATCACGAGCCCGCGAAGTGGTGCGCCAAGCTGCGCGCGCTCCGCACCGACTCGGCACCACAGCTGCTCCGCACCGAGATGGGTGCCGGCCACGGTGGCCCGAGCGGCCGCTACGAACGGTGGCGCGACGAGGCGATCGTGATCACGTTCGCCCTCGCCGTCACGGCCTGACGCCCGGCAGGCCGACGTCCGTCGGCCGCCCGTCACCCGAACAGGGCGGCGAGGACCGCGAGCGCGACGAACCCGACGTTGCGCACGACATGGCGCACGCCGAGCGGTGCCGTGCTCCAGGCCCCGAAGCACGCACACTGCGGGTGACGACCCCGGCGGAGCTGGACGACGATCGCGAGGGTGAAACCGATCAGGGTCACGAGCGCGGCGAGCGCCGCCCACGGCGAGCCCAACCCGGCGACGAGCAGCGCGCCCACGACGATCTCCCACCACGGCACGGCGAGCGCCACAGGACGAGGAGCCCCGAGATCGGCCGCCTGCACCGGCCACTCGCGGCCCCGCGCGACCTTGCTCGCCCCCGCCACCACGAACACGATGCCGAGCGAGACCTCGGCGAGGAATCCCAGCACGTCCATCGCTCGACGATCCTCGACGATCCTCGACGAGGTCAGTCGAGACGGACGATCAGGCCCTCGCGGGCTGCGATGACCTCGACGCCGACGAGCGAGCCCGCCGTCGTCGCGCAGTCGCGAATCGCGTCGATCGCATCGTCGTGGCGCGTCGGGTCGTGGTGGAACAGCGCCAACCGCTTGGCGCCGGCCTCACGCGCGAACCAGACCGCGTAGTCGACCGTGCAGTGGCCCCAGTTGAACTTCATCTCGAACTCGTCCTGCGTGTACTGCGAGTCGTGGATGAGCAGGTCGACGCCGCGTGCGAGTTCGAGCGCACCATCGCTGGCGCGCATCGATCCGTCGTACGGCTGCTGGTGGTCGCTGAGGTAGGCGACACTGATGCCGTTCCACTCGATGCGGTACCCGAGCGTGTTGCCGACGTGCGGTACGAGCCTCGCCGTGACGTGCACCGGGCCGAGGTCGAACTCCTCGTCGGCGACGTCGTGGAAGCGGAAGTCACCGGGGAACTGCGAGACGCTGATCGGGAACAGCGGCGGGTGGATCGTCGCCTCGAACACCTCGGCCACCGAGCGGCCGTCCTCCTGCACGGGTGCGTACACGTCGAACTGCGCACCCGGCTTCAGCATCGGGGTGAAGAACGGCAGGCCCTGAGTGTGGTCCCAGTGCAGGTGCGTCAGCAGGCAGGCCCCGCGGAAGCTGCCGTCCTGCGGTTGTGTGGCCCCGAAGTACCGGAGACCGGTGCCGAGGTCGAACACGATGGGGTCTGCGTCGGGGATCGCCACCGAGACGCACGACGTGTTGCCGCCGTACCGTGCGATGTCATCGCCATGGCACGGGGTGGAACCCCGAACGCCGTGGAACGTGACCTCAACCCCTCGTTGACCCCCGATGCGCCTCACGATAGGACCAGGGGTACCCGTCACTCAACAACGGAGCACACGCCGGGGTGGTGACGTGCGTCGCAGGGTACGGGTCGGTGCTCGCTACGGTTCGCTCATGTCGTCATCGATCGAGACCCGCCAGGCCACCGTCAACGGCGTGGACTTCACCTACCTCGCCTGTGGCGACGAGGGCCCGCTCGCCCTCTGTCTGCACGGCTTCCCCGACAGCGCCCACTCGTGGCGGCACCTCTTGCCCGAGCTCGCCGCTGCCGGCTACCGGGCCGTCGCGCCGTTCCAGCGTGGCTATGCGCCGACGGCCGTACCCGCGGACGGCCGCTACCAGACCGGGGCGCTCGCGCTCGACGCCATCGGCTTCCACGAGTTGCTCGGCAACGACGAACCCGGCGTGATCATCGGCCACGACTGGGGTGCACCCGCGACGCACGGCGCAGCGGTGCACGCGCCCGACCGGTGGCGCACGGTCGTCAGCATGGCCGTGCCGCCCGGCGCGGCGCTCTCGCTCGCCTTCCTCACCAACCTGGATCAGCTCAAGCGCAGTTGGTACATGTTCTTCTTCCAGCACCCGCTGGCCGACATGGTGGTGCCGGCCAACGATCTCGCCTTCATCGACCGCATCTGGCAGGACTGGTCGCCCGGTCACGACGGTGCCGTCGACGCCGCCCACGTGAAGGACTGTCTGCGCGATCCGGCGCACCTGACCGCGGCCCTCGGCTACTACCGCGCCACGCTGGGCGACGGCTACAAGGACCCGGCGCTCGACGCGCTCCAGGCGGCAGCCCAGGAGGTCCCGACACAGCCGATGCTGTACCTGCACGGCGCCGACGACGGATGCATCGGTGCCGAGGTCGCCGAGAGCGCTCGGGCGATGGTCACCCCCAACGTCACGATCGAGATCGTCGAGGGTGCCGGTCACTTCCTGCAGCTCGAGCGGCCCGAGGTCGTGAACGCCCGCGTCATCGAGTTCCTCGGATGAGCACCTCGTCCACCACGCCGGTCACCCCCAGCACTCCCGTGCTGCCCGACGGCCTCGTCGTGATCGTGAAGGAGGAGTGCGAGACCTGTCGGATGGTGGCACCCCTCCTCGCGCAGTTCGAGTGCACCGTGTACACCCAGGACGACCCGACGTTCCCGCACTCGGTCTCACCGATCCACGACGCCGACCTGTCGGTGAGCTGGCACCACGACATCGAGACCGTGCCCACCGTGATCAAGGTGATGAACGGGATCGAGATCGATCGCACCGTCGGCTGGTCGCGCGCCGAGTGGCAGCGGATCACCGGCATCGAACATCTCGGCGACGACCTGCCGGTGATGCGCCCGGGTTGCGGCTCGAAAAGTGTCGACCCCGATCTGGTCGACGCATTGCGCGCCCGGTTCGACGGCCACGTGCTGAAGGCCCGGCGCATCGAATTGGCCGACCTCGACGACGAGATGGAGTCGATGTTCGACCGAGGGTTCACCGACGGTCTGCCCGTCGTGCCGCCCACCGAGGAGCGGGTGCTGCGGATGCTCACCGGCACCACGCGTGCACCCGACGAGGTTGTCACCATCGTGCCGCCCGACCTGGTGGAGGTGACGGTCGAGAAGATCGCGATCAACGCCGTGATGGCGGGCTGCAAGCCCGAATACCTGCCGTGGGTGATCGCCGCGCTGGAGGCGATCTGCACCGACGAGTTCAACATCCACGGCGTGCTCGCGACGACGATGCCGGTCGGTCCCGTGATCGTGTGCAACGGCCCCGGCACCAAGGCGATCGGGATGAACGCTGCCGGCAACGCCCTTGGTCAGGGCAACCGTGCGAACCTCACCATCGGCCGCGCCGTCCAGCTCGTGGTGCGCAACGTCGGCGGCGGCCGACCGGGCGAGGTCGACCGGGCCACCCACGGCAACCCCGGCAAGATCAGCTTCTGCTTCGCCGAGCTGGAGGACGGTTCGCCGTTCACGCCGCTCGCGACGAGCCTCGGTGCACCGGCTGGGGCGAACGCGGTCACCGTGTTCGCCGGCGAAGGACCTCGCTGCATCGTCGACCAACTCGCCCGCGATCCGGAGAGCCTGGCGAACTCGTTCGCTGCGTGCCTCCGCACGCTGCACAACCCGAAGCTCGTCCTCGGTTTCGACGTCGTGCTGGTCGTCGGCCCCGAGCACGCACGGGTGTTCGCCGAAGCGGGATGGGATCGCCAACGGTTGCTCGACGAGCTCCACACCCGCCTCCAGCTCGCCGGTGCCGACATCGTCCGCGGGGCGCACGGCATCGCCGAGGGCGTGCCGGAGCACCTCCGCGACGCCACCCTGCCGAAGTTCCGCCAGGGGGGCATCCTCATCGTCCACGCCGGCGGCGGTGCCGGACTGTTCTCGGCGATGATCGGCGGCTGGGCCAACGGCGACATCGGCTCCAAGCCCGTCACCCGCCTGGTCGGGAACTAGGGTCGCGCCATGAGCAAGCTGCTCCTCGATCCCACCAGCGAACGCCGCGTCACCGAGCGCACCCGCCTGGCCCGGCCATCGTCACTCGACGACCAGGTGATCGGACTGCTCGACATCTCCAAACCTCGCGGCGACGTGTTCCTCGACCGGCTCGAACAGCGCCTCGTCGACGCTGGCGCCAGGGTGAAGCGCTACAAGAAGCCGACCTTCACCAAGCCTGCGCCGGTCGATCTGCGCCACGAGATCGCCACCCACTGCACCCTGGTGATCGAGGCGCTCGCCGATTGAGGCAGTTGCACGTCGTGCAGTGTGCACGACATCGTGGATCTGGAGGGCCGTGGCGTCCCGGGTGTGTTCGTCGCGTCGTCCGAGTTCGTGACGGCGGCCATCGCCCAGAGCGCATCGCTCGGGTTCCCGTCGGTCGCGCGCGTGTTCACGCCGCATCCCATCCAGGACCGCACCGACGACGAGATGCGCGCCTACGCGGATGCGGCCTTCGACGAGATCCTGCAGCAGATCCTCGGCTGATCCGATCCCGCGTGTCGCGGAGCGTGCTCCGTGTGCGGGACACGGTCAGGGCAGTCGGTACCCCGTGTCGACGCGGACGAGCAGCCCTTCGGCCACGAGCGCGTCTGCCAATCGCCGTGCGTGCGCCGCGTCGCGGACCATGACCGACGCCAGTTCCGTCGAGCGCACCTCGCCGACGCCGGCAGCGCGCAGCAACGCGCCGCGGGCCTGACGATCGCTGCCGTCGAAGCGAGCCTGCGCGACGCTCACCCCTGCCGAGCCGACCGCGGGGTCGACCGCGTCGCTCCCCTGCCAGGCGCACCACGCGCGGACGGGACATGCGTCGCACGCCGGCGTCGGTCGGCAGACGATCGCGCCCAGTTCCATGATCGACTGGTTCCACGCCCACGACTCGCCCGAGGGTGCGTGCCGGTCGGCGATCGCCTGCACCTCGCGAGCCCGCAGCGATCGCCCCGCGACGCGCGCATAGATGCGGGCGATGTTGGTGTCGACGACTGCGGCATCGATCTCGTACGCGAACGCGAGGACCGCCCGGGCCGTGTACGGGCCGACACCCGGCAACAAGAGCAGGTCGACGAGGGTGTCCGGGAACCCACCCCGTTCGTCGACAGCGGTCGCCGCGGCGTGCAGATTGCGCGCCCGCCGCGGGTAGCCAAGGCCCTGCCAGAGGCGGAGCACGTCGCCGAGCGAGGACACGGCACACGCCTGCGGGGTCGGGAACGCGTCGAGGAACGCGAGGTACTTGGGGATCACCCGCGGTACCTGCGTCTGCTGCAGCATCACCTCGCTGACGAGGATCGCCCACGGGTCGCGAGTGCGCCGCCAGGGAAGGTCGCGCAGCCGTGGCTCACCCCAGGCGAGCACCGACTCGGCGAACGCCGGGTCGACACCGGCTGGGTCGACGGCCGGACCGTCGGCCGCCGGCTGGGTCAGTCCCAGACCTCGACGCCGTCGTACGGGCGCTTGCGGTCGGGGGCGAACTCGCGCTTCCACACCATCACCCGGCGCCGGAAGTAGCAGACCTCCTTGCCGTCCTGGTTGAAGCCCTTGCTCTCGACCAGAACCGTGCCGCGGTCGTGCTTGCTCTTGGACTCGGTCACCTCGAGCACCCGGGTCTCGGCGTGGATCGTGTCGCCGTGGAACGTCGGGAACTTGTGCTGCAGTGTCTCGACCTCGAGGTTGGCGATGGCCGCACCGCTCACGTCGGGCACGCTCATCCCGAGCACCAACGAGTACACGAGATTGCCGACCACCACGTTGCGACCCTGCACGCTCTCGCTGGCGAACCAATCGTTGGTGTGCAGCGGGTGGTGGTTCATCGTGATCATGCAGAACAGATGATCGTCGTACTCGGTGATGGTCTTGCCCGGCCAGTGGCGGTAGACGTCGCCGGGGACGAAGTCTTCGAGGTACCGGCCGAAAGGGCGCTCGTGAACGGTCATGACCGTCGACGTTAGCGGTCGGACTTCGGACGGTCCTTTTCCAGCCAGTCGTCCTCGAGGCGCTGATCCCGGCGCTCCGCCTGCTCACGCGGACGCTGCTGCGACGGACGGACCATCGAACCGGTGCTCGGATCGCCGGGGTGGCGCGGTCGGCTGCCGAAGCGGGCGGCGAAGTCGAGTGCGCTCTCGGGGTTGCTCGCCTGTTCAGCGGCGATGTCGCGCAGTCGCTGGAGGCGCTCGCGGCGGTGAATGCTCCACGGCCCGACACGCAAGGTGGCGTACAGCACGCCGCCGAGCACGATCGGGAAGAAGAGCTGCGCGAGCCGCCACGCCGCGACGCCGAGCAGGGCGGCGTCGGCCGGCGCGCCGAAACCGATGAGGGCCGACGACAACGCCACGTCGATCACGCCGAGCCCGCCGGGCATGATGGGCACCACGGCGAGCACGTTCGCCAGCCCGAACGCCACCAGCAACGCGTCGAGGTCGGTCCGCAGACCGAACGCGTACAGGAACACCCACAGCGCCGCGGCGTCGAGCAGCCAGTTCGCGGCCGCCCACCCGATCGTGCGGCCGAGCAGCTGCCGATCGGACGCCAACTCCTCGAGACGGGTCGCGATGTGCTTCACCCCGGCGGCAGCACGGTTCTCGTCGAGCCGCAACCGTCGGGCGATCCAGCGGAAGACCCGCTCGGCACGACCCTGGCCTTCGAGCAGCCCGAACACGAGCGCACCGATGAACGCCATGATGAGGACGCCGGCGATCGCCGCGGACGCGTAGCCACCGTTCACCCCTCGGATCGGGATCGACACGATCAGCGAGATCCAGAACAGCACGTTCAGCACGACGGCCGAACCGAGCCCGGACGTCGCGAGCGCGAACCCCGCGTCCGGGCCAGGGACCCCGGACAGGGTCATCAGCCGGTAGCCGAGCGCCGATCCTGCGGCACTGCCGCCGGGCACGATGCTCGACAGCGCCTTCGTGCTCATCTGGATGCGGAACAGTCGCCACGAGCTCACGAGGTGCCCGGCATCGCCGAGCGCCGCCTTGGTGAGCAACGAGTACGAGTACAGCGCAGCGATCTCGAGCCCGAACCCGACGATGATGAACGCCGGGTTGAGGTCGTCGAACTCGCCGGCGGCCTTGCGGACCTCGGGCACCACGGTGACGACGGCGAAGTAGGCGATGCCCACGAACGCCAGCACCTTCAGTGGGAAGCGGAACCGTCGGAAGCGGCCCGGACGCGGCGGACCGCCCGTGTCGTCGAGGCTGACGCGCGGCAGTTCGCCTGTCGCGGTCACATCGAACGGTTCGTGCACCCCTCTTTGTTAGCCGATCGAGCGCTGCCGTGCCGACCACCGACTCCGCCACCGGCCGTCGCGACCGGTGCGCCGCCCTTCGCTGACGTCAGTTGTCGAACGCCCGCACGAGGCGATCCAACGCTGCCCGCACGATCGATCGATCATCGGCGGGCACCTTGCCGAGATGCACGACGACGACGTCGCGGTCGGGCACCACGAGGGTGTATTGGCCCTCGTACCCGTGGCACGCCAATGCGCCCGGGAACTCGGGCCACAGCCACCACTGCCGTCCGTACCCGAACCCACCGTCGTCGTCGAACGCGATCTGGGTCCGGGCGACGTCGCGCCATCCCTCCGGCAGGATCCGCTCGTCGCCGACCATGCCGTCGTCGAGGTAGAGCTGGCCGAAGCGGGCGAAGTCGCGTGCGGTCGCATAGACGTACGAGGAACCGACGAAGGTGCCTGCGGCATCGAACTTCGGGATCGCGCTCGTCATGCCGGTGGGGTGGAACAAGCGGTCGCGCAGGAACGATGCCATGGCCTCCTGCGTCCCGCCGACGGCGTCGGTGAGGATCCGAGACACGATGTTCGTCGTGCCGCTCGAGTAGTTCCACACCGTGCCGGGCGCGTGGAGCAACGGCAGGCCCGCCGCGTACGCGGCCATGTCGTCCTTGCCGTCGCCGTAGAGCATCTCGAGGCAGTGGCTGACGCTGTCGTCGACGTAGTCCTCGACGAACTCGAGCCCCGATCGCATCTCGAGCAGGTCGAGCAGCGTGACCGACTCCTTCTCGGTGCCGCGCCACGCCGGCACGGGCGCCGGCGCGTCGAGCGAGAGGAGCCCGTCGCCGATCGCGATGCCGACCGCCGCCTGCGTGATGCTCTTCGCCATGCTCCACGAGATCAGCGTGGACTCGGGGGTCACCGGGCCACCGGGCCCGAACAGCGTGTCGGGCTGGTGCCCGTAGCGCTCGTACACGACCTCGCCGTGTCGCTGCACGACGAGGGCGAGCGTGAGCCCGTGCGAGGCACCGTCGGCGAGGAGTTCGTCGGCGATGTCCACCACGGCGGCGGGCACGGGATGCGCTGGTGAGGACGGCTCCGGGGACATGTTCGTGAACGTACACCGCGAGGGACGCGCGCCAGACTGGGTGTGTGGAGCATCCCGCCGAACGACACATCGACGTGGCGACCGCGCTCGGCACCTACCTCGAGGTCGTCGACTCGTGTGCGCCGGGTCTCGTGGAGGGCCTCTACGTCGTCGGGTCGTTCGCCCTCGACGACTGGCGCCTCGGTCACAGCGACATCGACATCGTCGCGGTGACGGCCGAACCAGCCACGGATGAGGACGCGGCCACGCTCGTGACCGCTCATGCCCTGCTCGCCGAGCACCAGCCTCGCCCGTTCGTCGACGGGCCGTACGTGGCGTGGGGCGACCTCATCACCCCGCCGATGTCGTTGCACCGGCCATGGAGCCTCGAGGGCCGGCTGCACCACGACGGTGATTGCTTCGAGCTCAACCCGGTCACGTGGTACGTGCTCGCCGCCCACGGGGTCACCGTACGTGGCCCGTCGGTCGATCGGCTCGGCACCTACGTCGACGTCGACGCCCGGGTGCGCTTCGTGGTCGACAACCTGGCGTCGTACTGGTCGCCGTTGTCAGAGCAGGTCCGCCGGGCGTGCGACGCGGACCCAACCCGGGCCTTCGAGCCGGACAGCTTCGAGTGGTGCGCGCTCGGCGCACTCCGTCTGCACCACACGGCGTTCCGTGGTGGCGTCGTCTCCAAGCGCGGCGCGGGCGAGTACGGCCTCGAGGTCGCGCCCGCCCGCTTCGCCGGCGTGCTGCACGACGCGCTGGCGGTGCGTGCCGGCACGTCGACCCTCACGGCCGTCGACACAGGTCGGATGCGGCTCGCCGCGGATCTGATCCAGTGGTGCACCCGCACGGTGGCGGACGCAGCAGCACCGGGCGTCTAGTTCGTCGGCGAGGGGTGGTGGTGGTCGGGCCGAGACTCGGGCGACCGGAACACCGCCGAGGCGATCGTGCCACCACCGTCTCGCGCCGTGAGCTCGACCGAACCTCCCGAGGCCTCGACCAGCCGCTGGACGATCGCCAGTCCGAGCCCGGATCCGCCGCTCTGCGCATCCGGGGCACGCCAGAAGCGGTCGAACGCGTGGGCGCGCTGCTCGTCGGTCATCCCCGTCCCGCGATCGAGCACCCGCACCGCGACGCCGTCGCCGGCGCGGTGCACCACCACTTCCAACGCCGATCCCGCCGGCGCGACCCGGAGGGCGTTGTCGAGGAAGTTGTCGATCACCTGCTCCACCGCTTCAGGCGCAGCGAGCACCACCGCGGCGGGGATCGACGAGCACGTCACCCGTACCTCGCTCTCCTCGGCCAACGGCTGCCACATCTCGACCCGCTCTCGCGCGACCTGGGCCAGATCGACCATCACCGTCTCGACGGTGCGGCCCTCGGTACGGGCGAGCATGAGCAGCTGGTCGACGAGGTGCTGGAGCCGCTCGGTCTCGGCGCTCGCCGCCTCGATCCGCAGCTTCGCCTCCTCGGGTTGGTCGTCGACGGCATCGGCCGCCTGCTCGAGCCGCACCCGGAGCGCGGTGAGGGGCGTGCGGAGTTGGTGCGAGGCATCACCGGCAAACGAGCGCTGAGCTGCCAACAACGACGACAGACGCGCCGACATCGTGTTGAACGACCGGGCGAGCGAGCGCACCTCCGGCGGCCCCTCGTCGTCGGGGGCCCGGACCCCGTCCTCGCCGGTCGCGAGCCGCTCGGTCGCGAGTCGGAGCCGCCGTAGCGGACGGGTGACGGTGTTGGCCAGCGCCCACGCCGCGACGAGCGCCATCAGGACCGAGATGACCGCGACCACGAGGAGGCCGCGCACACGACGCTCGACTCGCTCGTCCACGACCGACGCCGGGTACGTGAGCCGGACCACACCCTCGACATCGTTGCCCGACAGCACGGGGACCGCAACGAAGAGCAGCTCGGTGCCGAGGGTGCGCGACGGACGCCGACCCCACTGCGGAGCGCCCGTCGTCGCTGCAGCGATCTCGGGCCGCGTGGAGTAGTCGGCCCCGGCGGCGGCCTCCTCGTCGGAGATCACCATTGCGATGCCGAGATGATCGGTGACGATCACCCGAGCACCCGTGGAGGTGCGGTACTCGTCGACCAGCGCCTGCAGCGCAGCGTTGCCGCGCGCGGTGCCCAGTTCGAGCGCTTCCTCCGACCTGCCCGCGATCACGAAGGCATCGCGTTCGAGGCCGGTGACGATCCGTTCGCGCTCGACGCGCCGGAGGTGGCCCGCGAGCGGGAGGTCGTGGGCGAGCAGCACTGCGACGGTGATCCCGACCAACACCGCCACCAGCCGCCACCTCATGGCGCGACGGTCATGCGGGGACCTCGAGCCGGAAGCCGACACCGCGAACCGCCTCGATCCACCGGTGATCACCGAGCTTCTTGCGCAGCGCGGCGACGTGGGCGTCGACGGTCTTCGTGGGCCCGTACCAGTGGGCGTCCCACACGTTCTCGAGGATCTCGGTGCGGGTCGACACCGCCCCCGGATCGCGGGCCAGATGGGCGAGCAGGTCGAACTCCTTCGCCGTCAACTGCACCTCCTCGCCGGACACGAACACCCGTCGGGTGCGCCGGTCGATCTCGAGCGGTCCGATCTGCTGGCCCGCAGGAACCGCCGAGCCGTCGGCCGTGCCGGCGCCGTCGACGGCGCCGGCCGCGTCGGCGAGACCGTCGAGCTCGACCCGACGAGCCAGCGCACGGATGCGGGCCACCAGCTCGCGGAAGCTGAACGGCTTGGTGACGTAGTCGTCCGCACCCAGCTCGAGGCCGAGCACGCGGTCGAACTCGTCGGACCGGGCGGTCAGCATGATGATCGGCACCCTGCTCCGTCCGCGGAGCACGCGGCACACGTCGCGCCCGTCCATGTCGGGGAGCCCCAGGTCGAGCAGCACCACGTCAGGGGTCGTCGCCGCCTCGAGCTCGATCGCAGCAGCACCGGTGGCGGCGCGCACCACCTCGTACCCTGCGTCGGTCAGCCCGTCGACGAGCGACACAGCGATCGAGTTGTCGTCCTCGACGAGCAGGATCTTCACGGCAGCATTCTGCCCGTCGACGGCGCTGCCTCGCCGGTCGCTGGCATCTCTCGCCCCAGTCTTGGACGTTTCTTGGACGTTCGCGGAACCGTCGACGGACGACGGCTCCCTAACGTATGAGGCGTGAAGACCCGGACCGCGACCCTCCTGTCGATCGCGGGCGTGCTCGCGGCGAGCTCGGTGGCAGCGATCGTCAACGCACAGGTGCTCGACACCGGCGACGACTTCCGCACCCCGGTGCCGGCCGCGGTCACGAGCACGATCGCCGTGGACGACACCGCCGGCGCTCCTGGGGCGACCGATCCAGCGGCCACGGACGATTCCGCCGCGCCGACCGGCGCCACGCTCACGCCTGGCTCGATCGCCCCCACATCGGGGTCCGAACCGACGGCGACACCAGCGGCCGATGCTGCCGTGCCGGGCGGCGACGCCCCGCTCGACCCGTCGCCCATCGCCCCGCTCGCCACGACGGCCTCAGGTCAGGCCGAGTCGCCCGGCGTCGGAGCGACCGGACCGGCCACCACCACGGCGACGACCCCGTCGACCGGCACGGTCGGGCGTCGCGACGACGACGACGATGGCGATGGCGATGACGACGATGGCGATGACGACGGCGATGGCGGTGGCGGTGGCGGTGGCGGTCAAGATGACGCCAGCTTCGACGACCACGGCGGCGACCGCAGCGACGACGACGACTGATCCGCCGACACACTCGCTGTCAGCGCGGCTCGCCAGCGCGGTTCGTCAGCGCGGTGTGGCCGGGCCTTGGGTGATCGGCACCTGACCCGTGTCACGGTCGATCCACTTGTTGGGGGTCTCCGGTGCGGGTGCGAGTGCCAGCGCCAGCGCTTCGTCGATGGTGTGGGCGCGCTGCGCGAGCATCCGGTGCGACCGCCGCACGAAGCCGGCATCGACCGCCTGGTCCATCCAGTCGAACAGCGAACTCCAGTAGCGCTCGACGTCGAGCAGCACCACGGGCTTGCGCACCAGACCCAGTTGGTTCCAGGTGAGGAGCTCGAAGACCTCCTCCACGGTGCCGAAACCACCGGGCAGGGCGATGAATCCGTCGCTCAGCTGTTCGAAGCGGGCCTTGCGCTGGTGCATGTCGGGCACCACCTCGAGCGCCGACAGCCCGCGGTGCGCCACCTCCGCCGACACGAGCTGGTCGGTGATCACACCGATCACCTCGCCGCCCGCCGCCAGGGCGGCGTCGGCGACGACGCCCATCAGACCCACGTGTCCGCCGCCGTACACCAGCGTGATGCCCCGGCGGGCCATCGCCTCACCGAGTGCCTGGGCGGCGTCACGGAAGGCCGGGGCCGCCCCCGCGTTGGAGCCGCAGTAGACGCACAAGCGCGACGGACGAGCAGAGGTCCCGGACATCGACATCCGACCAGCCTGGCACAGCCCCGTGTGACTGTTGCAACGGCTTCCAGGCGGAGGAGGCCCTCCGCAGGGGCGATCACTACAGTTCGACCCGTGACTGCACCTGATCTCCACGCCGCTGCCGACGTCATCGAACTCGCCCAGGGGGTCGTGGGCAAGGCGATCCGCCATCTCGCCGCCAACGGTGGTCCCGACCGTCACCAGACCCTCGCCTACGACCTCGCCCACGCCGCGGCGCAGGTCGAGACGGCGCGGTCGCTGCTCGACTACGGCGGCAAGGGCGAGGTCGAGGCGAAGATCACCTGTGCCTTCACCGCCGACATGGTGCACGACCTCATCTCCCGGCTCGCCGGCCGGGAAGCGCTGTGGGGCCTCGAGGTCGCGCCGCTCAAGTCGGCGCATCCGTTCCTCGCCACGTACCGCGACCCTGCGTTCATCGCGTCGCTCGCGAACACCGCAGGCCCTCGCCACCTCGACAGCGAGTTCGAGATGGTCCAGGACACCTTCCGCTCGTTTGCCGACAACGAGATCAAGCCCCGGGCCGAGCACGTCCACCGGTACAACGAGGACGTGCCCGAGGAGATCATCGCCGGCCTGGCCGAGATGGGCGTGTTCGGTCTCAGCGTGCCGGCCGAGTACGGCGGGTACAGCGAGGGCGGCGACGGCGAGTACATCGGCATGGTGGTCGCCACCGAAGAGCTGAGCCGTGGCTCACTCGGCATCGGCGGCTCGCTGATCACCCGCCCGGAGATCCTCACCCGCGCACTCGTGCACGGTGGCACCGAGGAGCAGAAGCAGCAGTGGCTGCCGAAGCTCGCGACGGCCGAGGTCATGGCTGCGGTGGCCGTCACCGAGCCCGACTACGGCAGCGACGTCGCCGGGTTGAAGGTCACCGCCACGCGGGCGACCGGTCCGGGCGGCGCCGACGGCTGGGTGATCAACGGTGTCAAGACGTGGTGCACCTTCGGCGGTCGCGCCGACGTGTTGATGCTCCTCGCTCGCACCGATCCCGATCGGTCCAAGACCCACCGTGGCCTCAGCATGTTCATCGTGCCCAAGCCCCGCGGCACCGGCCACGGCTTCGAGTTCACCCAGGACGCCGACGGCGGGTTCGCGGGCGGCAAGCTCGAGGGCCGGGCGATCGACACGATCGGCTACCGCGGCATGCACAGCTACGAGATCGCGCTCGACAACTGGTGGGTCCCCGCCGAGAACCTGATCGGCGGCGACGCCGGGCTGGGCAAGGGTGTATACTATCAGATGCAGGACTTCGAGAACGTGCGGCTGCAGACCGCGGCGCGCGCCGTCGGGGTGATGCAGGCCGCGTACGAGGCCGCACTCGACTACGCCCAGAACCGAACCGTGTTCGGATCGTCGATCATCGACTACGAACTCACCCAGGTGAAGCTCGGCCGGATGGCCGTGCTCATCCAGGCGGGCCGGCAGTTCTCCTACGCCGTGGCCCGGCTGATGGCCAAGGGCGAGGGCGCCATGGAGGCCAGCATGGTCAAGGCCTACGTGTGCAAGGCGGCGGAGTGGGTGGCCCGAGAGGCGATGCAGATCCACGGTGGGTTCGGCTATGCCGAGGAGTACTCGGTGAGCCGCCTGTACGTCGACGCCCGGGTGCTCAGCATCTTCGAAGGTGCCGACGAGACGCTGTGCCTGAAGGTGATCGCCCGTCGCCTCTGCGACAACGCCAACGCCTGACGCACCGACACTTCTGGCTGGTGGAGGAGACCCTTTCGCCGCTCGATGACGACCGATAGGGTCGGGTCGAGTCGGTCGGCGGACCGGGAGGAGGCGCAATGGGCATGGGCATCGACCGGCGGCAGTTCGTTCGCGGCGTCCTGACGTCAGCGGTTGTCGTCGGCGCAGCAGGGTCCTTGCGAGCGGCACTCGCGGGCGCGACCACGGTCAGCGGACCGGGTCCGTACGGCGCGCTCGGCACCGCCGACGTCAACGGAATCCAACTCCCATCTGGCTTCACGAGCAGGTTGCTCGCCACGTCGGGTCAGACCGTGGCGGGAACCGCAGCGGTGTGGCACGACGCACCGGATGGAGGCGCGTGTTTTCCCATCGCCGATGGCGGATGGGTCTACGTCTCGAACTCAGAGGTGAGCCTCGCTGGCGGCGGCGCATCGGCGCTCAGGTTCGACAGTACGGGCGAGATCGCCGACGCGTACCGCATCCTGGCCGGCACCCACCGCAACTGTGCCGGCGGCCCCACCGTGGCCGGCACGTGGCTGTCGTGCGAGGAGAACGGCAGCGTCGGCCAGGTGTACGAGTGCGATCCGCGGCGCCCTGGGCAAGGTGTCGTCCGACCATTGCTCGGCTCGTTCAACCACGAAGCCGCAGCCGAGGATCCGACGTCGCGAACGATCTATCTCACCGAGGACGACCCCGCCGGCCGCCTGTACCGCTTCGTTCCGACGCGACCCGGCGACCTCACGTCCGGGCAGCTGTTCGCTGCGTCGGTGGCCAACGGCGTGGTGTCGTGGATCCCGACCTCGTCGACCTCGCCGGATCGACAGGCCACCACGACGCCGTTCGACGGCGGCGAGGGCCTGTGGATCGATGACGGGACGTTGTACCTGACCACCAAAGGGGATCGTCGGGTGTGGGAGCTGCATCTCGCCACCCAGACGATCTCCGTCCTGTACGACGCGGCGGTCACGGTCGGCGCGGCGCTCAACGCGGTGGACAACTGCACGGTCCATGAACCGTCCGGAGATGTCTTCGTGTGCGAGGACGGCGGGAACATGGAGGTGTGCCTCATCACGGCGGGCACCACGGACCGCACCGTTGCACCCTTCATGCGCATCGTCGGCCACGACGCCTCAGAGTGGTGCGGGGTCGCCTTCTCGCCTGATCACAGACGGTTGTACGTGAGCTCGCAGCGCGGCGATGACGGTCGCGGTCGCACGTACGAGATTCGCGGGCCGTTCCGCACGGCACCGACGCCGACCACGACCAGTACGACGAGCACGACGAGTACGACCAGCACGACGACTCCGGTCGGGCCCATCGCCGTGACCGCCGTTGCCACCGCCGCCACCTGGCGATACCACGACCTCGGAACCGACCTCGGCACCACGTGGCGAAGCACGACCTACAACGACACCACCTGGAAGACCGGCACCGCACCGCTCGGCTACGGCGATCCCGTCAGCACCATCATCTCCTCGGGCAACCAACCCACCAACCGACCGATCACCGCCTACTTCCGCCACACCTTCACCGTCACCGGCGCCACACCGCTCACCGACCTCATCCTGCGCATCCGCCGCGACGACGGCGCCGTCATCCACCTCGACGGCACCGAACTCGCCCGGACCAACATGCCCACCGGCACCATCACCGCCACCACCCGCGCCCTGTCCAGCATCAACGACGCCGCCGAGACCACCACCCACACCATCATCATCCCGGCCGCCCGCACCATCACCCCCGGCACCCACGTCCTCGCCGTCGAAGTCCACCAATACCAACCCAGCAGCAGCGACCTCAGCTTCGACCTCACCCTCACCGGCACACAGCTCCGCTGAGACCGACCGTCTCGCGGCGCACGGACGTCACGGCAACGAGCGCAGCCCCTTCGCCCGCCAGATGGCAACCAGGACGCAACCCAGTCCGAGCACGCCGAACATGCTCAGCGACTGCTGCGCGCCGATCGCCGACGCGAGCACCGCCGCGGCGAGCCCTCCGAGCGGGAGCAGGCCGGCACTCACCATCGAGTTCAGCGCCATGACCCGACCCATCCGGTCGCGCGGCGTGAGCTCCTGGATGAGCGCCTGGTTGAGGTTCATGTACATGCCGCCCGTCAGCCCCCAGCACAGGAGCAGCGCCTCCAGCGCGAGGAAGGATGGAGCGAGCCCTTGCAGGACCTGATCGGTCGTCCCGATGACCATGAAGCACATGAAGACCAGACCGCGGCGACGGATGCGGGATCGGTAGCGCATCAGCAGCAGCGACGTGGTCACCATCCCGACGCCCATCAACGCGAACAGCCGGGCCGCCTCGGCGGCGTCTCGGCCGAACTCGTCACGTGCGATGCGCGGCAACAGGGTGAACGCGCTCCCGCCCATCAGTCCGCCGCCCACCGACAGCAGGACGAACAGGGCCCTCAGCACGTCGTGGCGCCAGATGAATCGCAGCGCCTCGCCGATCTCCGCCCGCAGATGGCGCCGCACAGCGACCGGTGGATGGGGCGGCGGGTGGATCCGGGTCGCGGCGGCCAGGCCGAGCAGGAAACACGCCGCCTGGACGGCGAACGCCCAGCCGACGCCGAACGACTCGATCACGTTGCCGACCAGGAGCGGTCCGACGATCATGGCGACGTTCGCCCCGATCGTCATCATCACGACCGCCTGCATCACCCGTTCGGTCCCCACCAGTGCCGGCACCAACGACGACCGCACGGGCATCGCGAAGGCCACGACCGTGCCGAACGCGGCGGCGAGGAGGACCGCCAGTGCCAGCGTGATGACCCCGGTCCACACGAGCATCGCACCGACACCGACCACGACCGTGCCGCTGGTCTGCGTGATCAGCATCATTCGACGCCGGTCGTGGCGGTCGGCGAGGGCGCCGGCGGTGAGCACCAGGGCACACACGGGCGCACCGAGCGCGAACACGATCAAACCGCTCGCCCAGGTCGGCGAGCCGAGCGTGACCTCGACGAGCCACACGAAGGTGAATCGATCAGCCGAGACGATCAGCGCCAGGGAGACCGCGTTCGCCCAGAGGTACCAGAATCCCGTCCCGGCGAGCGATGTCGCGGCCCGGGACGGCACGGCCGTCATCTGGTCCCCCATGGCGGGCACGGTACGAGACCTTCCGGCCTGCGGACGAGACGAGCACGACGGTCGACGAGTCCGCCACCTCCGCCCTCCTGGTGCGACGGCGTCGGCCGCGTCAGGCAGCGTCAGGCAGAGCGCAGCGCACCCGACGTGCCCGTGTCGTCGGCGACAGGGGTGGCCGGCGTGACCGGAGTCGTCGGGGTCTCGTTCTCGTCACCAGCGGTCGGGTCGAAGGTGGCGACCGCAGCCATGGTCCCGGACGGGCTCGACCGACGGAACAGGGTACGTACCGCCTTCGACAGGACCTGTTCGATCGTGGCGACCAAGATCACGAGATCGAGGTTCAGCGACCAATTGTCGACATAGAACAGGTCAAGCCGACGGTACGCACCGAAGTGCGGGTTGTCGCGGGCCTCGACCTGCCACAGGCCAGTGATGCCCGGAGGCATCTGCAGGCGATCGAGCAGGCGGTCGTCGAACTGGGCGACCTCGGACGGCAGGGCCGGACGGGGGCCAACGATGCTCATGTCGCCGCGCAGCACGTTGAGCAGCTGCGGCAGCTCGTCGAGCGATGTCGCACGGATGAACTGGCCGATGCGGGTGACTCGAGGATCGCGCTCGAGCTTGAACAGCGGCCCATGGCGCTCGTTCCCGCTGTGGGCCTTGAGTTCGGCCAGCCGCGCCTCCGCGTCGACGACCATCGAGCGGAACTTCAGCATGTGGAACAGTTCGCCGTTGAGACCGACGCGCTTCTGACGGAACAGCACCGGACCGCCGTCGGTGAGCTTGATCGCGATCGCGATCAAGCTCATGGGCAGCGCTGACAGGACGAGCACGAAGCTGGCGAGAGCGATGTCGATCCACCGCTTCACGAGCAACTGTGGGCTGCCCGAGTCGGCCGGCTCGAGGTAGTAGAGCGACTGGTAGGCGACGGGCGTGGCGCGGAGGCGGCGGTGACTCATGCCGTGCAGGCCATTGGACACCTGGATGTGGATGCCTTCGTCCTCGAGCACCTGGATGAGCGGGGTCAGCTCACGAGCCGGGAGCGCGCCGACGACGGTGATGACGCCACGGATGTCATGGTCGCGCAGCAGGTCGACGACCTCGTCGGATGAACCCAGGTGCAGCGACGACAGCCCGTGCACGGCGGCCAGCGTGGGGTCCCCGACGACGCCGCGCACCCGGAATCCGGCCTCGGGATGCTCCCGCAGCATCGCGACCAGGTCGGACGCATCAGCGTTCACCCCGATCACGATCACGTCACGGAGGTGGTGACCAGAGGCTCGCGCCGCGCTCAACCAGGCGCGATACCCGCCGCGGAACCACAACAACAGCACCACGAGCAGGACGGGACCGGCGATCAACCAACGGGTCTGGATGGCGACGCTCATCGCGGCCAGCAAGAGCGCCTGGCCTGCTCCCAGCACGACCGACGCTCGGGCGATGCGTCGGATCTCCTCGGTCCGGCTGGCGGCGACACGAGCGAGGTAGAGCCCCTGGGACCGAAGGAGGAGCAGGCCGCTCGCGACGAGCACGAACTCGATCACCAACCACTTCCACAGCGGCGGTCGTTCGGTGTACTTCCACACCTGAGCCGGCATCCACGCGATGACGAGGGCGATGCTGTCGAGCACGACCAGCCGCCGACGGAGGTTGCGAACTTCGAGTTTCTTGGTGCGGTGGTGGATCACGAAGCCACTCACTTTGCGGTCGATCGGGGGGGTGTCGGCGATCTTACGACGGGGGTGTTCGCCGCATCAGGCACTGGGTTTGACGGTTCGATGACGATGTGTGCGGTTTTCTTGACCCTGCCTTGAGGATCTCCCGTCGCGTGGTCGAACCGCCCCGCACGGCGTGGTCGAACGCCGTCAGCGAAGGAAGTTTCAGGTCGCTGCGAGATGGTCATCCACGAGGTCGAGCATGGACGGACACGGCGTAGTCGCCGCCTGCGTAGGGCGTTCGTTCCCACGTCGCCCATCGCTGGACGAGGCGGAGGCCGGCCGCCGTTGCGGCCGCGTCGTACTCCTCGAGCGTGAGTTCGCCGGCGACTCCTCGCAGCGAGAAGCCGGCGACCAGCAGCCCGTCCGGCTCGAGGTGCGCAGCGCATGACGCGACGACCGCCGGCCGATCCGACGGCCGACAGAACAGCATCACGTTGCCGGGCATCGCGACGACGTGGAAGGTCCGCCCCAGCCGCATCGTCACGAGGTCGGCGTGGACCCACCTGACCCCGGGAGCCTTGCGGCGCGCGTACTGGAGGAGATCGTCGTCGAGGTCGGCGCCCATCACATCGATGCCTCGACCGTGCAGTTCGATCGCAACCCGACCCGTGCCGCAGCCGGCGTCGAGCACGCTCCGGGGGTGCAGCGACGCCAGGCAGTCGGCCTCCCCGTGCGCGGTGTCGTGGGTGAAGCGGGCCTCGTACTCGGCGAGATCGATCGTCGCACGCCACGCTGCCCACTGCTCGCTGACGTGGGCGCCCGCTCGGGTCTGCTCGGGTTCGTCCCCGGTGGTTCCCACGGTCAGGACGCGACGAGCGCGAGCAGATCGCCGAGCGCGGCGATGCGATCGAAGTCGGCGTCGGGGTGGTCGTCGTACGGGTCGAGCAGCACCGGGTGGAGCCCGGCGGCCCGGGCACCGCCGATGTCCATCGTCACCGAGTCACCCACGTAGACGATGCGCTCGGGGGCCACGTCGGGGAAATGCGCGAGCGCCGGTTCGAAGATCCGCGGGTCGGGCTTGGCGACGCCCACCACGTGACTGTCGATCACGACCCGCACCGAGACGCCGGCGCCGTCGCCCACCTGGCACACCTCGCTGCGGCGCAACACCTCCTCGATCTGTCCGCTGGCGTTCGACACGACGCCCATCGGCACCCCGGCTGACGCGAGGCCACGCAGGGCGTCGACGCTCTCCGGGATCGGCCACCGCCACAGATGGGCGTTGCGCGTGTGTTCGAGCACGACGGCCGCGGTCTCCACGTCGTGATCGGCGACGCCGACCGCGCGCACGTAGGCGCCGTTGTACTCGCCCCACACGCCCTCGCTGCTCCCCGCCGTGCTCTTCGCCGCCATCGCCGCGTAGTGCGCCCGACGGTGGGCGGCCACGGACGGGTCGCCGCCGTAATAGGCGAGCAGGGGGCCGAGGACGTGGGGATCGGGCAGCACCAGGATCCCGCCCGCGTCGAACAGGATTGCATCGAATCGGGACACGGCTCCTACCCTTGCAGATCGATGCGCAGCCCCCGTGACTTCTTCAAGCCGCTCGCCGTCGGAGCCCCCGAGCCGGTCCGCGAGATCCCCTTCCGCCCGAGCCGGGTGATCCACTTCTTCCCGCCGCAGAACGACAAGCTCGTGTCGAAGCTGCCGGAGATCATCCCGACGGTCGACATCCTCCTCGGCAACCTCGAGGACGCGATCCCGATGGCCGACAAGGAGGCCGCCCGCGCCGGCCTCGTCAACGTGGCTCGCACGGTCGACATGGGTACCACCCAGCTGTGGACCCGCGTCAACAGCCTCGACTCGCCGTGGTTCCTCGACGACGTCACCACCCTCGTCACCGAGGTCGGCGACAAGATCGACGTGATCATGGTGCCGAAGGTGGAAGGGCCGGAGGACATCCACTACGTCGACCGACTGCTCGCCCAACTCGAGGCGAAGGCGAAGCTGCAACGCCCGATCCTCGTGCACGCGATCCTCGAGACCGCTCGTGGCGTCGCCAACATCGAAGAGATCTGCGCCGCGTCGCCGCGTATGCAGGGCCTCTCGCTCGGCCCCGCCGACCTCGCCGCCAACCGGCGCATGAAGACCACCCGCGTGGGTGGAGGCCACCCCGACTACGTCGTGCGTGTCGACCCGCCCGCCGGCGAGGACGGCCCGCAGTACTCCGCACCCCGTGCCACGTTCCAGCAAGATCTGTGGCACTACACGATCGCCCGCATGGTCGATGCGTGCGTGACCTTCGGACTGCTGCCGTTCTACGGCCCGTTCGGTGACATCAAGGACACCGTCGCCTGCGAGGACCAGTTCCGCAATGCCTACCTCCTCGGCTGCGTCGGCGCCTGGAGCCTGCACCCGGCCCAGGTGGAGATCGCGAAGCGCGTCTTCAGCCCGCGACCCGAGGACGTTCGCCAAGCACAGCGCGTGATCGATGCGATGGGCGACGGAACCGGGGCGATCATGCTCGACGGGAAGATGGAGGACGACGCCTCGGTGAAGCAGTGCCATGTCGTGGTCGAGCTCGCCCGTCAGCTCGCCGCCCGCGATCCCGAGCTCGCCGCGTCGTACGGCTTCTGAACACACCCAGCTTCTGCCCGCCCACACACTCCGGAGCACCCCCATGAGCGACCTGCGTCCCCGCCGATCCGTGCTGTACATGCCCGCCGCGAACGAGCGGGCGCTCGAGAAGGCGAAGACGATCGCGGCCGACGCGATCATCTTCGACCTCGAGGACGCCGTCGCGCCCGACGCGAAGGAGTCGGCCCGGCCGAACGCCGTCGCCGCTGCGTCGTCGGGCGAGTACGGCAACCGTGAACTCACGATCCGCTGCAACGGCCTCGACACGCCATGGGGCGCAGACGACCTGCGCGCCGCTGCCGGCAGCGGCGCATCCGCCGTGGTGGTCCCCAAGGTCGGTTCGGTCGCCTACCTCGACGAGATCTCGGCGATCCTCGACGGCGCCGGCGCTCCGGAGTCGCTGAAGATCTGGGCGATGATCGAGACGCCGACGGCGATCTTCGACGTGCGTGCCATCGCCGCACACGCCCGGGTGGCCGTGCTCGTGATGGGCACCAACGACCTCGCCCGTGAGATCCGGTCGCGTCTCGGCGCCACCGATCGGCATCCACTCGTGCCGCACCTGGCGACCGCACTCCTCGCCGCCCGCGAGGCCGGCAAGGTCATCCTCGACGGCGTGTACAACGACGTGAAGGACCTCGACGGGTTCCGGGCCGAGTGCGTGCAGGGCATGGAGATGGGCTTCGACGGCAAGACGCTCATCCACCCGGGCCAGGTCGACATCACCAACGAGGTGTGGGCCCCGACCGAGGCCGAGGTGGAGCACGCCCGCAAGGTGATCGCCGCGTTCGACGAGGGTCTGCGCGAGGGCAAGGGCGTGGTCACCGTCGACGGTCGGATGATCGAGAACCTGCACGTGGCCAACGCCCAGCGAGTGATCGCCGTCGCCGACGCCATCGCCGCGCTCGGCTGACCGCCGACGTCTGTTCGCCGTGCACTCGCCACCGATCGCCGGTGGACGCGGCGCCGCCTGAGCCGCACGCGTCGGCGATGGGGCGTCCCATTCCGACCTGTCCGCCGAGGCCGGACAGCACGACGCCCCGCTCGAACGTATTCGAGCGGGGCGTCGTGCTGACAGAGTTCAGGATGAGCGATCAGCTGGTGCGGGTCGCACCGCTCCGCCGACCCCACACGAGCATCGCGGCGCCGGCCAGCGTGATGGCCGCTGCGATCGCCGCAAGCATCGGTGACGATCCGGTGACCGGCAGTTCGGCCGTAGCGGCCGCAGTCGCCTTCGGTGCCACCGCCGGCACCGTCGTGGTCGGCGCAGGCGGTGCCGCTTCAGCGGCCGGTTCGACACAATCCGTGCCGCTGACGATGTAGCCGGACGGGGCCGACGTCTGGACCCCACCGATGTTCGCGCACACATCTGTCGGGACGGGCACGAGCACACAGTCCGATCCCGACACGACGTATCCGGAGGGAGCGCTGTCCTGCGATCCCGGGAGGTTGGCACAGACATCCTTCGGCATCTCACAGACGCCGTTGACGATGGTCATCCCGGCCGGAACGCTCGTCTGTGTGCCCTCGAGGTTGGTGCACACGTCGATCGGCGTGCACGGCTCGGTCGGCTTCACGACCGTGCCCGAATCGACGTTGACGTACCCGCCGCTCCAGCTGCCGGTCACCACGATCGTCGCCGATGCCCCCGTGTACCCGGTGCCGGTGCCGGACGCCGACGCTCCCGGGGTGAGCGTGCCAGGGGTGAGCGCGATCTCACTGGTGATCTGTGCCGTCTGGCCCTGGGCCCATTCCTCGTTCGGGTAGGTCACGGTCCATTCCACCGAGTACGTGCCGTCCGCAGCGAGGCACGATGCCACGCCGGACACATTCGTGTGGTGGGCTGACACCGTGCTCGAGAAGGCGCCGATGGCACCCACTCCCGCTGCGAGGGTCACTGCGAACTTGGCGAGCTTGTTCATGAAGGTCCTTCCCGATCAATCCGAGGTCCGTCGTGGACCGCCGATGAGGGCCGGGTTCGCTCTCGCTCCCTGTCGGGCCAAGCGACCAATTGGCGCCCGACAGATCATCGCTTCCCTCTCGTCGAGCAAGGTACCCATTGCATCGCCAGCTGGCGAGGGCTACGGCCTCAGATGGGCCGAACGACTCACGGTGCGGTTGGGCGCCGACAGCGCAGCGCGGAAGAGGTCGACCGTGCGGTCGAACGCGACGCGGCTGGCGGCCCCAGCGAGGGACCCTAGGATCGGCGCCACGATGGGCGGGATCGCGTGACAGTCGACGGGTCGATCAGGCGGACGCCAGAGCTCGACCGCATCGACCGAGCACTGACCAACGTGAACGTGGAGTCCTCCCGTCTCGTCCTCGAAGGCGCGCCCGGCAGCGGCAAGACCACGCTCGTCACCGCGGCCGTGCGCCTCGCGGCGGCAGCAGGCATCAGCACGATCGTGGCTCGTCCGAGCCAGTCGGAGCGGTCGCTGCCGTTCGGGGCGCTCGACAGCTTGCTCGGTGCGCTCGTCGAAGACGACACCGTTCGTGTCGCACTCGACGACCGGGCGGCCACGGTGCTCGACGTGGCGCTCGGCCGGCAACCGGCGACGAACGAGGCGCTGCTTCCTCACGAACTCGGTGTCGCCGTGCTCAGCTTGCTCGAGTCAGCGGTCGACGGCGGCGCGTTGTTGATCGTCGTCGACGATCATCAGTGGATCGACGCAGCCACCCGTGACGTCCTGGACTTCGTGTCGCGACGGCTGCCGTCGAGCGGCATCTGCCTCCTCATCGCCACCAGACCCGATGAGGATCCACCGGTCGGTGAACGCTGGCCGCTCACGCCTCTGGACGAGACCGCCGCCGCGGCACTCGCCCGGGCCGTGTCGTCGACCCCGCTGCAACCACACGTGATCGACCGGGTCGTCGAGGTCAGCGGCGGCAACCCGCTGTTCGTGATCGAACTCGCCAAGATCGCCGGGGCCGCGACCGCCGAGCCCGGACGGCCCGTCCCGCTCCCCCGCTCGCTCCGGTCGCTCGTCGCCGACCGCTTCCGCTCGCTCCCGCAGTCGACGGTGGTCGCGCTCGCTGCCATGTCGCTGCTCGCCCGTCCGACCGCCGAGGTGATGGAGGCGCTCGGGATGCTCGACGATCTGGGTCCGGCCGAGCTCGACGGCATCGTCGAGTTGCGCAACCGCCAGCTCGCGTTCTCCCACCCGGTGCTCGCTGCGGCAGCGTACGACGCCGTGCCGGCGACCCGCCGGCTTGCGCTGCACCGGCGACTCGCCGAGGTCACCGATGGCATCGAGCGATGCCTCCATCTCGCCCACGGCGCCATCGGGCCCGACTCGGCGATCGCAGCCGAGCTCACCGCTGTCGCCGACACCGAGGCTCGCCGCGGCGCGACGGTCGAAGCTGCCGAACTCGCAGTGTTGGCGCTCGACCTCTCGCCACCCGACGATGCCGCTCGCGTGAAACGGTTGATGCTCGCCGGCGATCTGCTCTTTCGTGCCGGCCGCACCGAGGAGGCAGCGACCGCCCTGCAACGTGTCAGAACCCTCGCGGCTGACACCGACACCGCCGCCACCGCGCGCTCGCTGCTCGCATTGGCGACGATCGAGTACTCGCGGTCGGACAACACCGAGCTCGCCACCGAACTCGCACGACAGGCGCTCACCGCGACCGACGATCCCTCGCTCCAGGCCGAAGCGCACGCGATCCTGTCGCTCACCCACTACACCGACTTCGCCGCTGCGGCCGACCACGCGGGCGCGGCACTCGACATCGTCCGCCGCCTCCCGCACCCCTCGAAGACAGCCGTCGCCCAGGCGATCAGCGCCTCGGCACTGGCGCGCTTCCACGCAGGGTTCGGTCTCGACCGTGCCGCGTTCGACGAGGCCATCGCGCTCGAGCACGGCGCTCGGATCGTCGAGTCGGACTCCGCCTTCGCCGCACTCGCCGCCGCCCTGAAGTACGCCGACCAACTCGACGAGGCAGAGTCGATGTTCCTCGATCTGGCCGGACGATCCGATCCGGGCTCGTTGCCCTACGCCCTCAGCCACCTGCCCCAGATGTACCTCTGGGCCGGGCGATGGGACGAGGCCCAGCACGCGGCGGCGCGACACCTGGCCCTCGCCGAGGAGACGGGTCAGGAGAGCCAGGTGTTCACCGCCCGGTTCAATCTCGCCATGGTCGCCGCTTACCGCGGCGAGCTCGACGACGCAACCGTGCTCGGGCGTCAGCTCTACGAGCAGGGCCGGGACACCGGCGTGCCGTGGACGGAGCGCAACGGCGTCGGGCTGCTCGCGTTCATCGCGATGACGACCGGCGACATGGCCGAGGCCATCGGCTACTTCGCCCGCAACGACGAGCTCTGCGAGTCGATGAACCTGCACGAGCCGGGATTTCGCCGATACCAGGGTGACTTCGTCGAGGTGCTGGTGAACGTCGGCGAGATCGACCGTGCGAAACAGCTCCTCGGGACGATGCTCGAACGCGGCACACGGCTCGGCCGCCCGTCGATGCTCGCCGCCGCTCACCGGGGTGTCGCACTGGTCGCTGCCACCGACGGCGATCGAGACGCTGCGGTGGCTGCGGCCGAGCAGGCGACAGCGGTGCTCGACGGCACCTCGCTCGAGTACGACCGAGCGCGGAACGCCTTGACGCTCGGCATGATCTTCCGTCGCTTCAAGGAACGATCGTCGGCGCGGACGACCCTCGACGATGCGCTGCTGCGATTCGAGCGCATGGGGGCGGTCCGGTTCGTCGAACGCGTCGAGCGTGAGCTCGGGCGCGTGGGCGGCCGGGCGCCGAAGAGTGTGAGCAGCGCCCTCACCGCGACCGAGCTGCGCGTTGCCGAACTCGCCGCTGCGGGGCGCACGACCCGCCAGATCGCCGACGAACTGTTCATCAGCGTCAAGACGGTCGAGGCGAACCTGACCCGCGTCTATCGCAAGCTCGACGTCACCAACCGGGCGCTGTTGGCCAACCGCCTGTCCTCCATCATTCCGTAGGGGTTTCCCCGATTCGCCCGCCGAGGGGTGTCCGTACCGTCGGCTCGATGAGCCCGAAGACCGCTTCCGCGCCGTCGCCCACCCAGCTGCAGCGAGCCGCAACCTGGTTGGCCGTCGTCTGTTTCGCGAGCGCCGCAGTGCTGTTCGGTTCGTCGCTGCGGAGCAACGCAGCCGAAGAGGACCTCGGCGCCGTGTCGATGCTCTTCGCCACGCTGCTGATGGTGCTCGGGGGCGGCATCACGGCCGTCGGCCGTCGTCGGCGCAGCTCGGCAGGCGACGCAGACCGGGAGGACGTGCGGCCGACCGAAAGGCCTCTCACGCGTGTCTGCCGTTGGGGTTCGTGGGTGGTCTCGATCGCCGCGACGGGCTTCTCCGCAACAGCCACCGTGGGCGACCGGCCCGACTGGCGACACCACGCCGATTCGCCGAATGGACGATCGCTGCCGGGCGACGAACCGTGAAGATCGGAATCGCTCGGACGCCCCGGCCACGTCGCAGCGCGATCGTGTCGTGTCGTATCGAGCAGACGGCGGCGAGCCCGACCTCGAGCGCCGGTTCGTCGTCAGACCGAGCCGGAGTCAGGCTTCCTTCGTGAGCGAGATGCACCCCACGCAGCGTCTGCTCACGGGAGCGGGGATCCGTGAGCGAAGCGCCGCGTGACGCGGCGTCTCGCTCACGGACTTCGTCAGAGGGTGTCGCGGAAGAGGCCGACGGTGCGGGCGAACGCGGCCGCCGAGGCGGCGGCGTCGTAGACCTCGGGACGGGCGTCGTTGAAGAACGCGTGATCGGCACCCGCGTGGACGTGCATCGTCGCATCCTTGCCGAGTTCGCGCAGCTGCGCTTCGAGCGCCTGAGCCGCCTCGGGGCTGGCCCAGCCATCGAGCTCGGCGTACTCGCCGACGACCTTCGCGGTGAGCGCCGACCAGTCGGGCTGCACCGACGCCCACGGGATCGCCCCGTAGTACGGGGCCGCCGCGGCGACGGCGTCGGGACGCTGGGTGGCGAGCACGAGTGCGAGGCCGCCACCCATGCAGTAGCCCACGACGCCGACCTTGTCGCGGCCCGTCTTCTGCTGCAGCAGGGCCACGGCACCGGAGAGATCCTTGGCGGCGTTCTCGAGGTTGAGCGCCATCATCAGCTTGCCGGCGCCGTCGGGCTCGGTACTCGACTCCCCGTGGTACAGGTCGGGCGCCAGCGCGGTGAACCCGGCGGCAGCGAAGCGGTCGGCCACGTCCTTGATGTGCGGCACGAGGCCCCACCACTCCTGGATCACGATCACGCCAGGGCCGGTGCCATCGCCGGCGAGGTACCCGTCGCACGTGTGGCCGTTGGAAGGAAACGTCGTCATCTCACCCATGCCGCGCACGCTACCGCGACGGTACGGACCACGGCGTCGCAGGACCGGCGATGACCACTCGATGAACACTTTGTACAGGTACAGAACCCACTCTGTACGCCACCTGGTGTAGCGAATACGATTGTTCGCATGAGCCTGGAGACCCACCCCGAGAACGCCTTCGCCAACGATCGAGCCCACGTCTTCCACTCGTGGAGCGCACAGGCAGCGCTCAACCCGCTCGTCATCGAGGGCGGCCAGGGCAGCTGGATCTGGGACCAGAACGGCACGAAGTACCTCGACTTCTCCAGCCAGCTCGTGAACGTCAACATCGGCCACCAGCACCCCAAGCTCGTCGCCGGCATCCAGGAGTACGCGGGCAAGCTGTGCACGATCGCCCCGTTCCACGCGAACGATGCTCGCAGCGAGGCCGCTCGGCTCATCGTCGAGGCAGCCAACGGTGGCGAGGGCAACGACCAGGGTCACGGCATGTCGATGGTGTTCTTCACCAACGGCGGCGCCGAGGGCAACGAGAACGCGATCCGCATGGCCCGCTTGCACACGGGTCGGCACAAGATCCTCACCACGTACCGCAGCTATCACGGCGGCACTGCGGCAGCGATCCAGATGACGGGCGATCCCCGCCGTTGGCCGAGCGAGCCGAGCACGCCCGGCATCATCAAGTTCTGGGGCCCGTACCCGTACCGCAGCGCCTTCCACAGCACCACCGAGGCCGAGGAGACCCAGCGCTCGCTGCAGCACCTGTCCGACACGCTCATGGTCGAAGGCCCCCACACCGTCGCCGCGATCGTGCTCGAGACCGTCGTCGGCACCAACGGCATCCTCGTCCCGCCGCCCGGCTACCTCGCAGGCGTCCGCGAGCTGTGCGACCGCCACGGCATCCTGCTCGTCCTCGACGAGGTGATGGCCGGCTTCGCCCGTTGCGGCGAGTGGTTCGCATTCCACGCGTTCGATGTGCGCCCCGATCTGATCGTGTTCGCCAAGGGCGTCAACAGCGGCTACCTGCCCCTCGGCGGTGTGGTGCTCGGCCAGCACGTGGCCGCGTCGTTCATGGACAAGGCCTACCCCGGCGGCCTCACCTACTCGGGCCACCCGTTGGCCTGCGCGTCGGCCGTCGCGAGCATCAACATCTTCAAGGAGGAGGGCATCGTCGAGCACTCCCGCATGCTCGGCACCGACGTCATCGGGCCCGAACTCGAGAAGCTCAAGGCGAAGCACCCCAGCATCGGCGACGTCCGCGGCATGGGCACCTTCTGGGCGATCGAACTCGTGAAGAACCGCGAGACCCGCGAGCAGCTGGTGCCGTTCAACGCCGCCGGCGCAGATGCGAAGCCGATGGTCGAACTGGGCAACGCGTGCAAGGCCGCCGGCCTGTGGCCGTTCACCCACTTCAACCGCCTCCACGTGGTGCCGCCCTGCAACACCCCGGTCGACGAGGTGCACCAGGGCCTCGCGATCATCGACGAGGCACTGAACGTCGCCGACAGCTACGTCACGGCCTGACCCTGTCGATCGCAGCCGGCGCGAGCTCGCGATGACCCACGTCCGGCTCGCGACCGTCGCCGATCTCGAGGCGGCCGCCGACACCCTTGCGCTCGCCCAGGTCGACTACGCCTGGGCCGAGTGGGCGTTCCCGTACCCCGACCGGCTCGACCGGTTGCGGCGATCGTTCGCGCTCGATCTGCAGCTCGGGTTGGCGTGGAACTCCCTGTGGGTCACCGACGACGTGGCGGCTGTCGCGCTGTGGGTGCCGCCCGCAGATCGGCGACCGCCCGACGACGCGACCCTCGTCGCCGAGGT
>CAUJET010000158.1 GCA_963169665.1 Actinomycetota bacterium | reverse complement strand
GCGACGAGCCGCCCATCTCGGCTCATCACCGTGATGGCCTGCTCGGGGCAGGCTGCCGCCCCGAGCCAGGCGTCGTACGCATGGCTGTGCGGCACTGCGACTCGGTGGACATCGACTTTTCCCTCTGCGTCGAGGGGGTAGACGTCGGGTGCGAAGCGGTGACAGTTCCCCCACCCGAGGCAGAGGCCGGGGTGGGTTCGCACGAGTACCCCATCACTCTCCGCGGTCGCTTCCACATCCCCCGTGACTGTCTGCTTGCAGTCCATGCGCCCACTTCTCCGAGTTATGTGTCTGCCGAACGTCGGTCAGCAAACATCTAGTCATTCACTATACAACTCTATGTTGAAGCTCGGCGGGTGAGCAGGTTCAGTGGTCGCACCCCGCCGGCGGCCGAAACGGCGCCGATGGGGCACGCTTCAATGCGTGCCGAGGCCGCTGGCGAGTTGGTCGAAGCCGCTCTGGACCAGAGCTGGTAGTGCGGGGGTGTGCGGTGCTGTGAGCCAGTGCTGCAGCGACGCGCGCATGACCGCGAGCGCCGTCGCTGCGAGCAGGCGTGGCGCTGGGTCGTCGGCCCGCGTCCCGAGTCGTGTCGTGAGACGTTGCGTGAGCGCCTGTTCCCAGCCGGCCTGGAGGTGCAGGCTTCGGGCGAACACGGATGGGTTGCTCGCCATGATCGTGAACCGTCGGCGGATCCGGTCGTGTTCGGACTCGTAGTCGGCGGCGACCGCGGCGAACGACGCACGTAGTGCGTCCCAGGCCGATTCGTCCTCTGGACGTTGTTCGAGCTCGGTGAGGATGCGATCGAGGCGTTCGCTGTAGTCGGCCAGGACGAGGTCGTCCTTGGTCGCGAAGTACGAGAAGAACGTCCGGGGCGCCAACTCCGCTTCGGACGCGATCTGCTCGATGGTCGTCTTGTCGAAGCCCTCGCGTTCGAACAGTTCGAGCGCGACGTCCTCGAGTCTGCGTCGGCGCTCGCGCTTGTTCTGTTCTCGTCGTCCCGTCGGTTCGGCCACGAGCGCAGGCTATCAAAAAGAGCAGTCATTGCAAACATGCAGTGACTGCATGTATGGTGGACGCAGGAGGTGTGTCGTGTCGAACGGGTTGTACCGATTGGGTCGCTGGATCGCTGCCCACCATCGGCTGGTCCTCGTGGCCTGGGTGGTCGCAGTGCTTGGCGTGGTGGGGTTGAACCGTGTCGTGGGTGGTGATGCGGTCGACGACTTCCGGGTACCAGGCGTGGAATCGCAAGCAGCCGTCGACCTGCTCGAGCAACGATTCGCTGAACGGGCCGGTGCAACCGCGATGGTCGTGTTCCACGTCGGCGAGGGCACCGTCAACGACCCAGCCGCCGCCTCGGCGATCGACGCCACGATCGCCGAGGTCGCATCGCTCGAACATGTGCTGGCCGTGACCGACCCGCTCGCCGGCCCACGTGCGATCTCACCTGACGGCTCGACCGCGTTCGCTGCCGTGCAGTTCGACGGCTCGACCGCCGATCTCGGCCGCGCCACGTTGGACGAGCTGTTCGACACCGCCGCACCCGCGGAGCAGGCCGACGTGCAGGTCGAGTTCGGCGGCGAACTCCCGACCGTGCTGAAGGAACGTTCCGAGGGTCCCGCCGAGATGATCGGAATGCTTGCCGCACTGGTCGTGCTCTTCGTCACCTTCCGAGCCGTCGTCGCCACCGTGATGCCGTTGGGCGTCGCAGTTGCCGGGCTGGCAACAGGGTTGTCCATCGTCGGACTGC
The DNA here is from genome assembly GCA_963169665.1 of Actinomycetota bacterium. Lineage (GTDB taxonomy): Bacteria > Actinomycetota > Acidimicrobiia > Acidimicrobiales > Ilumatobacteraceae > VFMC01. The sequence goes on along the minus strand of CAUJET010000158.1, from coordinate 4,131 downwards.
TGAGCGGGCTGATCGACATCCCCTCCATCGCACCGCGACTCGGAACGATGATCGGACTCGGAGTAGGCATCGACTACGCCCTGTTCGTGCTGAGCCGCCACCGCGATCACCTCGCCCACGGGATGGACGTCGACGAATCGATCGGCCGCACCAACGCGACCGCAGGCCAAGCCGTGGTCGTCGCCGGTGGCACGGTCGTGGTGGCGATCCTCGGCCTGCAGTTCGCCGGGATCCCGTTCGTCGCCGCGCTCGGCTACTCCGCGTCGATCGTGGTCGCCGTCGCCGTGCTCGTCGCGATCTCCCTCCTGCCCGCGCTCCTCAGCGTCGCCCGCCACCGCATCCTCCCCAAGCATCAGCGCACCGTCCATCAATCGACCGAGGCAGCTCACAGCGGCTGGGTCAGCTGGGCGAGATGGGTTGCGCACCACCCGTGGCGCTCCAGCATCGGCGCCACCGTCGTGCTCGTGACCTTGGCGATCCCGATGCTCGACATGCGGCTCGGCCAAGCCGACGCCGGCTCTGATCCGACCACCACCACACACCGCCGTGCCTACGATCTCCTCGCCACCGGCTTCGGCGACGGCTTCAACGGGCCGCTCCTCATCGCCGTCGACCTCGGCGACAACCCTGCCCCCACCGTGCTCGACCGACTCAGCGCCACTGTTGCCGCAGACCCGGGAGTCCGAGCTGTCTCACCGCCCGAGCTCAACGCCTCCGGCGACACTGGGCTCATCACGGCGATCCCGACCACCAAGCCCCAGGATCAGGCGACCAGCGATCTCGTCCACCGACTCCGCAACGACCTGCTCCCGGCCGCCACCACGGGCACCGGAGCTGAGGCACTCGTCGGCGGACCCACCGCAGGGTTCATCGATCAGTCCGACAAGATCGCCGCACGTCTGCCCTGGTTCATCGCAGCCGTGGTGTCGCTGTCGTTCCTGTTGTTGATGATCGTGTTTCGTTCGATCCTCGTCCCGCTCAAGGCTGCGATCTTGAACCTGTTGTCGATCGGCGCCGCCTACGGCGTGGTCGTCGCGGTGTTCCAGTGGGGATGGGGGCGATCGCTCATCGGGCTCGACGAAGCCGTCCCGATCGCGTCGTTCGTTCCGATGATGATGTTTGCGATCCTGTTCGGCCTGTCGATGGACTACGAGGTGTTCATCCTTTCCCGCATCCGCGAGGAGTACCACCGAGGACACTCCAACATCGACAGCGTCGTCGAAGGGCTCGGCGCGACCGCCAAGGTCATCACAGCAGCCGCGCTCATCATGATCAGCGTCTTCCTCGGTTTCGTCGCCAGCGACGACCCGGTCGTCAAGATGATGGGCGTCGGACTCGCCACCGCGGTCGCCGTCGACGCCACCATCGTCCGCATGGTCCTCGTGCCCTCCACCATGGCGCTCGTCGGCGATCCCAACTGGTGGCTGCCGCGATGGCTCGACCGCATCCTGCCCCGACTCGACCTCGAAGCCGAACCCGACGCGATCGCGTCGTCCGATGAAGGAGATCCCCGATGAACCAACCGTGTCTGCCTGACGGGCTCGAACACGTCCGCACCACGGACACCTTCGACAACGACACGGTTCCCGCCGGGCTGCTGCGAGCCCACCGCGTGGCCGACGGTGTCTGGGGCCGCCTCGTGGTCCACTCCGGCACGGTCACCTTCGTCTTCGACGACGAACCCGAGCATCCGATCACTGTGTCTGCGGGGGACGCTGTGGCGATCCCGCCGGCACGACAGCACCACCTCGAACTCCACGAGACCGCGACCTTCGCGGTCGAGTTCCACCGCCTCCCGAACATGCCCACACCGGACACGGGCGCCGAGAGCACAGCGCTTCAGGGTCCTGGATGACCCCTACGTCCGATCCGCGTCGATCACAACGCGGCGGGCAGCACGACGAGGCCGCTGTCAGCAGCGTGTCAGCACGACTCGTACCCACCAACGCAGACGAGCGTGGTGGCGCCACTCGGGAGCTGTCCCGTACAACAGGCGTACAACACGACGAGCACCAACGGGATCCCTCATAACCCGAAGGTCGCAGGTTCAAATCCTGCCCCCGCCACTCGATGAACGCCCAGGTCACATGGCCTGGGCGTTCGCCGTTGTCGGGGGCGCGTCACCGGCGACGTCTACCGGCTTCTGACGGCGCGAGCCGGTGACCTGTGCGACTTCGGTTCATGGTGGACATCGTGGCTTCGGTAGGTGGGTGACAGTTTTGGGACGCGGTTGCGGTTGCTGGGCGACAGTGACTTCGGTAGCTACCTGACACTGGCGCTTGTTGGTCGCGGTCAGCCTTCTCGTTGACGGGCATGTCGGCTCGTTCGGGTCGAGGGGGTCGTTGGCGTGATCGTGGAGCTCAACGTCGTGGAACAGCGCTATCAGGCCGTGCTCGAGGTGTTGAACAACGGTGCGACTGTCACTGATGTCGCTCGCCGTTACGGGGTGGCGCGTCAGACGGTGCATGAGTGGTTGCGCAGGTATGGGTCCCAGGGTCTGGCCGGTCTGGTGGATGGTTCAGCGCGGCCGTTGTCGTGTCCGCATCAGATGCCAGTCGAGATCGAAGCGAAGATCGTGGAGATGCGTCGAGCCCATCCGGGGTGGGGTCCGCGGACGTTGTTGCATGAGCTCGAACGGGCTGGGGTGGATATGTTGCCGTCGTTGTCAGCGACCCATCGGTGCTTGATCCGCCATGGGTTGATCAACCCGCAGGCGAGGCGACGCAAGCGGTCTGATTACAAGCGGTGGGAACGATCACGGGCGATGGAGTTGTGGCAGATGGACATCGTCGGCGGCGTGAAGCTCGCCGACGGGTCCGAGGCCAAGATCGTGTCGGGGGTGGATGACCACTCGAGGTTCTGTATCTCGGCGTATGTGGTGGTGCGGGCGACTGCTCGCCCGACGTGTGACGCGTTGGCATTGGCGATGCGTCGTCATGGTGTGCCCGAGCAGATTTTGACGGACAACGGCAAGGTGTTCACGGGACGGTTCGGTCCCGGGACTGGTGAGGTGTTGTTCGATCGGATCTGCAGGGAGAACGGGATCCGCCACATCCTCACCCGGCCACGGTCGCCGACCACGACCGGCAAGATCGAGCGATGGCACAAGACGATGCGCCGCGAGTTCCTCGACGGCAAGGTCTTCGCCGACATTGCTGATGCCCAGGCGCAGCTCGATGTGTGGGTCGAGCATTACAACCATGGGCGACCGCATCAATCGCTGGGGATGAAGACCCCGTGGGACCGGTTCCAGCTCGCCCGCAACGAACCGGCAGCACCGCGTCCGGTTGAACCATCGACCGATCCGGCCGGGGTGATGCCACCATCAGCGACGAGGCGGGTGGACCGCAAAGGCACGATCAGTTTCGCTGCGATGCGTTACCGGGTTGGGGTGTGGCTCGCCGGTCAGGACGTGAACGTGGTGTGCGACGGCGCGTTGGTGCAGATCCATCATCGTGGGGTGTTGATCGCGACGCACGCTCGCCGTCACGAACCGGGCAAGCAGCAGGCCGGGATGCAACGTCGGAGCCGACCTCGTGAGGCACAACCGCGTCCGACTGTGTCGGTGGTGAGCGTGTCGCGCAAGGTTGACTCGTCGGGGAACGTGAGTTTCGCGGGGGCGAACTATCGGGTCGGTAACGCGTATCGGCGTCGCCAGGTCCAAGTCGCTGTCGTCGGCGAGCACGTGGAGATCGCGATCGGTGAGCAGCTGATCCGCCGCCACAAGGTCAAGCATGACCGCACCCGTGAACACGGTGCTCTCGCCAACCCCGGCGGCCGGCCCCGCAGGATCAACGCCGCCTGAACCCAACACCAACTGTCAGGTAGCAACCGAACACGAACTGTCAGACGGGTACCGACACTTGACAGCGAGCCGGTGACCTGGGGCTTTGCGGCCGATGGGCCGGTAGACGTCTACCGGTTGGCGGCGGCGACGAGCGTGGCGAACCGTTCGGCGGCGGCGCCGCTCATGCCCGGCAGCAGGTGCTGGTAGGTGTGCATCGTGAACGCTGGGTGGGCGTGACCGAGGCGTTCGGACACGACCTTGATCGCGGTGCCGTCGGCGACGAGCAGCGACGCGTGGGTGTGGCGCAGATCATGGAACCGGACGCGGGGCAGGCCGCTGCGTTG
>CAUJET010000157.1 GCA_963169665.1 Actinomycetota bacterium | reverse complement strand
GAGGTGACGCCATGAGCGACGTGTACGTCGAGTATCGGTCGTCGCAGATGGGAGCGGATCTGGTTGATCGTGCTCGATCCCGCCCGGTCGAGCGTGAGCACCGGTTCGCATCCGAGGCGCCCGGTTCCCTGCGGGGTTCGGGCCGTTCGTTCGCCTCGTGTTCGGTTTCACCCGGCCGCGTCGCCGGATCCTGGGGAGCACCTTCGCCGGGGTCGTGGAAGAGGCTGGCGCCAAGGCTGAACGCTTCGCGCCGGGCGAGGCGGTGTGCGGCATGACCGGTACGAAGCTGGGAACCCACGCCCAGTTCGTCGTCGCGCGGGCCGACCGCGTGGCTCGTGTGCCGGAGGGTGTGACGCTCGAGGACGCAGTGGGCGTGCTCTTCGGTGGCACGACGGCGTTGCACTTCCTGCGTGACACGGCGTCGGTCGCCGCCGGCGACACCGTGCTCGTCAACGGCGCGTCCGGCGCGGTCGGGTCCAACGCGGTGCAACTCGCGAAACACTTCGGAGCGATCGTCACCGCCGTGACGAGCGACGCCAACACGGACCTGGTCACGGCTCTCGGCGCCGACCACGTCGTCGCCCCCGACGGCGACGACCTCGCCGCGATCGGCACCCGCTACGACAAGGTGCTCGACTGCGTCGGGAACCTCACCGTCGACGTGGGTCGGCGCCTCCTCGCCGAAGACGGCGTGCTGGTGCTGCTGGTGGCGAGCCTGTGGGACAACATCCGCCGCCGCAAGGACGTTGTGGCGGGCTCGGCTCCCCGAACGCGTGCAGGACATCGACTTCCTCCTCGATCTCCTCGCCAACGACGAACTCACCGTCGTTCACGACAGCAGCTACGACCTCGACCGCACAGCCGACGCCTACCGACGCGTCGACAGCCGTCACAGGCACGGCAGCGTCATCGTGCACCGGTGGCCCGATGACGAACGTCTCCAACGCAACCCGAAGATCGGGCGCCGCGCCGCCGCCAGCGACCAACGTCCGGGAAAGGAACCGTCATGACCACCTCGATACGCCCCTTCGCACCCGCATCGACCAGCAGCAGGCGGGCGATCGAACCGATCGACACGTGACACCGACCACCCAGGCCTAGCCCGGGGACTGTCTCGTTTTCGGTGTAACTGGTTCTTCTCTGTTTGAGTGAATCTCGGTTACTTGCTGGTGGGGACGATACGTCCCGGGAAGGCGAGTGTAAAGGCGTTGAGGGCTGGTTTCCAGCGGTTGGTCCAGCGTTGCCGTCCTCGGCCGGTGGGATCGAGGCTCATCAGGGCGAGGTACACGCATTTCAGGGCGGCAGTCTCGTTCGGGAAATGCCCTCTTGCTTTCACGGCCTTGCGGATCCGAGCGTTGATCGACTCGATGGCGTTTGTCGTATAGATCACGGCGCGGACTTCGGGGTCGAAGCTGAGGAAGGGCACGAACTCTGCCCAGGCGTTCTCCCACAGCTTCACGATCGCTGGGTAGCGGTCTTCCCAATCGCCGGCGAACTCCGCGAGGCGTTCCATCGCGGCGGCCTCGGTCGGGGCGGTGTAGACCGCCTTGAGGCCCTTCGCGATGGCGGGCCAGTCCTTGCGGGAGGCGTAACGGAAGCTGTTGCGCAGCAGGTGCACGATGCAGGTCTGCACGATTGCTTGGGGCCACACCGCCCCGACAGCGTCGGGCAGGCCAGTCAGCCCGTCGCAGACCACGATGCACACGTCTGCGGTGCCGCGGTTGCGGATCTCGGTGAGGACGTGATGCCAGTATTTGGCGCCTTCACCGCCCTCACCAGCCCACAGGCCCAGAATGTCGCGTTCACCGTCGACGCTGACCCCGACGGCCACGTAGATCGGCCGGTTGGCGACTTGGCCCTCGCGGACCTTGACGAAGATGGCGTCGATGAACACCACCGGATACACCCGGTCCAGCGGCCGGTTCTGCCACTCGACCATCGTTTCGAGCACCCGGTCCGTGATCCGGGTGATGGTCTCCTTCGACACCTTCGTCTGATAGATCTCCTCGAGGTGAGCGGAGATCTCCCCATGGGTGAGACCCTTGGCGGACAGCGACAACACCATCTGATCCACCCCACCCAGCCGGCGTTTGCGTTTCGGGACGATCACCGGCTCGAAGGTCCCTGCCCGGTCCCGGGGCACGTCCAACGCGATCGGACCGATCTCAGTGATCACCGTCTTCGTCCGGGTCCCGTTACGGCTGTTGCCACTGTGATGGCCGGCCGGGTCATACGGCGCATACCCCACATGCTCAGTGAGCTCAGCTTCCAGACCGGCCTCGAGGACCCTTTTCGTCAACTCGGCCAGCAGCCCGCCAGGACCGACGAGCTCGACCCCCTCAGAACGTGCCCGTTCCAACAACTCGACCGCCAACAACTCCGCCGGCACCCCGGCGACATCGACCTTGCCCATCACAACTCCTCCCAGCCCGAAGGCTAGATCCAAGGAGTTACACCGTTGTCGTTACAGTCCCCTAGCCCGAGCGGGCAGCATCTGTTCCGACCGGCAAGGGGCGGCACGTCCTCGGTGAGGGTGTCGACGATCAGGTCGATGTCCAGCGTTCACCATCCGCGGTACCTGGCCTGCCCAGCACCTCCGGTTGCGTGGCCGACGACAGCGTCATGCGGGCTCGACCTGGACGATCGCATCGTTGAAACAGGCCCCGTTGATCGTCGGATCACCGGTCGCCGGCGTGAGGGTGTTGACGCCGCGACCCTCGGGGTACCGCTCCAGCCAGACACCCTTGTTCATCACCGCCACGCCTGGCCGGGTCTCGCTGCTGATGACCACCGTCGTGGTGATCGAGCCTTGGGCGTTGAACACTCGCACCGACTGCCCATCGACCAGCGTACGGGTCGCTGCGTCGTCAGGGTGGAGCATGATCGCAGCCGAAGGTGACTGGAACTCGCCGAAC
>CAUJET010000156.1 GCA_963169665.1 Actinomycetota bacterium | reverse complement strand
CTCCGGTGGTGATGTCGAGTGTTGGGTCGGACCGAGCGGGGAACCGGGTCTGATCCGGGTGGCATCGGCGTTGCGTCATGCGGTCGATCCAGTCGGGCTCCTGGCGGAACACGCCCGCGAGGTTCAGCCCGGGGTCCGGGTCGTGCTGGCGCCCGCCGGTGCCGACCAGGCGTCCTCGACGTTGGTGGCCATCGGAGACCGGCTGGCAGCTGCGCTCGATGTTGAGGACTGCTGGGTGGCGCTGGACGCCGGCCGATGGTCGCGGGCCCAGCCAGCGGCGAGTCGCCTCGCTGGTTGCGACGCCATGGTCGTGGTGCTCGCACCGACCCTCGCGGGCGTGGCGCATGCCCGGTCGCTCGTGGGTCCGCTACGGGACCTCTACGCCGTACCGGTTGTTGGGGTGGTGAACGGCGAGCACGGCTACCGACCCGATGAGATCGCATCGGAACTCGGCATCGAAGTCGTCGGTCCGGTGGCGTGGGACCCGCGTGGAGCGCAGGCGTTGGTAACGAATGGCGTCTCCGGCTGGTGGCGACGTTCATCCTTCGCCCGGTCGGTCCGCTCACTGGTCGACGCGCTCGACGCGTTCGATTCGCTCCCAGTGCACGAGGAGGTCGCAAGCCGTGCCTGATGTCGGGGTCGAGCGCGTCGAGGTGACGTTGCGGCGCATGGTCGCCGATGAGATCGGTGACTACCTGCGCGGCTGCGCGGACGATGGTCGCCGTCCTCCGGACGAGACCGACCAGCGCCAGATGGCGCGTGCGATCGTTCGCCGCGAACTCGACCTTCGGGCCCGCACCGCGCTGCGACTCGGGGAGCCGCAACTGTCGGAGGTGGAGGAGGACGAGCTCGCCGACGCGGTGTTGGCAGCCGCGTTCTCGGCCGCGCCGGCGATCGATCGCCTGCTGGAGCGACACGACGTCACCGACGTTCACGTCAACGGTTTCGACGACGTCCGATTGGTGACCGCAGACGGGATGGTCGAACGGACGACGCCGATCGGTGGATCCGACGCGGACCTGATCGTGATGATCCAGGCCCTGGCGCGCCGGGGCGGACACATGGAGCGTGAGTTCACGCCGGCGCACCCGCGACTCGATCTGCAGCTGCCGGACGGGTCACGGCTCGCGGCCGCGGCGTGGGTGACACCGCGTCCGTATCTGACGATCCGCCGGCATCTGTTGGTCGATGCCGATCAGGACCAGTTGGTGCGTCGAGGGATGTACGACCGCGGGATCGCCTCGCTGCTACGGGCATTCGTGTCGGCGCGGTGGAACCTGTTGATCTGCGGCGGGCAGGGCGTCGGCAAGACGACGCTGCTGCGGGCGCTGCTGCACGACTGCGACCGCTCCGAACGTCTCGTCGTCCTCGAGCAAGAACCGGAGCTGCACCTCGATCGGATGCCAGAACGGCACGACCAGGTGCTCGTGTTTCTCGAACGGCCGCCGAACAGCGAGGGCGTCGGCGGGATCACCCTGGCGGACCTCTCGCGAACGATCAAGCGGTTCACCCCGGAACGGATCGTGGTCGGCGAGGTCCGCGGTCCCGAAGTGATCGACATGTTGGAGGCGATGAGCCAAGGCATCGCCGGGTCGATGTGCACCATCCATGCCGACTCGTCGTGGTCGGTGTTCCCCCGCATGGCCGTCTACGCCCGGGCGGGTGGTCGGGACTGGGCGACCGGTGACGTCATGCAACTCGCGTCGCTCGCGCTCGACGCCGTCGTATTCCTGTCCCGCTCCCGCGACGGCCACCGCGTCGTGGCCGAGATTCGTCATGTCGACCGGTTCGACCACGACAGCGGTCAGGTCGTGACCGACGTGTGGTTCTCCTCGGGTCCCGACGGCAAGGCCGTGGCGAACCCGACATCGCCGATCCCGGTCCGACTCCTCGATGAGCTGGTGGCGCACGGCTACGACCCGTCGTTGCACGAGCGGGGTGGGTGGTGAGCGCGCTTGCCGCGCTGTGCGGCGTCCTGGTCGCGGGCGGCCTGTGGCTCGCCGCCTCATCGTGGCGGCCTGTCGCCCGCACCTCGCGTACGGGTCGGTCGCCGTCGCGGACACGATTCGTCGTCGAGCGCGACCGCGTGATCGCGGCGGCCGGGGCCGGCGTGGTGGTGCTGGTGTTCACCCGTTGGCCGGTCGCTGCGCTTGGCGCCGCGGGTGCGGGCTGGACGATCGCGGCGTTACCACGTCGCGCAGATCGTGAACGTCACGAGGCGCGCACCGAGGCGATCGCGTTATGGACCGAGATGCTGCGCGACTCGATGGGCACTGCTCGCGGTGTCGAAGGCGTCCTCGTCGCAACCGCGGCCGCGGCGCCCCTCGCGATCCGACCCGAGATCGCGCTGATGGCGCAGCGGCTCACGACCGAGCCGCTCGGCGAGGTTCTCGACGCGCTCGCCGACGACCTCGATCATCCTCTTGGTGATCTGGTCGTCACCGCGTTGCGGCTCACGTCGACCACTGGTGGGCGGCGGGTCCGCGAGGTGCTCGCCGATCTCGCCGCGGCGGCGTACGCGGAGGCCGAGTCGCATCGACGGATCGCCGTTGCCCGGCAGCGACCACGGGCCGCGTTGAAGTACACGGCGTTGATCATCTGCGGGTTCACCGGGCTGCTCGCCGTGTTCTCTCGCCGCTACCTCAACCCCTACGACAGCACGCTCGGGCAAGTCGTGCTGGCCGCCGTCGGCTTCTACTGGGCAGCGGGCCTGTGGTGGATGCACCGGATGGGGGGCGCCGATCCGGTGCCCCGATTCCTCGCTTCGACGGCCGGCGGTGCGCCGTGAACGCCTTGAGTGCTGTCGTGCTGTCCGGCTCGTCGCTCGGCGCAGGACTGTGGCTGGCATGGAGCGGATGGGCGCCCGCCCGCCCGCCGCTCGGCCAGACGTTGGCGCGCCTCGGTCAGCCGGTGGTCGAGATCGCCCCCGAGCGCAACAACCTCGACGTGCGCGTCGGCATGTGGGCACGCCGGATCGGACTCGTCGAACGGCTGGTCACATCGATGCGAACCGACCTTCGGGTGTTGCGCCGCTCGCCGGACGAGCAGGCCGCGATGATCGTCGTCTACACGCTCTGCGGGCTCCTCTGGGCGCCGATCGTGGCCGGCGGCGGCTTCTTCGTCGGTGTACGACTCCCGATCGGCATCCCACTGTGGCTCGCGCTCGGTGGCGGCGCGATCGGAGCCGTCTCATCGATCCGCAACGTGCGCACCCAAGCGACCCAACGACGTCGCATGTTCTCCCACGCGCTCGGCTCGTTCTGCGACGTGACCGGTATGTGCCTCGCGAGCGGGCGCGGCATCGACGCGTCGATCCAGTCCGCCGCGGCCGCCGGCGACGGGTGGCCATTCGCCGAACTGCAAGCCACGCTGCGCACCGGCTACGTGCGGGGCGAGACCCCATGGGAAGCCCTCGGCCGACTCGCCGGCGAGTGCGACCTCGCCGATCTGACCGAGCTCGCCGCCGCATTGTCGCTGGCCGGCGACGAGGGCGCCGCGGTGCGCGACACCGTGTCCTCCAAGGCCCGCTCCATCCGCGAACGCCTCACCGCGACCGCGGAACGCGACGCCGCATCGACCACCGAACGGATGGGTATCCCAGCAACCTTGCTGCTGTTCGGCTTCATGATCTTCCTCGGCTTCCCCGCGATCTACGTCCTGTTCCAGTGACCGAGAGGCTCCATCCACCAACAGAAAGGCATCCCGTCATGACCGCAGTAGTCGCCTGGTTCCAGGCCGCGTTCATCGAAGCCAGAACCCGCGCCTCAGAAGAGTCGGAGCGGGGCGAGATCGTCGAGAAGGTGATCATCGTCGCCGCCGCTGCCGCGATCGCCATCGCCGCGATGGCCGCGATCGCTGCCGCCGTCGATCTCAAGATCGGCGGACTGAAGCTCTGAGCGACGGTCCTTCAATGTCCCTGTGGTGCCGCTGGCGCGGCCCCGACCCACCCACCACGATGCCGGGCGCACGACGTGCTCATCGCGCGGCGCGGTCTCGACGACGGGACGATCGCGGATCATCGACCGTGGAGTTCGTCATCGCCGCGGCGGCGATGGTGCTGCTGCTGTTGATGGTCGTGCAGATCGGGGTCTGGTACCACACCCGCGCCGTGGCACAGACCGCGGCACGCCACGGCCTCGACCATGTCCGTACTCTCGACGGTTCGACCGGTGATGGCATCGCCGTCGCCGACGAGTTCCTCGCCCAGTCTGGCGGCGGACTCGAAGGCGCCCAGGTGGACGCCACCCGCACCGCGCTCGAATCGACCGTGACCGTGTCCGGACGAGTCGTGTCCATTCTCCCCGGCGTCACGTTCACCGTGTCGGTCACCGTCAACGCCCCGACCGAGCGGATCGAGCCATGACGCGACCGTCACGAGGCAAAGGTGATCGAGGCTCGGCGTCGGTCGAGCTGGTCATCCTCGCTCCCCTGTTTGGACTTCTGCTCCTCGCTGTGATCGCCGCAGGCCGCGTTGCGAACGCACATGCCGATGTTGATGCCGCAGCACGCATGGCGGCACGCGACCTGTCGATCGCACGCGATCCTGACGGGCGGCGCGCCGAGGTCGAACGCACCATCGCCGACACCCTCGCCGTCGGCTCACCGTCATGTCGCACAATGACCTTCGACGCGTCGATCACCGACAACCGAATCGACGTCACCGTCGCGTGTTCCTCGGACCTCCAAGAAGCGGCCGTGTTGCCGCTGCCGGGCCGAATGACGATCACCGGCAACGCCACCGAAGTGCGCGACGCCTACCGGGAATCGACACCGTGACCGCCTACCTCGCGACGCGGCGACGCCTCCGACGAGCGGCACACGACGACCGCGGATCGGTCACCGTCTGGACGATCGGCGCCACCGCAGCATGCATCCTGATCCTCGGCCTCGTCGTCGATGGCGGCACCATGCTGCGAGCTCGAAGCGACGCCTTCGCCCTCGCCGCAGCCTCGGCCCGGGCCGGCGCGCAGCAACTCGATGGCGACGCTGCCGTCGAAGGGCGTCCCGTGCTCGATCCCACCGCCGCCCGACAAGCCGCGCTCGACTACCTCGCCGCCCACGACGCCACGGGAACGGTCACGGTGACCGCCGAGTCGATCACGGTGACCGTCACCAGCCATGCCGATCTGCAACTCCTCCGCGTCGCCGGTTCAGGGACCACGACGTTCAACGCGACCTCCACCGTCAACGTCGTCAAGGTCGACAACCCATGACCCGAGTCCGCACCCTCACCCGCGGGCTGGCCAGCCTCGCCACGCTCGTCGCGATCGTCGCCGGCCTGCCTGTCCTACTGGCCCGTTGGGGGCACCTCCCGGGCGCACCAAGCGGCCAGTGGTGGACTCACCTCGGCGACCACGCAGTGTCCGATACCGCGGTGTTCGCAGTACTCACCATCGCCGCGTGGATCATGTGGGCCGGATTCACGGCCACGGTCACTGTCGAGCTCGCGGCCGGGCTACGCGGTGTCCAAGCACCCCGCATCGCAATCGCCGGACCACTGCAACGGTCGGCCCGCACCGTCGTCGCCGCCGTCCTCGTGATGCTCAGCCTCGTGCACGCTCCCGCCACCTACGCCTCATCCCGCCCCGCCGACAACCCTCCGGCCCGCGTCCCCGCTGTCGTCGCAGTCGTCGCACGATCGCCCGAACCCGAACGGTTCGATGCGATTCCTGCCGACAGAACGGCCCCTCCGGCAGAACAGGACTCCTCTCCCACAACATCCGACTCGGACGGCGAGACCGTCGTCGTCGAGCGGGGCGACAACCCTTGGCGAATCGCCGAGAGGCACCTTGGCGACGGGATGCGTTGGCGTGAGCTGTTCGACGCGAATCGTGGTGTCCCGCAGCCCGACGGTCGAGCATGGGTCGACGCCGAGGTGATCCTCCCCGGCTGGAAGCTCCACATCCCCGCCAACACACCGGCACCGCCCACCGTCGAGCATCCGGCCCCGACAACGATCGTGCACGTCGTCGTGCACGGCGACACGCTCTCAGAACTGGCCGAGCGGTACCTCGGCAACGCCGACCGCTACCCAGAGCTGTTCGACGCCAATCGCGACGTCGTCCAACCTGACGGTCGGCGCCTCACCGACCCCAGACTCATCGTGGTCGGCTGGAAGCTCCTCATCCCCATCACCGCCCCACCGGCGCCGAACCCGCCCGTCACGCCGCCCGCGCCTACACAGCCTGTGCCGGTTCCCGCACCCGCCCTTCCACCAGTTCCTGCGACGACCGTCCCGACCCCGACCGCCGCACCTCCCCCATCGACGCCATCGACAACGCCGACCGCAACGACCACCACCGTCGCTCCCGCGACCACCACAACGGCTGCCGCACCGACGTCCACCGACGAGCACAGCGCCGGGGCAAATGATGCCAGCGACGGCCACGGCGTCCTCCTTGCCGGCATCACGGGAGCCGTCGCCCTCGCGACCGGACTTTCACTTCGGATGCACTGGCTTCGACGTCGACGCGCCACGCGCGGAACCCGCGTTACGTCACCGCCGTTGTCCGGCCCCGAATGCGCGGCGATGACCGCCGCCGACGTCCCACTCATTCGTTGGGCCGGACAGCAGCTCGCGGCGCTGGTCCGAGATCTCGACCGGCGAGCCACCACCGCAGCACCGGCGGCCGTCGAACTGTCCGCCGAGAGCGGACTCGAGCTCCTGTGGGATGAGCCGCAACAGGCGGCCACCTCCGGGGAATGGCGGAGCACCGACGGCGGATGGGCATGGCGCCTCTCGTTCGACCCCGACGCACCCATCCCGGCTGACGAGCTTCCCGCTGCGATCCCTGCCCTCGTCACCATCGGTCAACGCGAGGGCCGCCAGCTTCTCCTCGACCTCGAGTACGTCGGTGCTCTCGCCGTCAGCGGCCCCATCGAGCAGTCGGAAGCATTCGTCCGATCGATCGCCCTCGAACTCGCGTGCAACAGCGACCTCGCCGACGCCTACGTCACCACAGTTGGCTTCGGGCTCGACGCCAACCTTGCTCCTCGCCACCGGCTCAGCGAGCGCTCCCTCGCAGAAGCCGTTGACATCATCGCCAACGCGACGGCGTCGATCACCGATGCGCTCGACCACGACAACATGAGCGGCACGTTCCTATCCCGCGTGAGCGCCACAACACCGATCGAAGCAACCGTCGTCGTCGCCATCGGACTCAGCCCAGCCGACATCAACCGCCTTACCTCTTCGGTGCAACGCCGCCGAGGAGTGAGCGTTGTCGTGGTGACGAACCGCGAGCACGCGGCGACGACACCTGCCCACGTCGACCTCGCCGACGACGGAGCCACCGCGCGCCTCGAACCGCTCGGAATCGCGTTCGAGCCCGTCGGGCTGCCTCAGGAGACCGCGGACAGCGCCGCCAGTGCGGTCGATGCGCTGCTCGAGCTGCCCGACCTGCCAGAGCCGGTCATCATCGACTTGCGCGGCGAGGTCGACCACCACGCGCCATTCCTGTCCTTCGTGGCCGATACTCCGCCCGTACTTGGCAACGGGCACTCCGGCAATGGATGCAGCGAGATCGACAACGCGTCCCCCGATGAGGGAGTCCACACACGTGCGGGGAGCGACGACGCCTCATCGCAGGCGCAACCTGAGCCGACCGCTGCGATGACACTCGACGATCGAATGTTCGACGTCGACGTTTCGGGCGGCGCGTCCATCGGCGAACTGCTCGTCCGGGTGCTCGGCGTTCCCGCCATTCCAGCGCGCCCAGACATCGGTCGGCGCGAGCTGATCCTCGCCGTCCTCCTCGCGTGCCGCGGAGGAACGCTCGCAGCATCGGCGACGCAGGATGCGCTCTGGGGCGGCAAACCCGTCGAGCCCAAGACCGTGTGGAACTTCGTCGCCACCGCACGACGGGCGCTCGGCGAGTTCTCCGACGGCACGCCCGTCATGCCCGCCGCCGATCGGGCGCGAGGCACCCTCAAGCTCGACCCGCGCGTCCGTACCGATCTGGACGTGCTGCACGCTGCCGTCGCTGAGGCCGACTGCCTGCCGTCTACCGAGGCGATGACGACCCTCCGCAGCGCGCTTGCGTTGGTGGAAGGTCCACCGTTCGATGCAGCCGGCTATGACTGGGCGCACCGCGATCAGGATGTCAACGAAGCGGCCCGCGCCATCGAAGCAGCCGTCGATCGCCTCGTCGCGCTTGCCACCGACGCCGGACATCTCGACGTCGCCCGGGATGCCATCAGTCGCGGGCTGCGTGGCTTGCCGGGGGACGAGCACCTGTACCGCTCGCGGATGCGGCTCGAAGCGCATGCCGGCAACGTCCGCGGGGTCGTGACGGCGTACGAGGAGTTGTGCATCTACCTCGCCGACATCGAGGCGGAACCGTCGCCGGCGACCGCCGCGTTGTTCAACGAGTTGCGGATTCGACGCGCGGCGGACGCGGTCAGGAACTGACGGGCACGGCCGACGCGGTGATCGTCCATCCGCCGGGATTCGCCATGGCGGCGGCCGCCTCGAACATCACCAGGTCTTCGATGGCGCGCTCGCCGCGGGTCGTGATGGTGACGAATGTCGCGTCCCCACGAACCCGCACGCATGCGAGCCCGGCGGCGAGCTGGCGCAGCGTCTCGTAGAACGAGGCCAGGAGGCGGGCACCGTCGACCTCCATCGGGTCGCCGTGGACGATCGTGAGATGCCGACACCCGTGGGCGAGCTCCTCGGCCTCCGCCACAAGCAGTTCGCAGACGAGGTCGTCTCGTTGCTCGCCAGGTAGCGAGCAGACGAACTCGCGTTGCCGTCGGCCGAATGGATTCCACGCAGTGCCGTTGTCGATTCGGTTCATGAGGCGCACCCCCGTCGAGGCTGTCGCGGCCCACGCGCACGACGTCAGCTTCGAATGGGCGACCAAAGGCTAACCCGCCTGCTTTCCACTATCGGAAGGGACTCCGGTGTCTCGTCAGTAGAAGCAGCCAGTCGCGGGCAGCGTGAGGGGATCAACTCCGATGGCATGGTCGCGCAGCGATCGCATGAGCGGCTGCGGGCAACGGAGGACGTCGTCTGGCGTACGTATCTGGATGTGGATGTGGGGCCCACTGGACCGACCGGTGTTGCCAGAGGCGAGCACCTGAGTACCGGCGGCCACGGTGCTTCCGGCGGCGACGGTTGCGGCATTGCCGTGGCAGTAGGCCCATCGGGTGCCGTTGTCGTCTTGGATGGTGACGCCGATGCCGCACGTCTGGCATCCGGTCGCGTTCCGCCCGCAGCCGTGGTCCCACCAGTTGTACGGCCAGTATTGGACGGTCACGACTCGGCCGCCGCGTACGGCGTAGATGGGCGTCCCGACGGGCACAGGCCAGTCCCACGCGGGGTAGTCGTGGTGAGGTTCATCGACCGGCGCGTTGGCGAACAGCTCGGCCGGTCCCGGGATGGCGAATCCGTCCGCGAGCGCTGGGATGGCGGTGCCGGGCGTGCACGCGCCCGTCGATGCCTGCGTGGACGGCCCTGCGAGCTCCCGGTCGTACTCGGCAAGCCAGCGTTGCTGGTACTGGCGTGGGGTGAGGACATTGCCGGCAGACGGCGCGGGTACCTCGTCCCATTCGGGTGACCCAGCAGCGGGCAGGTGTCCGATGTACCAGATGACGGGGACGGCAGTGACGTCGCCGTCGTTGCGGTCGAGGACGCCGCGCACGTTCTCTGCGGCCTTGGCGTCCTGCACCTCGGGGGGAGCCTGCCAAGCGTGGGCATAGCCGCTGTAGTCCGCCCACGTGGAGTCGAGGAACTGGTAGGCACCCGACGCGCTCGAACCAGCAGCGCGGGCGGTGTAGTCGCCGCCTGATTCGAGGGTCCGGATCGTGGCGAGCACGGCTCCGAGGTCGCCGGCGGCGGTGCAGCCGATGCCCGGGTTGTCGCCGGAGGCGAACACGACGGGGAACACCGCGAGCGCGGTGACAAGGCCCAGAATCGGGAACGCGAGGCGTTTCATCTCTGGTGTCCCACCCGTCACTTACACCTAGCGCGACACGCGTCTCGGCGGTCATCAGAGTCGGACCGCTGGCGCTCACAGGCGGCCACCCCCACCTATCCAACGACGCCCAACTCGCCATGGTCATAGCCTCCATCTCCCGGGAGGCCATAGTCGCTCGACAAGTACGAGATCGCCGCTCATCGGTCGCGTCGCGACACGACGGGGATGGTCGAACTGTGCGCACCGATCCGACGGTAGGGGCCAACTCGCTCGGCGATGGACGTGCGAACGCGCTCCACCGTGGCGTGCCTGATCCCGACCGAGAAAGCTCCTGGTTGGGCGTCAACTCCACGCAGACAGCTGGAGTCCGTTGAACGTGTCAGCAACCAGGACGAAGCTCCCGGCCGCCGAGGAGCGACCTGACCTGACGACTGAAGCCTGCACTCGGGACATTGCCGTGGGTTTGTCGCGCACCCCACTGTCATGATGTTCACCGATGAGCCCGTTCGACGCGTGCTGGGATCGGCTTGACCGAATCGGCGACCATCGCGTCGCGTTAGCGCAGGTCTGGAACGATTTCATCGAAGACCATCCCTTCGATTTCGATCTTGTACACCACGGCGACGGCGTGCACGTCCTGGGGGTACATCAGCTCGAGCCCCTGCCACCGTCGTTTGCGTTGGAGTTCGGGGAGTGGCTTTACAACGCCCGCACGTTGCTGGACTACATCGTGTGGGCGACGGCCGCCTACGTCAGTGGCCAGCTCCCACCACCCGACGAGGGCATCTTGCAGTTCCCCGTGTACGACTCGCTCGGCGCTTGGAAGGCGAACGAGTACCGGCTCAAGCATCTCGCCGAACACCACCGGCAGATGTTGCTGCAGATGCAGCCGTTCAACAGCAACCTCGACGCGAACTACCTCGGCGCAATCAACCGGCTGGCTCGGATCGACCGCCACCGCCGCCTACTCACGAGCACTGCCTACCTGGCCGAGATCGAACCGGTCACCCAGGTGCCGCAGGGATGTGAAGTCTCGTTGCAGTGGGGTCAGCGCGTTCTCGTCGACGGTTACGCACAGATCGCCCGGATCACAGTGACACCGTGGTCTGACGACACCGAGGTCATTGTCAATCCGCGCATCGGCATCGACCCGGACGGCGCCGAGTGGGCGGACTCGCCATTCTGGGGGCGGATGCCGTTCAGCGAGCGACTGAAGCTGATCGAGGTCTTCTTGTCAGCGGAGATCGCCGTCTACGAGTACGACTGCACCGGATCGAGCCGCAAGTCGGAGGCGCTCACCGACACGTACCGGGCCGAGTGCGATCAGCGCGGCCCGTTCCCGCCCATCGCTGCCGCACCACCAGTCGAGGTCACGTGGGGACCTGTCGCGCAAGGACGGCAGAGCTCTCACGACCGCTTCCTCGGCAAAGACTTTCCGACCGGATCAGGCCCCCGGCGGTAGCGGATCGTCGAGTCAGGCTCCCAGCGCCGCGTACGATTCATCAACCCGTTGCGCAGCGGTTGACACGGTCGCACGTCCTGCCGTCGGCGCACACAGACGACGCGTCGACCACCCGCCACGAGCACTCGGGCTCGGCGCGCCGATCGATCCGAACCGGGCGAGCTTCGCTGCCAACCGCCGCAATATGCCGGTAGGGGCGCAGGATAGACATCGCGCCTTACTCATCGTCGTGGGCCGAGCTCCGCTGCGCTGCGCCCCATCACGGCACACCGAATCGCCAACCCGAGACGAGGAACTGAACGCTGACCGTGGTGGCCACCTCGAGCTTGCTCGTGGCCACCAGTGCGCAGTTCCTGTTGGCCGCCGAGTGCGTCGGGGTCGGTGGGTCTGCGGGGTGTCGCGTTAGTAGGGGGTGGTGGGTGAGTTCTGACGTGTTCGACGTCCCGATCAGCGGGGGGTCGCTTCACGGAGGAGGTGGGTCATGGATCTCAGGCGGCGAGCGCGTCTGTGGGTCGGTTCGGTGGTCGTGGGTGCCGGGGTGCTGGCGAGCGCGACGCCGGCGTGGGCGCAAGCGGTTCCCGACCCTGCGCCTGATGGTTCGCTGCCCGGCGGCGCGTTGATCACCCAGGTGTTGGGGTGGCTCAAGTACGCGAGCATCGCGGCCGCGGTCGCCGGTCTGCTGATCGGTGGGATCGCGACGGGGGTCGGGCATTTCGGTTCGTCGTACAGCGCGAGCTCGGCGGGCCGGAAGTGGATCCTCGGCGGGATCGGGGCCGCCATGCTGGCCGGCCTCGCCCACACGATCGCGACGACCGTCTACAACGCGAGCTGACATGCGACGCGTCGTGTTGCTCAGTGCGGCGGCAGTGACCGTCGCCGTCATCGTCGGTCTCCGCATCGCGAACTCGTCCGGCCCGTCGACCCGAACGGATTCAACCTCGCCGACCGCTCCGACCACTCCGGCCGTCGCCCGCCCGGAGCGTTTCGGCGTTCCGGTTGGCTGGACCCATGACGAGGCCGGAGCGCGAGACGCCGCGGTCTCAGCAGTGTCGTTGTCTGGCGAGGTCGCCCGAGCGATCAGACGCGCAGCGGCACTAGAGGCCGAGGTCCGCGATCGCCTGTCCCAGCCGCTG
>CAUJET010000155.1 GCA_963169665.1 Actinomycetota bacterium | reverse complement strand
GCACGGCCACCCGTTCGTCGCGTCTGCGGTCCGGTCCGGCGGACCGTCGTCGTGGGGGATCTCCGTCCCGCCGGGTCGCCTTGGTTTCGCCCGTGGTGCCGCGGGGTACGGAAGCGCCCATGACCGACCAGACGCCGCCACCGACCGACCACGAGACCTTCACCGCCCCGGGTGCCGATCGGCCGCCCACCGAGTCCGAGGAGCGTGCCGCCGAACGTGCGGCCGACGACGTCGATCTCGACCGTGTGGCCGAGCACTACGAGGAGATGACCGAGACCGGCGCCGCCGTGCGCGGCGAGGGACAGATCGAGCCCTGACCGATCACCGACCGGTCACCGACGATCACCGACCGGTCACCGCTGCACGAGCGCGACGAGGCCCCATCCGCCGGAACGGATGGGGCCTCGTCGCGTCTTGGTCGCAGTTCAGTCGCCGGCCGTCCCACCCGCCGCCGCTGCCGTGTCGGCGGGTGCGGAACCCACTTCGGCCGAGTCGTCAGCCGGGACGGGGACGACGACCGACAACGATGCCGGCACCACACGGACGTCGAGGCGCCGCGCCCGGCCCTTCATGCCGCCGTCGAGCTCGAACCGGTGACGATCGGCGAGCTTCACCTTGATGCGCGCGCCGCGGGCCAGATGGACGTGATCGGAGTCGGCCTGCGTGCCGCGCACCGCGCTCAGCATCAACGACCCCCAGGCCCGCAGACCGGCCGCGGTCACCACGGCGACGTCGAGCAGGCCGTCCTCGGGTGACGCGGCCGGGAACGCATCGACGCCGCCCTTCAGCGACCCGATGTTCGCGGTGAGCACGCAGGTGGCGTTCCCCTCGAACAGCAGGTTGCCGTCGACCGTGACGCTCACCTCGAACGGCTCGCGCTGTCGGGCCTCGCGCCAGCCGGCACGCACATAGGCCACCGTGCCGAGCCGCTCCTTCGCGTCGTCGGCGGCGTCGATCATGGCGGCGTCGAGCCCGGTGCCGGCCATGATCGCGAAGGCGAGGTCGTTGCACCGGGCGGTGTCGAGCCGTCGGGTGGCACCACCCTGCACGGCGGCGACGATCGCCTCGGGTTCGCTCGGCAGGTGGAGCGCTGTGGCGAACAGGTTCGCCGTCCCGGCGGGCACCACCGCCAACGGGATGTCCGTGCCCGCAACCGCCTGGATCGCGGCGCGCACCGTCCCGTCGCCGCCGGCGACGATCACCCGGCTCGCGCCCGCGGCCACCGCGGCCGCCGTCGCCTTCGTGGCGGCCGACCCCTTGTGGATCGTGTGCCAGGCGACCTGATACCCGTGTTCGTCGAGTGCGCCGCGGAGCGCGTTCGCCGTCGAGGAGGGCAGCTTTTGATCGTTCGCGACGACCGCCACGATCGGACGACGGTGCTTGCTCATGTGTTCCTCCGCAGGGCGGCGGCGTACGACACCACCGTGGCGTCGGGCTCACCCGCCTCGATCTTCTCGACGCTGCGCGTCTCACGCAGTCCGGCACGCACCGCCTCGAGCTGTGCCGCGAACGCGAGCCCCACGTACACGGCGAGGCACGACAGGTAGCTCCACAGGAGCAGGCCGAGGAACCCGGCCAGCGGTCCGTAGGTCTCCCCGAAGGAGCCGCTCGCGGCGAGGTAGCCGCTGAGCAGCAGCGACACCAGCACCACGCCGGCGATCGCGAGCAGGGTGCCCGACACGAGCCAGCCCCACGTCGGCTGACGGCGTCGGGGCGCGAAGCGGAAGATCACCGTGATCGCGATGCCGAGGCACAGGGCACCGAGGGGCCACCGGGCGACGGCCCACCACCAGTGTGCGGCGCCGTCGTCGGCGGGCCCCCATCCCGATCCCAGTCCGATGGCACCGAAGTAGAGACCGAGGAACAGGCCGGCGCTGATCATCATCACGAACCCGTGGAGGTACTTCTGTGCGCTCGGTCGGTCGGCCTCCACGCCGTAGATGCGGTTGGCCGTTCGTTCGACCTGTCCGAACGCCGTCGTGCCGGAGACGATGAGTGCCACCGATCCGGCGGCGATGGCCGCCCAGTCCGACGACGCACCGGCCTCCGAGCCGCGGTCGAAGGCGTCGCGGAACACCTGGCTCGCCTCGCCCGGAGCGATCGACTCGATGCTGCGGATGATCGCCGACGACAGCGACTCCCAGTGCAGCCGCGAGGCGACGGCCACGAGCACGAGCATCCCGGGGACGATCGTGAGCACGACCTGGAACGCGGTCGCGCGGGCGTGGCTGAAGCCGTCCGCCCAGCGCAGACGGTCGATGGTGTCGCGCACGAGCGGCCACGTGGCCGTCGTGCGCAACGTGTGTCGGGCGTCGTCGCCGTCGAGGTCGACGGTTTCGGGAACGGGGGTGGCGGTGCTCATCTGCTGCTCATGTCCTGTTCATGTCCGGGGTGCTCCTGCGCTGGGTGTGCGTTCGTCCTGCTCGTCGCGTTCGTCCTGCTCGATCTGTCCGTCGCGGTCGAGGTCGGCCGCCGATGCGTCGGCGCCCACGTCGTGCATCGCCGGTTCCGCCAGCTGCGCTGGTGCGCCGAGGCGCTGGCGACGGCCGCCGAACGCGATCGCGACGACGAGGTACCACCCCCACCCGAGGGCGAGGCCGGCGAGGACGTCGGTGAACCAGTGCACGCCGAGCAGCGCACGACTGGTGGCGACCCCGGCCGCGATGAGCACGGCCGCGCCGCTCAGCACGGCGCGCACGCGGCGCGGCCGGTCGCGGCCGAGCACGAGCGCCACCGCCACCCAGGCCGCCGCGGCGGCGCTGGTGTGGCCGGACGGGAACGAGAACCCGCCGGCGTCGACGAGGCGGAGCACGTCGGGGCGTTCACGCTCCACGATCAGCTTCAAGCCGTTCCCGAGCAACATCTCCCCGAGTCCCACCACCGCCACGAACGCGAAGACCTCCCGGTTGTGGCGGCGGTGGTGGTCGTAGAAGGCGGCGGCCAGGAGGGCCGCCAGCACGAGGGGTCGGGCGCCGAGGTGGGTGATCGCCTCGAGCACGCGGGTCGACGTCGACGTGGCGTGGTCGGCACCCCAGTTCGCGACCGACGCGTCGAGGCGCGCCAGACCGGCGTTCTCGTCGATCATGTCGAGGAGGAGGCCGACGAGCACCGCGACCGCCAGGAGGACGGCCGCCGCGGCGACCAGTGCCAGCACGCCGGCGGACCATCGGTCGAACCGCCGGCGGAGCACCGAGCGGAGACCCGGCCGTCGCCGCAGGGCCGACTCGACCCCTCGTTGCTCCACGGCAGGGTCGACCGGGTCCGCATGGATGCCGGGCGACGCGGTCACCGCCGCCGCGACGCCGGCGAGCACGACACTCACCCCCACCACCACCACGACGGCGATCACGTGGCGACGTCCTGGTGTGCTCGACCCTCGGCGCGCCGCATCACGCGCCACGTGACCCAGATCGACACCACTCCCAGCACCACACCTGCGACGACGTCGGACAGGTGGTGCATCCCCCGGTACATGCGGGACCACCCCACGATCGCCGACACGACCGCAGCGGTGAGCACCGCGACGACCACCGGCCAACGCCGCGCAGTGTGTCGAGCGACGATGAGTGCGAACGCGCCGTACACGACGGCGGCAGCCACGTGCCCGGAGGGGAACGAGGAGTCGACCGGCGAGGAGTCGAGCCGGGTGACATCCGGGCGGTGGCGGCCGACGATCAGCGTCACCGTGAGGAAGATGCACGCCTCGAGGACGAGGGCAACGGCGACGAGCAGTGCGTCGTTCCAGCGGCGCCACACGGCGATCATCACCGTGGCCGCGATGGCGGTCAGCACGATCTTCACCGCCGTCTCCGACATCATCGAGCCCCAGTAGCTGAGGTCGTCGAGGCGTGGCGTGCGACCGGCTTCGAACCATCGCGCCACGCGTCGGTCGGTCGCACCGATCGACCCGTCGAACGGACCGACGACCAGCGCTCCGATCGCGACCAGGACCGCAGTGATCGCCACGTACGCGGCGGCCAGCATGCCGAGGTCACGCCATGTGAGGGGCCAACTCCCGCGGAGTTCGCTCCAGCGGTTCGCTGGTCTGGGCGCGCTCGCAGCGCCCGGGCGGTGGGGGACGACGTCGAGGTCGGACATGGCCCGCCCTGTACCCGCGCTTCCCGGGCCTCACACGCCCCGCATCGACAGCGTGTCGTCGACCAGGTTTCAGCGGTCCCCCGTTCGGGTAGGTGACGTCGATGCCCCCCGCCGAACACCCCGCCGACCTCCCCTCGGACGACATGACCGCCACGGCCGCGCCCGGCCTCCTCCTCGGCCCGATGCTGCGCCACGTCGACCGCACGTCGGCGACGATCTGGGTGGAGACCGATGCACCGTGCTCCGTCGAGGTGTGCGGGTGTACCTCGCCCACCTTCACCGTGCACGGCCACCACTACGCACTCGTCCTGGTCGATGAGCTCGAGCCCGGCTCCACCACGCCCTACGAGGTCGCGCTCGACGGCGTCCGCCGATGGCCCATCGATGGGTCGACGCTGCCGGCGAGCACCATCCGCACCATCGGCTCCGAGCACGGCGACCGGCCGGTCCGTCTCGCCTTCGGCAGCTGCCGGGCGTCGGCCCCGCACGTGCCGCCGTACACGAGCCGCCTCGACGACCACCCCGACGGGCGAGGCGTCGACGCCCTGCGCGCCCTCGGGTTGCGCATGCTCGATCAACCCGTCGACGAGTGGCCGGACCTGCTGCTGATGGCCGGCGACCAGGTGTACGCCGACGACTCCTCGCCCGGCACGGCGGCACGCCTCGAGCGGCGGCGCAGCAACGTGTCGACCTCGACGCCGCCAGACGGCGTGGTCGCGGACTTCGAGGAGTACACCTTGTTGTACCGCGAGTCGTGGACGCCGGAGATCGAGCGCTGGCTGTTCAGCACCGTGCCCAGCGCCATGATCTTCGACGACCACGACATGATCGACGACTGGAACATCTCGCGGTCGTGGGTCGACGACATCCGGCGTGAACCGTGGTGGGCGGAGCACATCGTCGGTGGCCTCGTGTCGTACTGGATCCACCAGCACCTCGGGAACCTCTCCCCCGGTCGACTGCGGGAGGAGGGCATGCTCGAGCGCTGCATCGCGCTCGGCGACGCGACCACGTTCCTGCACGACTGGGCGCTGGGTTCGGAGGAGTTCACGCCGGTACCTGGCGGCTACCAGTTCAGCTACGACCGACATCTCGGCGACACCCACGTCATCGTGATGGACGTGCGCAACGGGCGCGTGCTGGAACCCGGCCAGCGCCGCATGCTCGACGCCGATGAGTGGGCGTGGGTGCGAGACCGCGCGATGGAACCGGCCGAGCACGTGGTGCTCGCCTCGTCGCTGCCGGTGTTCGTCCCCGGCGGGCTGCACGGCATCCAGCAGTGGAACGAGGCGGTGTGCGACGGCGCCTGGGGTACCCGCGCGGCGCGGGTCGGTGAGCGCCTGCGCCGGGCGATCGACCTGGAGGGGTGGCCCGCGTTCCACCGTTCCTTCACCGAACTCGAGTCGTTGCTGATCGAGGTCGCCACACCGACGCCCGCCCATCGAGCGCCACACACGCTGTCGGTCGTCGGCGGCGACATCCACTTCGGCTACGTGGCCGAGGTGACGATGCCGCCCGGATGCACCACCACGGTGCGCCAGGTGGTCTGCTCACCATTGCGGAACATCCTCCGCACCCGGGACCGTCGGGTGATGCGCTTCGGTGCGAGCCGGATCGGCCGCCGGATCGGCGCCGGCCTGCAGGCGAGGGTGAGACGTGGCGCCACCGCGCTCTCCTGGGAGCTCACCGACGGCCCGATCTTCGACGACAACATCGGCAGCTTCTGTTTCGACGGACCGTCATGCGAGATCGCGATCGACACCGCCGTGCTCGACGACGACGGACGCGAGATCCTCCGTCCCGCCGTCCGCCTGCGGGCCGGCCGGTCGCCCGCAACCGGCGGGTCGGATCAGTCGCCGACCGAACGGGCCAGCCGCACCACCGTGCCGTCGTCGTGACGCTCGACGACGACCTCGTCCATCAACGCCCGCATGATGCCGAGGCCGCGCCCACGCTCGGCCGACACCACGGGATCGCGCCACACGCCGTGATCGCGCACCGTGATCTGCACCTCGTCCACGGAGATCGAGGCGATCACGACGATCGGTCGGTCGGCGTCGTTGCGAGCACCGTGCTCCACCGCGTTCGACACCGCCTCGCTGACGGCGAGCAGCACGTCGTGCACCGCGTCCTCGACCGACAGCCACTGACCCAGCCAGCCGCGCAGCTCCCGACGCAACGACCCGAGCCCGCTGCTCGTCGGCGCCAACGACCGGGCGAACGATCGACCGTCCATCCGGGTGGCCGCGAGGAGGCACACGTCGTCACGCTGCAGGACACCGTCGAGCATCGTGGTGGCCAACGTGTCGACGAAGTCGACCGATGCGACGTCGTGTGCGGTGGCGGCGAGCAAGCGGTCGAAGCCGACATCGAGCGCCTCACCCCGACGCTCGACGAGGCCGTCGGTGTACAGCACCAACCGTTCCGCCTCGCCGAGCACGTCGATCGACTCCACTCGACGGGAGTTGAACGGCGAGCCGAGGGGTGTGGAGCGTGCTCCCCACAGCAAGCGTGACACCCCGGTGGCCGACACGATCAGCGGCGGAGGATGACCTGCACACGCATAGCGGAAGCGACCCGTCGCCGGGTCGAGTTCGACGTAGACGAGCGTGGTCATGTCAGCGGCCGGCAGCGAGTCGACGAACGCGTCGAGCCGATCGAGCAGCTCCGACGGCGAACTGACGGCAGCGAACGCCCGGACGGCGCCACGGAGCTGCGCCATCGCGATCGCGGCCTCCAGCCCGTGGCCCACCACGTCGCCGACGACCAGGGCGAGCGCCCCGGACGGCAGCACGAACGCGTCGTGCCAGTCGCCACCGATGTCGAGCGTCGCCGTCCCGGGTCGGTACGCACCGTCGATGCGCACACCCTCCACCGCCGGGAACGACACGTCGAGCAGGCCCAGCTGCAACCGGTGCGACACGTCGCGCTCGCGCTCGTACAGCAGGGCGTTGTCGATCGCGATCGCGGCCCGTGAGGCGATCGCCGAGAGCAACACGCGCCCGCCGGTCAGCTCCGCCACACCCGTGACGCTCAGGCGGCCGAGCACGCGCCCTCTGGCCTGGAGTGCCACGACGTGCTCGGGCGCCGCACCGTCGATCTGCCCGTCGGACGCGAGCACCACGTGGTCGTCGTCGATGCTCAGCTCGACGACCACGGCCGTCGCGCCGTGTGCCAACAACTCGCCCACCACGTGACGTGCCCGCTCCTGCGCCGTCGTCGAGCGGTCGAGCGCATCGCTCAGCCGGGCCAGCAGCTCGGCGTCCGCCGCGGCCTGTTCGGCATGGCTCTGCAGCTGGGCCCGATCGAGGGCGAGCCCGCACTGGTCGGCCAGGCTCACCAGCAGCTGACGGCGGGTGTCGGTCAGCCACCGCTCCTCGTCGGAGGTCACCACCAGGGCACCGATCACGTGCAGGTTCTGGGCGCGCAGCGGCACCACCGCGATCGACTGCACCCCCGTGTCCGCCCCGCTCGTCGCGAGCACGGCCGGGTACCGCTCGAACAGCTCGTCGCGGGTCGAGCACGACACGACCGTGCCGAGACGTGCCGCCTCGACGAGCGGCAGATCCGCGTCGAGCGACACCGACCGGTACGTGTCGGCGCCGACGTCGGTGACACCCCGCTCGGCCAGCATCGACATCGCGCCGGCACCCGCATCGAGTCGCCACACGGCGGACCAACGTGAGCCCAACCCGGCGAGTCCGTCGGCGGTCGCGTGCGCCACCTCCGACATGGACGCCGCCGCCGCCAGGCGAGCGGCGTGGTGCTCGAGCATCTCGGCGCGCTGCCGCGCACCGCGCTCGTCCTCGATCAGCTGCACCCGCTCCAGCGCGTCGGCCGCCATGCGGCGGGCGCTGGCCGTGATCAGGTCGTCGGCAACGTCGGGAAACGCGCCGGTCGAACCGAAACCGGCCGGTCCGTCCGTCGACGGCGTCGATGGCCCGGCCCCGGGCAGGTGGAGCCGGATGTGCCCGAGGCGCTCCGCGCGCAGCGCCGTCGCGACGTCGTCCGGCGAGCCCGCTCGCCCGAGCGACTCCGCCAACCGCCCGAGCAGCTCGGCCCGTTGCCGACCGACGACCGCGTCGGTCTGGGCGGCCTCCGCGGTGCTCCGGGCCGCCGTCGACGCCTCGCGCTCGGCCAGCGCCGCCGCCATCGCCAGCGCGCTGGCGATGAGGACCGCCAGCGCCAGTTGCAGGTAGAGCAGGCCCGTTGCGTCGTCGAGGGCAGGCGTGTCCCAGACCTGGTGACCGCGAGCGGTGCCCTCGGCGGCGACGAACGCGACCAGCGCGCCGACGACCGCGACGTCGCGGGTGCCGGCACGGATCGCGATTACGAAGAGCAGGGCGAAGGGCAGATACACCAGCGCGAACCAGTCGAGCCGGAACGCGAGGAACGTGGTGCCCACCACGACCGTGGCCACCACCGCACGCTCGAGGCCGCCGGCGGGTACCGCGCCTCGCGCCGTGCTGGCCAGCAACCCGAGGATCGTGCCGCCCACGACGAGCACGCCGAGCCCGTCGCCGACCCACCACTCGACCGCGAATCGCCACCACTGGTCACCGTCGGCGACCCAGGTGTGCACGCTGGCGCCGAGCGCACCGCCCACCATCGGTGCGAACAGCACGCCGCCGAGCACGAACGCGGCGAGATGACCGACGCGTGCGAGATCCATGCGCCGGCGCCACTGGCCGAGGACGAGCCCGCCGACGAGCGCCTGGCCGAGGTTGGCGCCGGCGTACGCCGTGCTCACGTCGAAGGGCAGGTCGTGCGACAGGTCGACGAGCACCTCGGCCACGCCGGCACCGATCATCACGCTCGGCCACCACCTCATGTCGAGCGCGACGACGGCTGCCATCGTCACCCCCGCCGCCGGGAAGAACGATGCGTTGGCGCCGTCGGCATCGAACCACGCCTCGGCGATCTCGGATCCGAGTGCGTAGGCGACCCCGATGAGCAGGGCGAGTCCGACGGCGCGCCACCACGACCACCGCTCGGGTACCGCCACACCCATCGACCTGCCCCCGACACGCATCACTGAGGCGGCCTTCTACCCACCGTCGCCCCACCGCAAACATCCGCTGGGACATCCGCCGCACACCTCCGCACACCTCCGAGGCCACGGACGAGTCCGGACGAGCCGGACCGCCGATCAGCGGTCCGAGTTCGCTGCCGTGGTCGCGACCTGGCGCACCGGCGCCGGCCCGGGGCCTTCCCGGGTCACGAAGACGACCCCGACGACCACCACGGCGCTGCCGACCACGGAGGCGACCGTCGGCGGCTCGTCGAGCACCACCCACGCGACGACGATGCTCACCGGGGTCACCAGTGTCGCGAGGCTCGCCGTCGTGGTCGCCGAGAGCACCTGCATGGCTCCCGTGAGCGCCGCGTACACGAACGCCGAACCGACGGCGCCGAGCCACACGACCATGAGCCAACCACCCAGGGAGAGGCTGCCGAACTCACCGGCTCGGGGCGCGACGACCACCAGCATCACCAGCGCGCCGAGCACCGTGCCCGGCGTGTTCAGCCACCAGGCGTCGTAGCGGTCCGCGACGCTGCGGGTGGCGACGGTGACCGACGCCCACACGAGGGTCGAGGCCGCCACGAGCACGATGCCGAGCGGCGTGGACGAACCGTCGCCCCCCGACCCCCACGAGATCACCACGATCCCGAGCACCGACAGCGCGAGGCCCACGGCGTGCGACCGGGTGAGTCGGTGCCGCAGGAACACCCACTCGAGTGCCGCCACCATCGCCGGCATCGTGCCGAGCACGACCGCCGACACCGCCACGGTCACACGATCCTGCCCGGCGCTGAACAACAGGTGGAACCCTGCCGACCCACCCAGGCCGCACAACACCAACCGGGTTCGGTCCCGTCGCTGGATCGGCCGTCGTCTGCTGGGTTGGACCGTCACGATCGTGACGAACGCGAGTGCGGAGACGACGACCCGACCGGCCGCCATCGCCGTGGGGGAGAGGGTGCGCAGGACGAGTTCGATCAGCGTGAACGAGACGCTGCCAACGGTCACCGCCGCGCCCATGAGCACGAACGCTCGCTGACGTCTCGTCATGGCGACTTCGTCAAGAGCCCGCAGCGCATGAGCAGAAGAACCTACCGACTGCGTCGCGTCACGCGCGAGACGCAGCGATCCGGACGCTGGCGGGAAAACGGCGTGTGAATTCGGCCCGATCGAACCTCCCACCCCTGGCACGGAGGCCCTACTCTGCCCGGCGGGAGAGCAACGACGCGGCCGGCGGCTGACGGCGTTCAGGGTGCAGTGGGCATTCGGCTGCTCCCGTGGAGGGCAGATCATGAGCGGCATGCGTGGGCAGCGGACCCGTCGTCAGCATCGGAACACGGGCGCGAGTCGCCGACGGTGGCTCCCCATCACCCTGGCGGTGAGCACCGCCTCGAGCGTCCTCGCAGTGGTCGCCCCCGTCCCCCTCCCCGCCTTCGCCGCGGCGATCGTCGTCTCGGGCACCTCGTTCGACATTCACGGCGACGGGATCTGTGATCTCGACGAGGCGATCGCGAACGCGAACAACGACGAGGCGACCTACACCGACTGCGGCTCCGGCGCAGGCGCGGACGTCATCGCGTTCGCGATTCCCGGCACCCCGCCGTTCGTGATCGAGCCCAATGCGCCCCTCCCGCAGATCACCTCCACCCTCACCATCGACGGCACCTCGCAGCCCGGTTACGAGGGCACCCCGCTCATCGAGATCACCAACGTCGGCGTCCCGGCGTTCCCGGTGCTCGATCTCAGCCCGACGACGGGCAGCACGGTGCGCGGGCTCATCCTGCACAGCGGCGGCTCGTTCCAAGCCGGCGTGTTGGCCGGCGAGGGGTCGACCATCGAGGACAACTGGATCGGCATCGACGCCTCCGGCGCGAATCCGTCCGCCCCCAGCGCATCGAACGGCTACGGCGTGTACGCCGACAACAAGTCGAACATCACCATCCGCAACAACGTGATCTCGGGCAACGAGTACGGCATCGTGCTCCAGGCGACCGACTCCGACGTCGAGGCGAACGGCAGCACGATCGTCGGCAACCTCATCGGCACCAACCCCGCCGGTACGTCTGCCGTCCCCAACCTGAACACCGGCATCTTCCTGGGCGACGGTGCCGGCCTCGTCAGCGGTACCCAGATCGGTGACGGCACCGCGCTCGGTCGCAACGTGGTGTCGGGCAACGTCGGCGAGGGCATCGCGCTGTGGGGCGGCGTCGAGGGCACCACCGTCGACGGCAACTACATCGGCACCACCGTCGACGGGGAGAGTCCGCTCGGCAACCTCGCCAGCGGGCCCGACCTCTACGGCGGCGTGGTCATCCGCAACTTCGCCTCGGGCAACTCCTTCACGGGCAACGTGATCGCGCACAACATCGACAACGGCCTGATCGCCTTCAGTGGCAGCCGCAACCGATTCGCCCCGAACAACTTCTTCAACAACGACGGCCCCGGCATCGAGCTGGTGGAGCGCGGACCGCTGTTCGAGGCGATCACCGGCCCGACGGCCAACGACCTCGACGACCCGGACGCCGGCACCAACGACCTGCAGAACCACCCGGAGATCGTCTCGGCCGAGATCGGCCTCGACGACACGGTGGTGGTCGAGGCCACGATCGACTCGCTGCCCGCCTACAGCGAGTACCCGATCACCCTCGACTTCTACGCGGTCGACGGATTCTTCGAGGAGGGCGGTGAACACCTCGGCAGCACCACCATCGGCGCGCCCGGCACGGCGACGGCCACGCTCGGTTCGGCCGACGGGCTGGACCTCTTCATCGGTGACGGCATCGTCGCCACATCAACCGACGCCCTCGGCAACACGTCGGAGTTCTCGCCGTACGCCACCCTCGTCGGCCCACGCACCCTGGTCGTGAACGACACCGGCGACGAAGCGGACGCCGGAGCCGACGGCACGTGCGACATCGGCGGCGAGAGCGGTATCTGCACACTTCGCGCCGCGATCGAGGAGGCCAACGACGACCCCACCACCGACACGATCGTGTTCGCCTTCCCCGGCCCCGCGGTCACCACCATCTCGCCGGCCACCGACCTGCCGACCATCACCCAGCCGGTCATCATCGACGGCACGGTCGGCACCGGCGCCGCCTGCGGTACCTGGCCGCCGACTCCGGTCATCCAGATCTCGCCCACGAGCGGGTACGCGGCGTTCCAGACGTTCGGCCCGGGTGCGCTCACCGCCCGTGGTCTCGTGATCAACGGCGACACGTCGCACGGCCTGTTCCTGAACAGCGACGGCAACACCCTGGAGTGCAACTTCATCGGCACCAACGCCGCAGGCACCGCCGCATCGGGTTCGCGCCAGATCGGCGTGTTCGTCAACGGCACCGACGACAACGTGATCGGCACGCCCGGTCGCGGCAACGTCATCGCCGGCGCCCAACTCGCCGACCACCTCCGCCTCGCGGGCGCCGACCGCAACGCCGTCCAGGGCAACCTCATCGGCACCGACGTCACCGGCGCCCCGCTCGCCGGCGCGCCGAACCGGTCGATCCTGATCACCGGCAACGACAACCTCATCGGCGGCACCGGCGTCGGCGAGGGCAACACGATCTCCAACGCCGGTTCGCTCTACGCGATCGACATGGCCTTGGGCGACGGCAACGAGATCCGCGGCAACCGCATCAGCGGCAACGGCGGCCTCGGGATCGACATCGCCCCGCTCGGCGTGAACTTCAACCACGCCGGCGTCGTCGCAGGCCCGAACAACTACCAGAACTATCCCGTGCTCACGTTGGCGACGACCAACAGCGATCTGACGGCCACCCGTGTCGGCGGCTTCTTCGAGGGTGTGCCCGGCCGCAACTACGAGATCGACATCTTCGCCAACACGGCCTGCGACGCCTCGTTCTTCGGTGAAGGTGAGGTGTACCTCGGGTCGTTCACCGCGGCCGCTGGAACCGACGGCATCGTGGTCTTCGACCGCGTCGTCGCCGGCGGCCTCGCCGAGCCGGCCGGCATCACCGCCACCGCGACCGATTCGATCTCCCGCGACACGTCGGAGTTCTCCTACTGCCGACCGGTGTCGACCGCGAACCTGAACTGGGCCCAGGCCCAGCTGACCAGCAACGGCACCGTGTCGCAGTACATCACCGACAACCTGCAGGAGAAGTGGTTCCAGTTCCCCGTCACGCCCGGCGCGACGGTGAGCGTCACCCTGAACGGGTTGCCCGGCAGCGCGATCAGCCTCCACCGTGACCCCGACCCGATCTACAACGGCCTCACCAACCCCACGACGGCGGTCGCCCTGAGCGCCCAGGCCGCCGACGTGGCGTTCCTCCCCTCCGGCACCCTCCCGTCCGGCACCCTCCCCAGCGGCACCCTGCCCAGCGGCACCCTCCCGTCCGGCACCCTGCCCAGCGGCACCCTCGAGACGGGCTTCCTGCCGTCGGGCACCCTCCCGAGCGGCACCCTCCCCTCCGGCACCCTCCCGTCGGGCACCCTCCCCAGCGGTTCGCTCCCGTCCGGCACCCTCCCCTCCGGCACCCTCCCCTCCGGCACCCTGCCGTCGGGCACCCTGCCGTCGGGCACCCTCCCCAGCGGCACCCTCCCGTCCGGCACCCTCCCATCGGGCACCCTCCCCAGCGGCACGCTCCCGTCCGGCACCCTCCCCAGCGGCACCCTCCCATCCGGCACCCTCCCGTCCGGCACCCTCGACGCGTACTCGAGCGCGGCACGGCGCAGCGTCATGGCGGTGTCGATGGACCCGTACGCGGCCGTTCAGACGATCGAGCGCAACACCTTCGACCTGCAGGAGAACCTGTACGTCCGGGTCGTCGGCCCGTACAGCATCACCGATCCGTTCGACCTGACGATCCAGGTGACGGGCGGCGTGTGCGCCGCCGTCACCCCCATCACGGGTGGTGGGGTGGCGACGCCGCCGAACGCGGGCGTCCGTTCGGTGATCCTCACCGACTCGGCTCGCATTGCCGGCACGGCCGCCGAGAAGGCCGCAGCCCTCACCTCGTTGACCACCCTGGCCGCACGCCCCGAGGTGGCCGGCGTGGTGGTCGATCTGTCGTCGCCCGCCTACGGCCGCGTCGCCCAGGCCAACGCCCAGGCCGACAACCTCCCCGGCTGCCCGCAGGCCAAGAACCAGGTGGCCGAGGAGATCAAGTCCGTCATCGACGCCTACCGCGTGAACAACCCGGTCGAGTACGTGGTGCTCGCCGGCGGCGCCAACGTCATCCCGTTCCACCAGGTGCAAGACGTCGCCGGCCTCGCCAACGAGCGCGAGTACGTGCCACCGGTGAACCCGAACAGCCCGAGCGAGGCCGGTCTCCGCACGGGCCTCGTGAAGGGTCAGGACTTCTACGGCTCGTCCGACCGGCTCTCCGTCGCCGGCTTCACCCTCGACGTGCCCGACCTGGCCGTCGGCCGCCTCGTCGACTCGGCCGCCGACGTGTCCACCGCGGTCGCGGCCTACATCGCCACCGGTGGTGTGGTCTCGCCCACGTCCTCGCTCGTCACCGGCTACGACTTCGTCGGTGACGCCGCCGAGGTCGTGAGCGACGAGCTCCGGCTCGGCACGAACGCCAACCCGACCGAACTCATCCAGGCGCCCGGCGAATCGCCGAGCGCGCCGTCGGCCTGGACGGCCGCCCAGCTGCGCACACCGCTGCTGTCGGGCAACCACGACGTGGTGGTCATGTCCGGTCACTTCAGCGCCGGCAACCTGCTCGCAGCGGACTACCGCACGACGCTCGCTGCGTCCGAGATCCAGGCGGCCGCCGCCAGCTACGCCGACACGATCATCTTCGCGCTCGGCTGCCACGGCGGCTTCAGCCTGCCGTCGAGCGACCTGCTCGCCGGCGCCTCGCCCGACCCCGACTGGGCCAAGGCGTTCCTGCGCAAGCAGGCAGCGGCCTTCGTCGCCGCCACGGGCTACGCCTACGGCGACACCGAACTCACCGAGTACGGCGAGCGGCTGTTCGTCGAGCTCACCCGACAGATGCGCACCGGCGTCGGGCCCGTCTCGATGGGCCAGGCACTCGTGGCCGCCAAGCGCACCTACCTGGCCGAGACGGCGCAGATCACCGGCATCGACGAAAAGACGTTGGTCGAGATGACCCTGTACGGCCTGCCGATGATGCAGGTCGACATGCCCGGCCAGCGCATCACGCCGCCCGTCGACGCCACGATCGTGCCCGGCACGGTCGGCGTGGGCACGGCGCCGGGTGTGGGTTTCGGCCTCACCACGGCCACGGCATCGATCGCGCCGACGGTCACCCAGAACACCGTGCCGCTGCAGAACCTCGCCGGTGGTGGCACCGTGAACACGACCTATCTCTCCGGTCGTGACGGTGTCGTGGTCAACCCGTTCGAGCCGGTGCTGCCGAAGCAGATCGAGAACGTCTCGGTCGCCGGACGCGTCCTGCGCGGCGTGGCGCTCCGCGGTGGCACCTATTCCGACACGAACGGCATCACGCCGCTGACGTCGGCGCCCACGACCGAGACATCACGACCGATCCAGTCGTTCAACACCGAGGTCTTCTACCCGAACCAGGTGTGGTCACCGAACTTCTACGACGCGATCGACGGCGGCGCCACCCGCGTGGTCGCGATCCCCGCGCAGTTCCGATCCTCCTCGCTCGGTGCGATCGACGGCACCCTGCGTCGCTGGACGGGCATCGACCTCGCCCTCTACTACCTGCCGTCGGGGTGGCCGAACGGTTCTGCGGCGGTCCGCTCCGCAGCCGTCACCGCGGCGCCGAACATCAGCGGCGTCACGGGTTCGGCGCTCGGCAACCAGATCACGTTCCGGGTGAACGCACTGGCCGACGGTTCGGCCGGCGTCCAGGCCGTGTGGGTGCTGTACACCGGTGAACCCGGCAGCGCCTTCCACGGCACCTGGGCCCCGCTCGACCTCGTGCAGGATCCCGACGATCCGACGCTGTGGACCGGCACCCTCACCGCACCGAGCGCCGCCGATGCCGCGGCGATGCGGTTCATGGTGCAGGCGGTCGGCGGTGGTGGTCTCACCACCTTGTCGACCAACCTCGGCGCCTACTACCGCACGCCTGACGTCACGGTGACGCCGCCGGCTCCGGCGGCGAGCGCGGTGTTCATCAACGGCTCACCCAGCTCCGTCGCGTTCGGTTCGAACGTCACCGTCAGCGCCCAGCTCGCCGGATCGGCCACGCTGGCCGGCCGGGCACTCGTGTTCGACGTGGGCGGCCAGACCGCGATCGGTATCACCGATGCCGGCGGCAGCGCCTCCGCGACGATCACGTCCACCGTCGCACCCGGCGACTACCCGGTGCAGGTGAGCTTCCGCGGCGCCGCCGACCTGCGGGCAGCGACCGCGAGCAGCTCCATCACCGTCACCCGCCAGGGCACGTCGGTGGCGATCACCCCCGCCTCGGTGACGATCACCCCCGGACAGTCCACCGGCATCGTCGCCACACTCACCGACTCCCTCGGGCGCAAGCTCGGTGGCAAGCCGATCGTGTTCTCCTTCACCACCGGGACCACCACGCTCGAACGCTCGGTGATCGCCGATGCATGGGGCGACGCACGCCTCGGGGTCGTCGACCTCCCGGCGGGCACCTACACGGTGCGCGCCTCCTTCGGTCAGGGCCAGACGATCGCTGTCGCCGACCCGAACTACTCGCCCTCCCAGAGCGGCACCGCCACCCTCACCATCGCCTCCACGGTGGCCGTGGCACCCGTGGTCGTGGCCGACATGGGCGTGACGGGCCTGCAGGAGATCGGCTTCCGCGGCAACGTGGTGGTGATCAACGGCACCTACACCGACCCCGACGGCACGGCGCCCTATCGGGCATGGGCGCGGTGGACCCCCACCGGTCCGTTCACCCCGTTCGCCCTCGCCGCCAACGGCCGCTTCGCAGCTGCGTTCATCTACGGCTCGGCCGGCACACGAACGGTGACCATCCGGGTGTGCGATGCGCAGAACAACTGTGGCACCGACGACATCACCGTCAGGACGGGCATCAGCCAGCGGGTCACCCCGGTACGTCAGTGCGTGACCGATCGCGGCCCGGGCAACGCCCTGCGCTACCGGGCCGTCTACGGCTACAACAATCCGGCACCGTTCCCGATCGCCTCACCCACCGTGCCACTCCTCGAGAACACCTTCAACCCGTTGCCCGGGTTCCGCGGCCAACCTCAGGTGTTCATGCCGGGCAATCAGCGCAACGTGTTCACCGTCGACTTCAACGGCAGCTCGCTGAACTGGACACTCCACGGCACGACCGTGCAGGCACGCTCGTCGTCGCCGAGGTGCTGATCCACGCGCGACACTCGGCGGTGTCGTGACCGAGTCCGCCGTCGCCTATCTCCCGGAGGATCGACGCCATGCCCTGGCGCGTGGCGTCGATCTCCCGCGCCGGTGCACCGGTTCGGCGTTGTTCGCCGACATCTCGGGCTTCACGCCGCTCACCGAGGCGCTGGTCCGCGCCTACGGCCCTCAGCGGGGCGCCGAGCAACTGCTGATCGAACTCAACCGCATCTACGACGCGCTCGTGCGCGAAGTGGCAGATCGTCGCGGCAGCGTGATCGTCTACAGCGGCGACGCGATCACCTGCTGGTTCGACGACGCACCCCTGCCCGACGGCCAGGCTGATGCGTCGAGTCGCCCTCCGGACGTCGAGCGACCCTCGGCGGCCGAACGGGCGGTCGCATGCGGCCTCGCGCTGCAGCGGGCGATGGCCGGGTTCACCTCGGTGCGCGTGGGCGACGAAGGTGACGTCACCCTCGCCGTCAAGGTGGCCGTCACCACGGGACCGGCCGTCCGCTTCGTCGTCGGCGACCCGTCGATCCAGCTGATCGACACCTTGGCCGGCGACACGGTGCGACGCCTCGCGTCGGCCGAACACCAGGCCGAAGCAGGCGAGATCGTGATCGACGAGGCCACGGTGGTGGCCCTGTCCGCCCCGCCTGCCGGATCAGCCGACCGGCAGACCACCGCTGCCGGGCTGGTCATCAGCGCCTGGCGCACGGGAGACGACCAGCCCGCTGGCGAGGAGGAGCGGTTCGCGGTCGTGACCGCGATGGCGGCGTCGGTCCCCACCGATCCCTGGCCGACCGATGGTGACGACGCGCTCGACCCGGCAACCCGCCGCAGCTGGATGATCCCGCCCGTCGCCGACCGACTCGCCGGCGGCCAGGGCGAATACCTCACCGAACTGCGGCCGGCGGTGTCGCTGTTCATGCGGTTCGACGGCATCGACTTCGACGGGGACCCCGACGCCGGCACGCATCTCGACTCGCTGGTGCAGGCCACCCAGCGCGTGCTGCAGCGCTTCGATGCGTTCATCCTGCAGGTCACCATCGGCGACAAGGGCAGCTACATCAACACCACCTTCGGGGCACCCATCGCGCACGGTGACGACGCGGTACGGGCCGTCACGGCAGCGCTCGAGCTGCGTGACCTGGAGTCACCGTCGATCACGTCGCTCCAGATCGGCATCGCCCAGGGGCGCACCCGTGCCGGCGCCTGCGGGAGCACGACCCGTCGCTGCTACGGCGTGATGGGTGATCCGGTCAACCTGTCGGCGCGGCTGATGCAGCGGGCCAGCGACCGCGAGGTGCTCGTGGAGGCGAGCGTGCGTCGCGCGACCGCCGTGCCGTTCGTCTGGGAAGACCTGCCCGCGATCACGGTGAAGGGGAAGTCACAACCGATCGCCGTCGCCCGCGTGCTCGGCCATCGGGTGCGAGCCACCACTCGCCTGCGCGATCGCGACTACGCCCTCCCGCTGTTCGGTCGAACCGAGCAACTCGACGCGCTCACCGAGGCCCTCGACCGCTCGTTCGGCGGCAGCGGGCAGATCCTCGGCCTCGTGGGCGACGCAGGCATGGGCAAGTCACGGCTCGTCAGCGAAGTGCTTCGGCGCGCCGAGGCCGCCGGCGTCACCTGTTACGGCGGCGAGTGCCAATCGTTCGGCATCAACGCGAGCTATCTCGTCTGGCACGCGATCTGGCGCGGCATCTTCGGTCTCGACGGCGCCATGTCGCACGAACAACAGCGCCGCCATCTCGCCGCTGAGCTCGACGCGATCGATCCCGCGCTCGCCGAACGCCTCCCCCTCCTCGGCGTCGCGGTGTACCTGCCGATCCCCGACAACGAGCTGACCGCGACATTCGACGCAGCGCTGCGAAAAGCCTCACTCGAGGCACTCCTCGTCTCGGTGTTGCGTGCCCGGGTCGCGGCGATCGGGCCGGTGCTGCTCGTCATCGAGGACGCCCACTGGCTCGACCCGCTCTCC
This sequence comes from Actinomycetota bacterium, assembly GCA_963169665.1. Lineage (GTDB taxonomy): Bacteria > Actinomycetota > Acidimicrobiia > Acidimicrobiales > Ilumatobacteraceae > VFMC01. Next base: position 129,681 of record CAUJET010000155.1, on the reverse strand, counting down.
CACGACCTGCTCGAGGTGATCGGCCGGTCGATCGTCGATCTCCCGGTGACGATCCTGACGGCGTACCGGCCCACCGAGGCCACCTACCTGGCGGCGCCACGCGTGAGCAGGCTCCCGCACTTCACCGAGGTCCGCCTGGCCGAGCTCGCCGACGGGGAACTCCGGGCGCTCGCCACGGCGAAGCTCCGTCAGCTGTACGGCGAGCGGGTCGTGGCCGACCCCACCCTGCTCGATCTGGTGTGCGCTCGGGCGGAGGGGAATCCGTTCTACATCGAAGAGCTCGTCAACTACCTCGAGGACCGGGGCATCGACCCCTCCGACCCGGCGTCACTCGAGCGGCTGCAACTCCCCGACAGTCTGCACAGCCTGATCCTCGGGCGCATCGATCAGCTCACCGAGGACCAGCGGACCATGCTCAAGGTCGCGAGCGTGATCGGGCGCCTGTTCCACGTGGCGATGCTCTGGGGCGTCCACCGCCCCGGCGCCGACTTCGACGACGTGTTGCGCGACCTCGACGTGCTGGCCGAGCAGGAGCTCACCACGCTCGAGTCACCCGAACCCGAGCTTGCCTACCTCTTTCGCCACGTCCTCACCCAGGAGGTGGCATACGAGACGCTGGCCTTCGCGACCCGCGCCGTGTTGCACGAACAGATCGCCCAGTACATCGAGGACAAGCGCGGCGGCGTGGTCGATCAGGTGCTGGACCTGCTCGCACACCACTACGACCGCACGGAGAACGTGCCGAAGCGGCGCGAGTACCTCCGCCGAGCCGGCGAGGCAGCGCAGGCAGCGTTCGCGAACATCTCAGCGATCGACTACTTCCGTCGCGCCGCGGCGATCGACACCGGTGCCACTCGTGCCGCGGTGCTGGTCCGACTCGGTGCCGTGCTCGACACGGTCGGCGACTGGGACGCAGCTGACGCAGCCGACCGCGAGGCCCTCCAGCTCGCTGTCGAGCTCGGCGACGCCGGACTCGCGGCCGGCGCCCAGCGCGCGCTCGGCGTGCTCGATCGCAAGCGGGGCGCATACGGCGAGGCGCTCGAATGGATGCAGCGGGCGCAAGCGAGTTCGCTCGCCGCCGGCGACCTGGCTGCGACGAGCCTCGTCGTCGCCGACATCGGTGAGGTGTACCGGCTCCAAGGCCGCTACGCCGAGGCGCGCACCCACTACGACGAGAGCCTCGACATCGCCGCATCGGTGGGCGATCCCGACCTCCGCGACGAGGCGTTCGCCCACTCCCTGAAAGGCGCCGGCGTCGTGGCCATCTGGCAGGGCGACTACGACGAGGCCCGGCGGCTGAACGAACTGAGCCTGCAGCTCCGGCGGCGACTCGGGGACAAGCCCGGTGAGGCCGTGCTGCTCACGAACCAAGGCGTGATCGCTCGCTTCCAACAGGACCTCGCCGAGGCCCGACGGCTGAACGACGAAGCCCTCGGCCTGTTCCGCGAGATCGGCGATCGCTGGAGCACCGGGCAGCTGCTCAACAACCAGGCATGCGTGGCGGCCGACCAGGGCGACTACGACGAGGCCCAGGATCTGCTGCGCGAATGCCTCGGCATCCGGCGCCAGCTCGGCGACCGCGCCGGACTCAACCTGTCGCTCATCACCCTCGCCGACGTGCTCGTCGACATCGGCAGCCACACCGACGCCGTGCCCTTGCTGGATGAGAGCCTGCAGCTCAGCCTCGAGCTCGACGACCGCACGATGATCGCCTATCTGGTCGAGGATCACGCCGGTGTCGCCGCCGCGACCGGACGGTTCGAACAAGCACTCCGGTGCGCCGGCTTCGCTGCCGCCCTTCGCGAATCGCTCGGCGCCCCGCTGCCACCGAACGAGCAGGCACGGGTCGATCGTCTGATCGGACCCGCGTTCGCAGGGCTCCAGGCGCTCGGGGCCACCGGCACCGAGGTCGCCGGACGGGCGCTGGCCGCCGGACGGGCGCTGGCCGCCGACCTATCGGTCGCGGTGTTGCTCAGCGGTGGCTGACGCGCCGTCCATGCCACCCCACCCGACCGGTCGAACCCTCACGCACCGAGCGTGGCCAGGAACGCCGACGTCACGGCCACGATCCGTGCCTGGGCGTCCTGGCGCGACACGGTCGGCTCGCCGTCGCCGTCCTGGTCCCCGTAGTCGCCGAAAAAGGCGTGCACCGCACCGGGCACCGTGACGAACTCCGCCGAGACCGGCAGGTCGGCCACCGAGTCGGCGATGTCGTCGGGGGTCGCGAGGCCGTCGTTCGCCGCCGACACCGAGAGCACGGCGAGGTCGTCGACGTCGGCCATCGGGCTCGTCGGGTACGCAGCCCACAGGACGAGCCCGTCCACCGCACGTTCACCGTCGCCGTCGCCCCCGTCGCCCCCGTCCCCCCGGTGATCGCGGGCGAAGATCGACGCCACCGCGCCCCCGAGCGAGTGCCCGCCGATGGCCCAGTGCTCGATCGTCGGGTGCTCGGCCATCACGTCGCTGGCCGCGCCTGAGTCGAAGAACGCGACGCCCATCGGCATCTTCACGACGACCACGAGGTACCCGGCGATCGCGAGCGGCCGCAGCGTCGTCGCATAGGCCCGCGGGTCCACCAGCGCGCCGGGGTAGAACACCAGGCCGGTGGTCGCACCGGCGGCCGGTGCGAACTCGATCGTGGTCAGCGACTCGGTGACGTCCACCTCCGCCGTGTCGGCGAGCTGTGCCACGGCTGACGGCGACGCCGTGAGCGGCCGGAAGTACATCACGACCGCGATCACCACGACGAGGGTCGTGCCGGCCAGCAGGGTGCGCACCGTCGTGCGCACGCTCCGAGCACCACGTGGGGTACGGCGCTCCTGCCACACTCGACCGCCCCACACCGCGAGCACGGTCGTCGCGACGAGCACGATCACCACCAGCACCAGCAGGTAGGCGGGATGCGAGGCACGGATCCCCGACCACGACGACACGGCAGCGACGAGCACCACCAGGAGCGCCGCGACCGCGACGACGACGCGCCGCACCCCGACCCGAGCAGGCCCGGCCGCGACGGTCGTCGCATGGTCGATCCCGTCCGGATCGTGGTCGCTCACGTCGGGGCCAGGGAACGCTGCACCCGAACCGGGATGGCGCTCTGGATGGCCATGCCGTTCAGGCGGTCCCACCCGCTGTCGACGGTGCACAGACGGTTCGTCGGCGTGCCCTGGGTGCGCACCTCCTCGTCGGTGATCGACCCGCCCCACGAGTGGGACATCGAGATCACGCCTCGCTTCACGGTGTCGCTCGCTTCCGCCACGGCCACCACACTGCCCGTCGGGGAGGTGATCTCGACGAGGTCACCGTCGACCACGCCGAGGTCGCTGAGGTCGTCCGGATGCATGAACGCGGCATTGGTGGTGCCGACGCGAGCGAGACCGGGCAGCTCACGCCCGAGCGAGTTGAGGACGTGCTTGAGGCGGCGGCTGACCAGCCGGAAGGGATGGGCGGCCGCGTCGAACCCGTCGAGCACCTCGGCGCCCGTGTGCTCGACGCGCACCTCCGCCAGTTCGGCGATCACGTCGGGCGGCGCGACGGCGAAGCGTGCCGTCGCCTCAGGATCGGCGGCCACCACCTGCACCTCGCGGTCGTGGAGGATCTGGCCCCGGTGCTCGCGCATCTCCGCCATCGACAGCCGCCCCTTCGCGAAGGCGAGGTCGAGCATGAGCTCGTCGTCGGCCGAGCCGTCGAGCGGCAGGTCGCCGCCGGGCAGCGGCATCCGTGTGCCCAGCCGGGCGGCGATGCCGGCGAACACCTCCCACTCCGACATGCAGTCGCCCTCGGGGGCGAGCACCGCCGGGGTGTAGCTCACGTACGGCGCCGCGTAGCGACGGTCCATCACGGCCGCGACGTCGGCGCGTTCCAGCTCGAGGCGGGGCGGCAGCACGTAGTGCGCACGCTCGGCCGAGGCCGTCATCCGGTGGTCGATCACGACGAGCAGTTCCAGGTCGCGGAGCGCGGCGATGGTCTTCAACTGGTCGGGGAACGCGACCACCGGGTTGCCGCCGCACACGACGAGGCATCGCACCTGCCCCTCGCCGGGCAGCAGGATCTCCTCGGCGAGCACGTTGGTGAGCATCTCCCCGGGCATGCCCCGGAGACCCTTCACTCGGTGCGGCGTGCCGGGGGCCGGATCGCTCGGCGGCACCACCTGTGCCCGACGGGTGTCGCCAGGTACGAGGAAGTTGCCGCTCTCGAGCGTGTCGCCCTCACGGTTCACCCGCCCACAGATCGCGTTGAGGGTGAGCGTCAGGTGCTCCGTGAGCGTGCTGTGCGCGGCCATGTTCGGTCCGGTGCCGGTACCTGCGGTTCCCCGGGGTCCGGCCGCGAACATCCTGGCGGCGCGCACGACGTCGCCGGCGGGCACCTCGCACCGCTCGGCCACGTACTCGGGGGTGAACGGCGCGACCGCGGCGCGGAGGTCGTCGAGCTGGCCGACCCAACGGTCGCAGAACTCCTGGTCGTGCAGGTCCTCGTCGAGGATCACCCGCACGAGGCCGGCGATCAGCGTCGGGTCCTCGCCGGGCTTCACCTGCAGCCACAGGTCGGCGTTCGACGCGAGTTCGGTGCGGCGCGGGTCGATCACGATCAGCTGCATCCCTCGCGCCTTCGCGCGACGCAGGGTGACGAACGGGTTGGTCCCCTGCAGTCCACCGGCCGGCGCGTACGACGAGACCAGCGGGTTGTAGCCGATGGCCAGCAGTACGTCGGCGTCGCGGAAGTTCTGCCACCCCGCCTCCCACGACCCCATCCGCAGGCGGGCGGTGAGGTGGGCGGGCTGGTCGATCGTGATCGACGTGTAGAACGACGGCGAGCCGATGCCCTGGTGGAAGGCGACGGCGGCCGGCATCGAGATCCCGTTCTGGAACGCACCCGTGCCGGTGTAGCTCGCCACCGCACGCGGTCCGTGCGCGTCGATGATCCGCCGGATGCGGGCGGCGATGTCGTCGAGCGCCTCGCCCGAGGAGACCTCGGTGAACGTGCCGTCGGCCTCGCGGCGCAACGGTCGGCGCAGACGGTCGGGGGCGTGGTGCTGGTCGGGCAGCTGCCTGCCCTTGATGCACGTGTATCCCTCGAACAACGGATCGTCGAGCACGCCGCGCACGGCGATCGCACGTTCGCGACCCGCGTTGATCTCGACGTCCACCTCCAGCGGGCACGCGGCATGGCAGAAGCGGCAGAACGTCTCGCGCGTCTCGACGGTCGTCCCGTCGGACGTCCGGTCGGTCGTCGTCTCGGCAGCGGTGACGGTGTCGGTCATGGCCGCAGTCTCGCGTCCGTCGGTCGGCTGCAGATCAGCGGGGCTTGGCGCCGCCACCGATCCGCCAGGTCTCGCCCGTCACCCAGCCCGCGGCCGGCGAGCAGAGGAACAAGGCGGCAGTGCCGATGTCGAGCGGCGTACCGAAGCGACCCATCGGGATGTTCCACGCCTGCTCGGTGGCCGCCAGGTCGTCGTCGTTGCGGATGCCGAGCGCCGTGCGGAAGATCTCGGTCGGGATCGCGCCGGGCATGATCCCGTTCACCCGGACGCGAGGCGCGAGCTCTGCCGACGCGGTCATCGTCAGCGAGTTCACCCCGGCCTTGGCCGCGCCGTAGTGACCGCTGCCCGGCACCGGGCCGGTGCCGGCGCCCGACGAGATGTTGAGGATCGAGCCGGTCTCGATGTACTTCGCCGCGGTCACGATGCCGACCCACACGGCGGTCAGGTTGAGCGCGGTGCACTGGTCCCACTCGTCGCGGCTGAGCTCGGTGAGCGGCTTGCGGGCGGGCGATCCGCCGGCGTTGTTCACCCAGATGGAGAGCGAACCGAACGCGTCGATCGCGGTGCGGGCGAGCGCGTCGACCGCTGCGTCGTCGGTGACGTCGCAGCCCACGCCGATCGCCTCGCCGCCGTCGGCGACGATCGATGCCGCGACGGCCTCCACCTCGGCGGTGCGGCGCGCGGCCACGACGACCCTCGCCCCTGCCGCCGCGAACGTGCGAGCGATGCCCTCGCCGATACCGCGCCCCCCGCCGGTGACGACGGCGACCTGGCCGTCGAGCGAGAACAGCTGGGCCGGGGACGGGTACGCGGCGGGTGAGGTTTCGGTGGACACGTGGTGGTTCCTGTCGGTGATGAGTGCAGGGGGCGGGAGGGCGGCGTGCAGGCCGATCGGGAGCGGCGCTCAGGCCCGTGGGTCGTGGACGCGCAGCAGGAGCTTGCCGTGGTGGCCGCCGTCGAGGAGCATGCGCAGCGTGGCCGGGAACGCGTCGAGACCGTGCTCGACGTGCTCGCGCATCGCCAGCCGGCCGTCGGCCAGCCAGTCGCCGAGCACCGCCTCGGCCTGTGGGAACGCCGACTCGAAGTGGGTGACGGCGAAGCCCTCCATACGGGCGTGGCGTTCGGCCAGCTTGAGGTAGTTGCGCGGCCCGCGCACGTCGTCCATGTGCTCGTACTGCGAGATCGCGCCGCACAGCACGATGCGACCGCGCTCGGCGATCTGGTCGAGCGCGACGTCGAGCACCTCGCCACCGACGTTGTCGAAGAACACGTCGATCCCCTCGGGTGCGAGCTCGCGCAGCCGGTCGGCCATCGGACCGACGCCTTCCCGGTAGTCGATCGCCGCATCGGCGCCCAGCTCGTCGACGATGTACGCGCACTTCGTGGGGCCGCCGGCGATGCCGATCACGCGCGCGGCACCTGCGAGACGGGCGATCTGCACGGCCATCGATCCGACTGCGCCGGCGGCACCCGACACCACGACGGTGTCGGTCGGACCGGCAGCACCGACCGCTCCCACCTCGACCACACCGAAGTAGGCCGTGAGGCCCGTGGTCATGCCGAGCGCACCGAGGTAGGCGGTCGCCGGCACGGAGGACACGTCGAGTCGGCGCACCAGCATCTCGGGGAGCACGGCGTGGGTCTGTGCGCCGAGCGGACCGAAGACCTGGTCGCCGGGCTCGATCCCGTCGACCGCGCTGGCGGTCACCGTACCGACGCCGAGCGCCGGGATGACCCCGCCCATGCGTGCGCCGCGATGGTACGACCGCTCCTCGAGGGTGGTCCGGATGAACGCGTCGATCGACAGGGTGTCGACGCGGATCGCCACCTGTCCGGCGGCGAGCGGTGCCGCCGGGTCGAACGGCTCCTCGACGAGTGCGAAGCAGTCGTCGGTGACGGGCCCGTTCGGACGGGCGGCGAGCGTGACCCGCCGTGCGACGGTGGGCGTTGCGCTCATGCCGACATCCCGCCGTCGATGGCGAGGATCTGGCCCGTCACCCAGGACGAGCCCGGCGCCACGAAGTACAGCACGGCTCGACCGAGGTCGTCCGGGGTGCCCAGGCGGCGCATGGGGAGCCGCAGTCGCTTGGTGAGCGCCGGCAGATCGTCGTCGCCGAGGTGGAGGGCCGTCATCATGATCTCGGTCGGCACCGCCCCCGGCATGATGCAGTTCACGCGGATGCGCGGGCCGAGTTCCTTCGCGAACGTGCGCGTGAGCGAGTTCACCCCTGCCTTGGCCGCGGCGTAGTGCCCACTGCCGGGCATCGTGGTCGTCGCGGCGAGCGAGGAGATGTTGACGATCCGCCCGCCGTCGCGCATCGTCGCAGCCGCGACACGGGTGCACCGCCACACGGCGGTGAGGTTCAGCCGCAGGGTCGCATCCCACTCGTCCTCGTCGAGGGTGACCAGCGGGGCCGACACCGGCGAGCCGCCGGCGTTGTTGATCCAGATGTCGAGATGGCCGAACTCGTCGACCGCTCGCTGCGCCAACGCCTTCACCGCCGCGGGATCGGTCACGTCGGTCGCGACCGCGATGGCACGACCGCCGCGGTCGCGGATGCCGGCGGCGACCCGCTCGATCTCGTCGGCACGACGGGCGGCGCACACCACGGCGGCGCCCGCGTCGGCGAGGGTGGTGGCGATGCCCTCACCGATCCCGCGGCCCGCGCCGGTCACGATGGCGACGTCGTCGCTCAGGTCGAACAACTCCTGGCTGGCCGCGGTGGGCATGGGGACTCCGATCGTCTCGTGGGACTGCTGCTGGGTGTCGCGAGGGGCCGGTCGCGCCGGCTCGCCCGCAGAACTTACCCGCGGTAAGTATGGCCTCGTGGAGCCGGCGACGACGGATCGAACCATCCGACCAGCACCAGCGACGGGTGCACGAATCGGAGCGCCCATTCGGACCCGGACGCGACCGACCACGGCACGGCGGCACCCGGGACGGCAGACTGACGCGGTGAACGTCAAAGTCCGCCGTCGACCCGGCCGTCCCACAGGCGGCCAGCACGTCGTCGATCGCGACGTGGTGCTCGACGCCGCCGAGCGCGTGATCGCCCGCGACGGCAACGGCGCCTCGCTCGAGTCGATCGCCGTCGAGGCCGGGGTCACCAAGCCGGTCGTCTACGCCCGGGTGGGCAGCAGGGCCGAGCTGTCGAACGCGCTCGCAGCCCGCCTCGCCGAACGGCTCATCGCCGCAGCCGGCGCCGAGGTCGGCAGCACCAGCCGGTTCGATCGCATCACGCTCGCCGCGTTCTTCCGGAGCAGCCTCGAGACGATCGGCGCGCACCGGGAGCTGTTCCTCTACGTCACCCGCGGCGCATCCGACGACACCCCGGAACGAACGCTCTACCTGGCGGGACGATCCGCCGGGCCGCTGGCCGATCTGCTCACCCGATGGCGCACGCGCCGCGGCGACGATGTCGCGGTCGCCGTCCCCTGGGCGTACGCGATCATCGGCATGCTCAATCTCGTGTCGCTGTGGTGGATCGACGAGCACGACCGACCGGCCGACGTCCTGGCCGACCAACTCGCCGAACTCGTGTGGTCCGGCCTCGCAGCAGGGAGCCACCGATGACCGCCATGATGAACGAAGACGAACTCGCCGCACTGGTCGGCCACCGGTTCCCCGGTGGCACGTACCGGGTCGCGCACTGGGAGAACTGGCTGCTCACCGACTGCACCGGTCGTGAACAACTGCCCGACGGCCTCGTGCACCCGATCGTGCTGTTCCATGCGCCGATTCTCGGGGCCGGCACGTCGATCACCGAGCTGTTCCGCCTGGGCGGCGCGAGCGGGGCTGGCGGGTCGGTGGGCCTGCTCGGCTACGACTGGGAATACGTGCGCCCCCTGCGCGAGGACGTCGACCACCGGGTCGAGGGCGGCATCGTCGCCGCCGAGCGGCGCACGACGCCCGCCGGCGCGGTCGCCGACCACGTGGCGTTCCGCATCGAGCTGAGCGACGCCGACGGCCTGGTCGCGCGCGTCACCAACCGGTGGCAGTTCCGGCGCACCGAGGCACACGTGCCGGTGGTGCGCGACGCATCCGCCACCGATGCGCCGGCGACCGGCGAACTCCTGCCCGAGTGGGACATGCCGAGCGTCGACGCGGCGCGGATGCGCACCATGGCCGCCATCTTGCGCGACCCGTACCCGGTGCACTGGGACCGAGCTGCGAACGCAGCGCTCGGCCTCGGCGGACGCGTGATCAACCAGGGCCCGCTCAACCTGGGCTACGTCGCCAACATGCTCATGGCGTGGGCGGGGCCCGCGTCGGTGCGCCGATTGACGGTGTCGTTCGGTCGACCCGTGCTCGACACCGACCACGTCGTCGCGGGCGGTCGCGTCCGGTCGATCGTCGACGGCATCGCCACGTGCGACGTGTGGCTCGCGCGCGGCGACGAGCACGTCGTGACGGGGACGGCCGAGGTCGTCGCTCCCTCGGCCTGACGTCTCGCCCGGGCATCACTCGAATCCCTGCTCGAGCCCCCACTCGGAGCCCCCACTCGAGCCTGCCGCGCGACGCCCTGGCGCTGCGATGGTCAGGCGAGGTCCGCGTGAGGTGTAGGTTGCCGCCGCGTGACACCGCAGACGTTGGGGGACGTTTCCGCTGAGTGGCTCGCCGAGGCGATGGGGGTGGGGATCGAGTCGATCGACCTCCACCCCATCGCTGCGGGCGAAGGCTTCATGGGCCAGCTGGCCCGTGTCCGCATCCACTCCTCCGATCCGGCAGCGCCGGCGTCGGTGATCGTGAAACTCGCGAGCGCGGACCCCGGCGCTCAGTTCATCGGCCAGATGATGCGCGTGTGGGAGCGCGAGCACCGCTTCTACGCCGACGTCGCACCACACGTACAGGTGCGCGTGCCGCACGCCTACGTGAACCTCGTCGATCCGCCATGCCTCGTGATGGAGGACCTCGCCCCGTCGATCCCCGGCGACCACGTGGCCGGCGCGACGCTGTCGCAGGCCGAGCGAGCGATCGACCTCATCGCGCGGCACCACGCGACCTGGTGGGAACACCCGCTGCTCGCCACCTTCGACTGGATGCCCGATCTCGACGATCCGTCGATCCAGAACTTCCCGCCGATGTTCGCGATGGGATGGCCGACGTTCCTCGAGCGGTACGGCGACATCCTCCCCGCCCGCACCCTGCGGTGGTGCGAGCAGTTCATCGAGCAGGTGCTCGACTGGGTGGCGGGCCATCGCGACGAGCCGGTCACGCTCATCCACGGCGACTTCCGGCTCGACAACCTGTTCTTCGACGACGGCCCCGGCGGGAGCGGCGAGGTGGCCGTGATCGACTGGCAGATGGCGATGCGTGCGCCGGGCGGAACCGACCTCGTGTACTTCTGCGCGAACAACCTCACGGTCGACATGCGTCGACGGCACGAGCGCGACCTCATCGACCGGTACCTGCGCGGTCTCGTGGCCGCCGGGGTGCCGGCCGACGCGATCGACGAGGCCGCGATCTGGCGGGGCTACCTCGAGGGCCTGCTCTTCTACGCCGCCAGCTTCGGCGGCAGCCTGCTCACCCTCGATGCGGCCAACGAGCGCGGCGCCGCGCTGTTCGACGAGATCGTGCGGCGCACCTTCACCGCGGTCGACGACCTCGCGGCCGGCGAGGCGTTCGGCTTCGGTTCCGCCGGCTGAGCGGCCGGAAGAGCCGACGGCGCGCAATAACTTACCGGGGGTAGATTCGCGTCGGATCGAGTGCTACGTTCGCCCATGGGGACGTCCTGAGGGGGGCGGCCGGTACCGCACGGGCACCGCACCGGTGGGGCGACCGGCATCAGCTGACGACGACAGGAAGACAGGGGACGACGGCATGAGTGCGTCGACGCACGACTCGTACGAGGATCTCACCGAGTGCGGGCTCTCGCCCGAGCTCGAGCAGCAGCTCGTGTACACCCAGCGCGAGGGCGTCTTCATGTGGACCAACAAGGCGGGCGAGGCCTTCGGTGTCGTGATGTCGTACCTGCCCAAGGACGGCACGTTCTGGCTCACCGCCGCCGAGCGCCGCCAGCGCATCTCCGCCATCCGCCGCTTCCCGCGGGCATCGCTGTGCATCAACAGCGCCGGCAGCAAGGTGCCCGGCAGCCGCACCATCACGTACAAGGGCTCCTGCATCGTCCACGACGATCGCGAGACCAAGGACTGGTTCTTCCCCGAGTTCGCGCGCTACCTCCGTCCCGACGACGAGGTGGCGTCGAGCACGTTCCAGCAGTTCCTCGACTCGCCCGCACGCGTGATCATCGAGTTCACGCCCGACTACAAGCTCGGCTTCGACTCGGCGCTCATGTGGCAGCGCTCGCCCGAGGTCGCGAAGAAGAACATCCCGTCCTGAACACCCCCCCTGACCCTGGCCGGACGATCACGCCCGGCCCGAGCAACCGACGTCGAACGAGGAGACACACCATGACCGCACTCGAAGATCACGCCGCACAGACCGCGCCGCTGCCCTGGCACCTGCGTGGCAACTGGGCACCGGTGCAGGACGAGCTCACCGTCACCGACCTGCGCGTCGACGGTGCGGTGCCGCCCGAACTGGAGGGCCTGTACGTCCGCACCGGACCGAACCCGAAGTCGGGCAGCAGCGACCACTGGTTCTTCGGCGACGGCATGGTGCACGGCATCCGCCTCTCGGGCGGCAAGGCCGAGTGGTACCGCAACCGCTACATCCAGACGCCGAACATCACCGACCCCTCCGGCGGCGACGTGATGTCGAACATGGGCGACCTCACCCGCGGCACCGGCAACACCCACGTGCTCGCCCACCAGGACAAGATCCTCTGCCTCGAGGAGGGCCACTGGCCCTGGAAGATCGACGGCCAGCTGAACACGCTCGGCTACGAGAACTTCGGCGGCGCGCTCACCACGTCGATGACCGCACACCCCAAGGTGTGCCCGGCCACCGGCGAGCTGATCGCGTTCAGCTACCTCAGCCCGCAGCCGCCGTTCCTGCACTACATCCGCATCGGCGCCGACGGTGAGCTGAAGCAGCTCGAGGGCATCGAGATCCCGAACATGGTGATGATGCACGACTTCAACGTCACGCGGAACCATGTCGTGTTCATGGACCTGCCGGTCGTGTTCGACCTCGACGCACTGGCCACGGGCATGCCGTTCAAGTTCAAGAAGGAAGCCGGCGCCCGCCTCGGCGTCATGCCCCGCAACGGCACCAACGCCGACGTGCGCTGGTTCGAGATCGACCCCTGCTACGTGTTCCACCCGGTGAACGCCCACGAGGACGGCAACACGATCGTGCTCCACGTGTCGCGCCAGCCCGAGGCCTTCGGCTCGAGCAACGACGACTACGCCGAGGTCGGCCGCCTCTGGAAGTGGACCATCGACCTCGCTGCCGGCACCGTGCGCGAGGAGCAGATCGACGATCGCCCCGGCGACTTCGGCCGCGTCGACGATCGCCTCGTCGGCCTCGACGCCCGCTACGGCTACCTGATGGCACTCGCCGGCGAGGGCAACGCCGAGGAGCCGGTCTACGGCTCGGCGCTCTGGAAGTACGACCTGCGCTCCGGCCAGTGCTGGGAGCATCAGCTGGGCGACGGCGTCCGCGGCGCGGAGCCGGTGTTCGCACCGGCGTCGCCCGACGCCGGTGAGGACGAGGGCTGGGTGATCAGCCTCGCTCACGACACCAACAGCGACGAGTCGCGACTGCTGATCATCGACGCGCAGGACTTCAGCGCCGCGCCGGTGGCAACGATCCATCTGCCGCGCCGCGTGCCCTACGGCGCGCACGGCAGCTGGGTGCCCGACGCACGGGGGTGACGTCGGGCTGAGGTCCGGTCTGCCCCGGCCGGTGACGGCCGGGGCGCCGGGCACGCACAGCGAAGCAAGGACAGTGGGGCAAGACGATGGGGGAAGGACCGCCGCACGAACTGCGTCGGTCGACAACTGAGGAGGGGACCATGGGACCAGACAACCGGCGCGCGAGCGTCAGGTCGGGCCGGAGCGTGCGTGCGTGTGCGGTGGGGGTCGCACTCGCGTTGCTCGCCGGCGCGTGCGGTGGGGACGACGAACCCACTGCCACCGAACCGGCAGCCACCGAACCCGCGGCGACGGAACCCGCGGCGACGGAACCGGCGGCCACCGAGCCTGCCGCGACCGAACCGGCGGGGACCGAGGCCCCCGACGAGACCGCCACCACCGAGGCCGACGCCGCCGCATCGGACGACCCGAACGAGGCGTTCCCGAGCCTGGGGCCGCCGACCGGTGAGCCGATCCTGCTCGGGCTGGTGAACACCGAGGGCACGCCCGGGCTCGACTTCCCCGAGATCCGGCTCAACATCGCGAGCGCGGTCGACTACCTGAACCAGCACGGTGGCGTCGGTGGACGACCGATCGAGCTCGAGAACTGCACCGTGAACGGCTCTCCCGAGACGTCGCAGGCGTGTGCACAGGAGCTCACGGGCAAGGGTGTCGAGTTGGTGATGGTCGGACTCGATCTGTTCCCCGACTATGCGACCTACTCCGCCGCCGGCGTCCCGGTGATCGGCATCCTCCCGATCCTGCCCGGTGACTACACCGCCGAAGCACGATTCCTCACCGGTGGCAACGCCACCACGTGGGCCGCGGCCGTCAACGTCGCCCAGAACCACTTCGGTGCGACGAACGTCGGCATCGTCAGTGCCGACAACGCCGGTGCCAACTCGAGCGAAGCAGCGCTCGTCGCCGCGCTCGACAAGGCGGGCATCGCCCACACCACGGTCAAGGGCGGCGACAACGAGACCGATGCCGGCTACCAGGGTCTGATGCGAGAGGCAGCGTCGGGTGACCCCGACCTGCTGTTCTCGCTCTACTCCGACGCCGGATGCATCGGCACGATGCGCGGTCGGGCGTCGCTCGGCATCGAGATCCCGGTGATCACCACCGGCATCTGCAGCGGAGCGGAGGTCCTCGACCAGGTCGGTGACGACGCCGTCGGCTGGACCTTCATCGGGGTCTCGACCCAGGAGGAGAACGTCTCACTGTCGATCCTCCAGGAGATCGTGGCACCGGTGCTCGGTGTGGAGCCGAGCGAGGTCGACTCGACGGCGCTCGGCCTCGGCGCTCTGGGCCTGCAGTTGTTCCTGTCCATCGCATCGTTCGGCAACCAGATGGCCGACGCCGGACTCGAGGTCACCGGGCAGAGCCTCTACGACTGGATCGGCACGACCGAGGGACTCGTCGTGTGGGGCACCGCCGACGGCCAGATCAAGTGTGGTGCGTCCGCCGACTACCCGTCGATCTGCGCCTTCAACTTCCCCTTCGCCGAGTACCTCGAAGGTGGCGAGGTCCGCACCATCGAGGGCCTCGAGTCGGTGTCGTCGCTCGAGTACATGCCGTGACCGACAGAGCCGCCGTGACACAGACCCAGCAGACGCGTGTGACGACGCGTCTGATGGCGACCTGACGGCGACACGTCTCCCGACGCGATGATCGACTACCTCTACTACCTCCTCCTCGGCACCGGGGCCGGCGCGATCATCGCCGCGCTCGGCCTCGGCCTGGTGATCACCTACCAGGGGTCGGGCGTGGTCAACTTCGCCCACGGGGCGATGGCCACGTGGGTGGTCTACGTGTATGCCGATCTCCGTCGGGGGGCGTACCCGTTGCCGATCCCGGGTCTGCCGGGCAGGTACCACTTCGGCGGGTCGATGGCCGACGACGTCGGGTTCCGGTGGGCGTTGACGCTGTCGTTGCTCACCGCGGTCGTCCTCGGCGCGCTCGTCTACCTCTTGGTGTTCCGGCCACTCCGGCAGGCGCCGGCCCTGGCGAAGATCGTCGCGAGCGTGGGTCTGGTGATCATCTTCACCTCGCTCGTCGACCGCCGCTTCGAGGACAGCACGAGCCTGCGCGTCGACCCGATCCTGCCGCGCGAGCCGGTCACGATCACCGACGACCTCACGATTCCCCGTGATGGGCTGTGGCTCATGGCGGTGGTGCTCGTGATCGGCCTCGTTCTGTGGGCGATGTCGCGGTACTCGCGCGTCGGTCTGGTCACGCGGGCGGCGGCGGAGAACGAGAAGGGCGCGATCCTGCTCGGCTACTCGCCGGATCGCCTCGCCGCGCTCAGCTTCGTCGTCGCCTCGCTCGTGAGCGGTCTCGTGGCGATCCTCGCGGCACCGATGATCCAGTTGGGGTCGGGGCTGTTCACGTTCGGCTTCCTCATCCCGGCCCTCGGTGCGGCGCTCATCGGCAGCTTCCGACACGTCGGCCCCACCGTGGCGACCGGGCTCGCGATCGGCATGGTGCAGCAGACCTTCGTCAAGATGCAGGGCGACATCAGCTGGTTCCCCGACTACGGCGCCCGGGAGGGTCTGCCGTTCCTCATCATCATCGTGGCGATGGTGGCCCTGGGCGAGCGCCTCCCCGAGCGAGGTGCGGTCGACATCTGGCGGCTGCCCACCGTCCCGCCGGCACGCGTGACGCCGGTGTCGGTCGCCGTGCCGGTGATCGCAGCCGTCACCGGTCTGTTGCTGTTCGGGCCGTTGTGGCGCGGCGCGATCATGACCACGGTGATCATGGTCGTCATGGCGCTGTCGTTCGTGATCCTCACGGGCTACGCCGGACAGACGTCGCTCGCCCAGATGGCCTTCGCGGGTGTGGCGGGCTTCTCGCTCTCCAAGATGGCGATGGCGTGGGACATCCCCTTCCCGCTCGCGCCGATCGGGGCGACCATCGTCGCCACGTTGTTCGGAGCCCTCACCGGGCTCCCGGCGCTCCGCCTCCGCGGCACGAATCTCGCGATCGTCACCCTGGCGGGTGGCGTCGCGATCGCCGAGTTCGTGTTCAAGAACCCGAGGTACGTCGGCGACGCGAGCACCGGCGGTGCGAAGGTGCCGAATCCGGAGTTGTTCGGGTGGGACTTCGGGTTGGTCCTCGGCGACAAGTCGTCGCGGCCGATCTTCGGCATCTTCCTGGTCGCCGTCGCGCTGGTGCTCGCGCTGGTGGTGAGCAACATCCGCCGAAGCGCGATCGGGCGTCGCATCCTGGCGATCCGCTCGAACGAGCGGGCCGCCGCGGCGATCGGCATCAGCGTGGCGAAGGTGAAGATGATGGCGTTCGCGATGTCGGCATTCGTGGCCGGTGTCGCCGGGTGTCTCCTGGCGTACCGGTTCGGAGCGGTCAGCGATGCGTCCTACGGCATCGTCGCCTCGTTGACCGCGCTCGCCGTCGCCTACCTCGGTGGCATCACGAGCGTCAGCGGTGCCGTCACCGCCGGCATCACCGCCGCATCCGGTGTGGCGTTCTTCGGCATGAGCGAGCTGATCGGTGGGCTGGGGACGTGGGAGGCCTTCATCGGTGGCGTCCTGTTGATCTTCACCGCGATCCAGAACCCCGAAGGCATCGCCGGCGGCATCCGAGCCACGGTGGCGGCGAAGCGCCAGCTCCGAGTGAACGGCGACGCAGGCACGCCCGGGTCTGATGCAGCGACGCCCTCACCGGTGTCGCTGCGACCTGCGATCGACTCCCACGCCTGATCCGACGAGCCTGATCCGACGAGCCTGATCCGATGCGCTGAGCCGGCAGACCTCACCTGCGGAACGGAGCTCGGCAGCATCCCGAGATCGTCGTTCGGCGCCCGGCGCGTCGGACGACATGCTGCACAGCAACGTGCTCGCCGCGGCGATCTCGCGGGCTCGTCGGCCGGCGGTCCGGCGCCGTCGTCACGGCGCGCGTCGACGTGATCGTGTCAGCGCGCCGGTCGGGCCGCGCGGGCGGTGACGAGCCATGCGCCGAGCGCACCGCCGGCCGAGGAGAGCGCCAGATCGAACAACGTGTCGCCGTAGGTGAGCGAGAGGTTGCCCACGCCCGCTTTCATCACGCCGTACTCGGCGATCTCCCAGCCGATGATCGCGAGCGCCCCGACCCCCGTGCCCGCGAGCCAGACCAGCCAACGGGGCGCCGATCGCTCGGGACCGCCGCGGGCGGCGGCGAACCCGATCGCCGTGGTGATGCCGCCCATCAGGAAGCACCAGTTCACGAAGTGGAGGACGTCGTCGGTCACGTCGACGGAGTCGTACAGGCCGACCGCGTTGCCGAAGGTGTCGAGCAGGAACGGGATCGTGAGCCCGGCATCGAGCGCCCACGGGTAGGTGCGGTCCGGGTCGGTGCGGCGCCGGATCGCGTGGTGGATCGGCACGATCAACGCCGGCGCGAGGAACAGCGGCAGACGGAACGCCATGCCCTTGCCCTCGAATCCGCCCACGTCGGGGAAGATCGCCCCGCACAGCAGGAGCCCGGCGAGCGCCACCTTCAGCGCGAGGACCCAGCGGGGCATGCGAGCCGGCGAACCCGCGTCGGTTCGGAACTGGCGGTAGTCGGGCACGCGGCAACGCTAGGTCCCATCGTGCCCGGTGACGGGTGATCCGACTCGGGCGACCGGTCGCCGCCGCCCCTAGGGTGGCTCCTGTGATCACGCCGCGACCGCACCCGTCCCGGTCGGCGGCATGACCCTCGAGGCGCCCGTCGACGCCGCCGGCGCGGGCAGCACGCCCGACGCACACCCCACCGGCCCGCGTGAGTTCATCGCCCTCGTCACGGCCTCGATGGCCATGGGCGCGATGGCGATCGACATCATGCTGCCCGCGTTCCCCGACATGCGCGCCGAGTTCGGCATGGCCGCCGACTCGCCGCGCATCGGCTGGATCGTGACCGCGTTCTTCCTCGGCCTCGCGGCCGGTCCGTGGCTGTACGGCCCGGCGTCCGACCGGTTCGGGCGGCGGCCGCTCCTGCTCGGCGGCCTCTGCCTCTACGTCGCCGCCGGCATCGCCTGCGTGTTCGCCCCATCGTTCGGCTGGGTCATCGCGGCCCGTTTCGTCTGGGGTCTCGGCGCGGCAGCGCCGCGCTCGCTCAGCCTCGCGATGATCCGTGACCGTTACGAGGGCGAGGGCATGGCCCGGCTGATGTCGATGATCATGGCCGTGTTCCTCCTGGTGCCGATCCTCGCGCCGGGGCTCGGGGCGGCGTTGAACGCTGTCGCGCCGTGGCGCGTGGTGTTCTGGGTGCCGACGATCGCTGCGATCGGGCTCATCGTGTGGGGGTGGCGGCGCCTCCCCGAGACGCTCGCCGTCGACCGTCGACGACCCTTCACCTTCGCCGCGCTCGGTGGGGCCGTCCGGGTCATCGCCTCCAATCGCCAGACCGTCTGCTTCACCGTCGCGATCACGTTCCTGTTCGGCGTGATGACCACCTACCTGGCCGGCTCCGAGCTCATCGTCGAGGACGTCTACGACCGTGGTTCGTGGTTCCCGGTGTTCTTCGGGTGCATCGCGGTGCTGCTCGCGCTGAGCTCGCTGAACAATGCCCGCCTGGTCCGTCGGCTCGGCATCACGGTGCTCGTACGTCGCATGGCCGTCATCGGCGTCGCCCTCGCAGCGGTGCTCGTCGCGGTGTCCGTCGCGGGCGCCGGCCATCCGAACTTCTGGCTCTTCTCGGTGGCGCTGGCCGTCGTGGTGCCGGTCGCGCAGGGGCTCGTACCGAACTGCAACACCGCGGCGATGATGCCGGTGCCGCACGTGGCCGGGACCGCCTCGGCCGTGATCGGCACGATCACCACCGCCGGCGGCGCGCTCCTCGGCGGGCTCGTCACCGGCGCGTTCGACGGCACCACCCGCCCGATCTCGATCGGCATCTTCACCTTCATCTCGATCGCGGGCGTGATGATCCTGCTCGCCACCCACCGCCTCACCGGTGACCGCACCCGACCGGGCATGGGCGTGTCCGTCAGGTCGGAACGACCCGTCGACTGAGACCGGCGAGCTGAGGTCAGTCCTCCGCTCGCCGCACTGAACGGGCCCGGCTCGGTTCGAGTTCGCCCACACCGTGCAACAGGGCGGCCAGCGTCTCCACGCCGTCCACCACCCGCGGGCCCGGCCGGACCATCAATCCGTTGGCGTCGATCGCCCACACGTCGCAGCGAGTGGGCAGCCGGTCGAGCACGTCGGCGGCGTGGCTGGCGGCGCCCTCCACGTCGAACCCGCACGACGACACCACCACCACGTCCGGGTCGATCTCGGCGATCGCCTCCCATGTGGTGGGCACCGACCGCTCGCCGGCGCGCGCCAACACGGCGGCGCCACCGGCGGCCTCCACGAGCTCGGGCACCCAATGGCCCGCGACGAACGGCGGGTCGGGCCACTCGAGGACGAAGACACGAGGTCGACGACGGCCGCGCACCTGCTCGGCCACCGTGGCCAGCCGCGCGCGCAGCGAACCGACCAGCTCGGCGGCACGGTCGGCCGTGTCGGTCGCGGCACCGACGGCCTCGATCGAGGCGAACACTTCGTCCAGGCGGTGCGGATCGAGGCTCACGACCACCGCCGCGCACCCCAGTCGGGCGAGGGCGTCGTCGACCGTGCCGCTCGGCAGTGCGCAGACCCGACACAGGTCCTGGGTGAGCACCACCTCCGGGTCGAGTTCACGGAAGCGGTCGACGTCGAGGGTGTAGAGGTCGACCCCGGCGGCCACCTGTTCGCGGACCAGCGCGTCGATGCCCGATGGCGTGAGCCCGTAGGTCTCGAGGCCGCCGACGACGACCGAGCGGCCGACACGGGGATCGGGCGGGAAGTCGC
Source organism: Actinomycetota bacterium (assembly GCA_963169665.1). Taxonomy (GTDB): domain Bacteria; phylum Actinomycetota; class Acidimicrobiia; order Acidimicrobiales; family Ilumatobacteraceae; genus VFMC01. Next base: position 109,854 of record CAUJET010000155.1, on the reverse strand, counting down.
ACTCGAACGTCACGCCCACCACGTCGTCGGCGAGGCCGAGCGCGAACGCGATCTCGGTGGCGGACGGGAGCAGGGACACGATGCGCACGGCTGCCGACGGTACCCGAACACGCTCCGTGGGTGCCGGGCACCGGTCCGGCCCCCACCCGGCCCCCTACGCAGGGGGTCTTGGGCATCGGCCCTGGTGTCTTGACGGGAACGAGTCGAAAGCGTGACGAACGGCCTCAAGGGCGGACCGTCGTTGCCGATGAGAACACGCGTCCTCGTGTCCGGGAGAGCACGACGCGCCACCGAACACCGGGCGACCGCCGTCGACCGGTAGCAGAACTCGAAGGGCTCCCCCGTCATGCCGAACCCCCTCATCCCGAACGCCACCGCTCGCCGGTCGCGCCTGGCCGTGCTGCCACTGGCGGTCGCCACGCTCGCGGCGTCGCTCGTCGTGTCGGTGGCCGGCGTGCTCGTCGATCCGAGCGCCGCCCCGGTGGCGGCGCTCGGGACACCCGACATCGTGGTGACGAAGACGGTCGACTCGCGCACGCTCATCGGCGGCACCACCAACGTCACGTTGCGGGCCTGCAACCCTGCCGGCCAGCCGAACGGCTACAACCTGTCCTTCCGCGACATCGTGCCGAGCGGGCTCGCGCTGGCCTCTGCCACCCCGGCCCCGTCGCGAACCATCGCGAACCAGCCGGTCGCCGGCCAGACGACGATCATCTGGGAGAACGTGTCCGACCTGCTGACGGGCGCGTGCAACTCGATCACCTACGGGATCGACACCAACCCCGACAACAACCTCACGACGAACCCCGTGGGCTCGACCTTCGGCACCGCCGGCGGCGCGTACGTGAACACCAACGCGTTCTTCATCCCCGACTTCGACGCGAACGGCACGCCCACCACCGACATCACCGGCAGCGACACCGACGGACCGCCGACCACCACCATCGCCGCGTTCATCGCGGAGAAGGACGCCGGCAACGCCGGCGAGGGCGAGTTGCTCCGCGGCGTGCACGGTGCACACCCCCAGATCTACACGCTCCGCGTGCGCAACAACCCCGACGCCGCCACGACCGGCGTCAGCGTCGTCGACGTGCTGCCGCCCTCGCTCGAGTTCCTCGGCTGCGCGTCGTACGTCGCGACGGGGTACACGCCTGGCACCGACAACACCGTCGACGCGCCCACGAACGAGACCGCTGGCGCCCAGACCGACGAGTTCCCGGGATCGGGCCGCATGGCACTGGGCGCCGCGTCGGCGACCTGCATCCAGCCGGCGACGATCGAGACCCTGGTCGGTGGGAGCACGCGCGTCACCTGGAACACCGCGGCCCTCGGCGCCGCCGCGAGCCTCGCGCCCAACGGTCTGCTCACGATCACCTACCTGGCGGGCATCCCGTTGCGCGCCAACACCGACACCTGGCCGAATGGCAAGCCCACCGACGCGAGCCTCGGTCAGGGGCGCAACCTCGACAACAACGACGGGGCGCCCACCTCCGAACAGGCGAGCGAACCCGGCGTCACCAACACCGTCACGGCCACCGGCACCTACAACGGACCGTCGGTGTTCGGTTCGAACCCCACGCTCAACGACTCGTCGAGCGCATCGGTCACCTCGGAGGACCTCGTCGTGCGCAAGTCGGCGTCGGGTCAGGTCATCCAGGGCACCATCGTCACGTCGACGCTCGTCGTCGAGACCGGCGAATACCGCGACGTCACCGACATCGTCGTCACCGACACGCTGCCGGATGGTCTCTGCCCCGTCGCCACGGCGGCGCTGTCGCCCGACACCGACTGCGGCACCGGCGCCGACCCGACGATCGACACCGGCAGCGGTCCCCCCGTGGTCGCCCCCTACACCTCCGCCGTGGAGAACGCCGACGGCACGTGGACCCTCGTGTGGGACCACACCACCATCACCGACCTCCTGGCCCTCTCCCACTCGTCGCGACTGACGATCGTGTTCGAATCGCGGGTCCGCAGCTACTACCAGCAGAACGGTGCCCCGGAGGCGGGACGACCGACCCTCAACTTCGACTCGCTGACCAACCAGGTGGCCATCGAGGCGCCCGACTTCAAGCGGGGCGACATCGACGCGGTGCTCGGCGATCCGGAGGCCGATGGACAGCTCGACTTCGATGTCTCGTCGGCCGGCATCACTGGTATCGGCCCGTCGATCGACAAGCGCGTGTCGCAGCGCAGCGGCTCGCTGCTCACCGGCGGCCTCAGCGCGTCGACGGTCGGGGACGCCTGCCGCGACGACGTGGGCATCACCTGGGCCGACGGCGATCCCGCCCCGGTGACCGGCTTCCGCCCCGGTGACTTCGTCTGCTTCGACCTGCGCGCCACCTTCCCGGCGAACATCGACGCCGACGGCGTCGTCGTCGAGGACCTGTTGCCGGCTCAGTTCTCCCTCGTCGCCGGTTCGGCCCGCCAGGTGACCACCGGCGCAACCCCCGACACGCTCACCGGCACCACCGTCTCCGAGGACACGAGCGGCGCCAACGACATCGTCACGTTCACCCTGGCGAGCAGCGGTCAGGTGCCGTCCAGTCCGGGCGGTCAGCAGTTCCATTGGACGATCGCCGCGCGGCTCGTCGACCCGAATCTGAGCGCTGCGTACGACATCAACGCGAACCTGATGAAGATGACCACGCGGAACACCGCCGGGTCGGTGTTCATGTACCGCGACCAGGCGACCGCCGAGTGGACCGAACCGCAGGTCAAGCTCGACAAGTCGAACAACGCGTCGGGCACCCTCGACGCAGGTGACACCGTCGATTACACGATCAAGGTCTGGAACGACGGCAACGTCGACGCGGCCAACGCCGAGGTGTGGGACCGGCTGCCCACCGGCATCTCGTGTTCCGACGTCACGGTGATGAACCCCGTCTCCGGCGTCTGCACCGCCGGCGTCATCCGCTGGCCTGCCGCCGCCGTTCCCACGGTCGCCCGCGACACGACCCTCGGCACGGCCCCGGTGACGTTCACGTACACGGTCGACCTGCCGGCCGGCGTCGATCCCGGCCGCACCTACACCAACACGTCCGGCGTCCGCCGCTACGAAACGGTGTCGAACGCCGACGACAGCCCGTTCGTCTACTACCCGTCGAGCAACATCGACGGAACGGTCGTGCCCAACACCGGGCCGGCCAGCGACAACAGCACCATCACGATCGCGACCGCCTCGGTCGGCAAGGTGCAGCAGTCGAGCGTCAACGACGCGTTCGGCAATGCCGGGAACGCGTCGCCGAGCACGGCCGCCGAGCGCACCACCATCGGCGAGACCATCACCTACACGATCACCGCCACGATCCCCGAGGGCACCTCGGTGGTCGACGCCCGCATCGTCGACGCCCTCGACGGCGACCTCGTGCTGCACGCCTCTCCCGCGGTCCTCGTCAACGGCGCACCCGACGCGGCCTGGATCGTCACTGCGCCCGCGGTGGGCTCCGGTGGCACCATCCAGGTCGACCGTGCCGGCACCCACGTGAACACGGCGGGTTCCGGCCCCGATCTCGTGACGGTCGTGATCGTCGCTCGCGTGTCGAGCGCGGGCGGCACGGTCGCCGGCAGCGCGATCAGCAACACGTCGTCGTTCTCCTGGTTGCCCGATGCGTCGATCGGCACCAGCCGGGTCACGGTGAACGGCAACACCGTCACCGCCACGGTCGTCGAGCCGGCGATCACCCTGACCAAGAACGAGAACGACGCGGACGACATCGTCGTCCCGAACGACACCCTCACCTACACCCTGGTCGTCGCAGCCGGTTCCGGCGCGAACCGCTCGTCGGCGAACGACGTCCAGGTCGTCGACACGATCCCGGCCGGCGTCACCGTCGTCAACGCGGGCACGCCCGTCGCCGACGGCGGCACCGTGAACCCCGACGGCGGCGTCTGGAACCAGACGAACCGCACCATCACGTGGAACGGCACCACCACCGCGGCCAAGCTCGGCTCCATCGCGCCCGGCACCAGTGCCAGTCTCACCTACGACGTCGTCGTCGACGACCCGGCCACGTCAGGCTCGATCTTCACCAACACGGTGGCAGCCTCCGCGACGAGCATGATCGGCACGATCACCGGCGAGCGCACGACCTACTCGGCGAACGCCACCGACACCGTGTCGGCCCCCATGGCGACCGTCGCGAAGTCGGTGTCGCCCAGCACGGCGACGATCGGCGACACCGTCACCTACACGATCGACGCCACCGTGCCCGCAGGCATCACCGCCTACGACGCGACGGTCATCGACGTGCTGCCCGACGGCATGGACTTCGACGCCTTCGGCACCGTCTCCGCCGTGGGCACCACCACCGGCTGCCCGTCGCTCGCCGGCATGCAGGGCATCGTCAACCAGACCGCGAACGCCGACGGCTCGACCACGATCGGCTTCTGGATCGACGACTTCACCTCGTCGTCGTCCAACAACTGCACCGTGCGCTTCACCTACACCGCACGCGTCGACAACACCTACGTCCCCGAAGGCACCAACGTGGTGAGCAGCAACACGCTCGTGAACACGGTGCGCATGTACTGGAACAACTCCAACAGCGTGTCGTCGCTGCCCGCCAACCCGCCGGCGACCGGCTCGTTCACCCGTTCGTCGAGCCCCGCCACCGCGACGGTGACCGTGGCCGAGCCGGTGCTGCGCATCGACAAGGACGTCTCGCAGTCGCCGTGCAACCAGGTGGCCGGCAACATCGGTGACAACGACACCTGCAACACCGACATCGGGACGGGCACGTACACCTACACGCTGACGATCACGAACTCCTCGGGCTGGGCTGCCCACGACATCACCGTCGTCGACGCCCCTGACGCCGACCTGGTGAACGTCACCGTGCCCGGCTCGTCCGGCGCGATCACCGTCGTCGACGGCACCGCACCCGACCTCCAGTGGCAGATCAGCACGATCGCCGCGAACTCCACCGCCACGATCACCTACACCGCGCAGCTCGCCGCGAGCGCCGCGCTGAACGACGGCGAGCAGATCGTCAACACCGCCGACGTGACCGAGTACTACGCCCGGTCCGCGGCGACCCGCAGCGCCGATCCGTTCGCCGAGTGGCGCACCTACGGCCAGGGCGGCGCCGGTGGCGACGTCACGGCGGACACCGTCACGATGACGGTCGGCTTCCCGAACGTCACGATCGTGAAGACGACCGTCGACGACGCGACCGACGCCCGCGTCGGCGTCGGCTTCACGTGGCGCATCGTCGCCACCAACCAGACCACCGAACCGACAGCCGCGGCGTACGGCGTCGACATCGACGACGTCCTGCCCGCCGGGTGGGTGTACCAGGTCGGCTCGGCGAGCATCACCACGCCGTACGGCACGGTGACGACCGATCCGGTCTGCACCCCGAACTGCGCCACCCCCGGCGCTGCGCTGTTGTGGTCGAACCTCGTGTCCGGTGCCGGCCAGCCGCTCAACCCGGGCGCGACCATCACGATCGACTTCGATGCGGTGCCGCAGGCGTCGCTGCTCACCGTCGGCACGACCGGCTCGTTCGACCACACCAACACCGCCGGCCTCGCCGGCGCGGACGACGTGACGGGCGCGAGTTCGAACGCCGACGGCGTGTACATCGGCTCCGACAGCACGGCGAACGCACGCATCCGGCGCACCGACCTGTCGGTCACCAAGACCGTCTCCTCGGGTCCGTACGCCTTCGGCAACGATGTCGACTGGACGATCGTCGTCGCCAATGCCGGACCCGACACCGCGACCGGCGTGACCGTGGCCGACGTGCTCCCCGTGGGGCTCGTGTTCGTCACCACCGTGTCGGCGTCACAGGGTTCCTACGCCTCCGGTTCCGGCATCTGGACCGTCGGTTCCGTCGCCAACGGCGCGAGCGCGACCCTCGTGATCCGCACTCGCCTCAACCAGATCGGGTCGATCACGAACCGGGCGGAGGTGCAGACCAGCAACCAGTGGGACGTGGACTCCACCCCGAACAGTGCGGGTCCGATCGCGAACGAGGACGACGACGACACGCTCTCGATCAACGCGGGCTTCACGAGCCTCGGTGACTACGTCTGGTACGACGTCGACGGCGACTCCACCGCCGACGTCGGCGAACCCGGCATCCCGGGTGTGCGGATGATCCTCGAGTCCGAGGGTCTCGACGCCACCTTCAACACCGTCGACGATTTCTGGGGCCCAGACGGTGTGGCCGGCGGCGGCGACGACATCGTCATCACCGACGTCGTCACCAACGGCACGGGCTTCTACGGATTCGCCGACCTGCCCACCGGTGACTACCGGGTGCGGGTCGACACGACCACACTGCCGCTCGGCATGACGCCGACCTTCAACGACGACGCGCCCAACCTGGCCGACCCCGATCTGAACCACGTGAGTGGTCTGATCACCCTCAACTCGAGCACCGGCTACCTGCTGGCCGACTTCGGCTACACGGGCACCGGTTCGCTCGGCGACACGATCTGGCTCGACAAGGACGCCTCGGGCGGCTCGACCCAGCAGGGCGGCGAGCCCGGTCTGGCCGGCCTCGACGTCACCCTCGTCTGGGGCGGTTTCGACGGCAACGTCGCCACCGCCGGCGACAACGTCACGTACCCGGTCGACACGACCGACTCGAGCGGCCAGTACCTGTTCGCCCGCCTGCCCGCGGGCGCCTACCGGGCAACGGTCGATTCGGCCGACCTGCCGACGGGCACCACCCCCACCTACGACCTCGACGGCACCGGCACGGCGCACGTGGTGACGACGACGCTCACCGCAGCCCAGAACCGGCTCGACGTCGACCTCTCCTACGCCGGCACCGGCTCGATCGGCGATCGAATCTGGTACGACCGTGACGGTGACGGTGTGCAGGATCTCGGCGACACCGGCCTCGCGAACATCGACGTCACGATCACGTGGCTCGGCGGCGACGGTGTCAGCGGTGGTGGCGACGACGTGGTGTTCACCACCACCACCGACGCCGCCGGCGAGTACCTCGTCGACCATCTGCCCGCCGGTGCGTTCGCCGTGCTCGTCGACGCCGCCGACCTGCCGGCCGGCATGCAGGCGACCTACGACCTCGACGGCACGGGCACGCCCCACGCCGTGGCCACCTCCCTCACCGCCGGCCAGGACCGCACCGACGTCGACTTCGGCTACATCGGCCTCGCCTCGATCGGCGACCAGGTGTGGTTCGACCTCGACGGTGACGGCGCCTCGGCACCCGAACCCGGCGACCCCGGCCTCGCGGGCGTCCAGGTGACGGTCCGCTGGGCCGGCCCGGACGCGACCTTCGACAACGCCGACGACGTCGTGGTGGTCACCACCACCGATGCCGACGGCGAGTATCGCGTCATCGACCTGCCCTACGGCCCGGTGCGGGTGAGCGTCGACCCGGCGTTCCTGCCCGGCTTCGAGGCGACCTTCGACGGCGACGGCATCGGCTCGGCCAACAGCGTCACCGTCACCCTGACGGTCGACGACGGCGGCACGGCCGGCGTCGACGAGGCGAACCGGCGCGACGCCGACTTCGCATACACCGGCACCGGCTCGATCGGTGACCTGGTGTGGGAGGACGCCGATGCCGACGGCACCCTCGACGGCACCGAGTCGGGTCTCGACGGCATCGACCTCACCGTCACCTGGGCGGGCCTCGACGGCACGCCCGGCACCGCGGACGACGTCGCCTTCCCCGTCACGACGGCAGGCGGCGGGCTCTACCTCGTCGACCGGCTGCCGTCCGGCTCGTACGCAGCCGTGATCACGACCGCGACGCTCCCGACGGGCATGGTCAGCGTCAGCGAACTCGATCCGCTGCGCGACTCGCGCACCACCGCCGGCCTCGCCGCCGGCCAGGACCGCACCGACGTCGACTTCGGCTACCAACTGCAGGCCGACCTCAGCATCGACAAGTCGCACACGGGTCGGTTCGAGGTGGGCCGCAACGGCGTCTACACGCTCGTCGTGCGCAACGCCGGTCCCGCACCGGCGGTCACCCCGCGGGTCAGCGACCTGCTCCCGATCGGCCTCACGTTCGTGAGCGCCGCGGGGGTCGGGGCCGGCTGTACCGCGAACGGCCAGTCGGTCACGTGTGACCTGCTGACCATGGCGGTGAACGCCACCACCACCATCACCCTCACGGTCGCCGTCGACCGTTCGGCCGCCCCCGGCGTCACGAACAGCGCGACGGTCACCTCGCCCACCACCGACCCGGTGCCCACCAACAACACCGACGTCGATCCCACCGAGGTGCCGCTCGCCGACCTGTCGCTCGCCAAGCGGCTCGAGGGGTCGCTGGCGGTGAACGCCACCGTCACCTACGTGCTCGAGGCGACCAACCTCGGCCCGAGCCCATCGGGGGCCCCGATCGTCGTCACCGACGATCTGCCGGTCGGCCTCACCTACGTCGACGCCACCAGCACCAACGCCACGTGTGCGGCCGTCGGCCAGGTGGTGACGTGTCGCTCGTCGGCGGCGGTCGCCGTCGGTCAGGTGGTGCGGATGGACATCCGGGTGCGGGTCACCGCCACCGCCGGGACGGCGCTGGTCAACTCGGCCTCGGTCGTGGCCGATCCGTCGTTCGGATCGTCGACGCCGAGCGACCCGGTCGCGACCAACAACGCGGCCGCCACACCGGCAGCCGTGGTGGCGGCGAACCTGCCGGTGACCGGCTGGGCACTGTTCCGTCAGTCGCTCGAGGCGGCGTTCTGGATGCTCGCCCTCGGTGGCCTCGCCATCGTGGTCGGTCGCCGTCGTCGCCGGAACGTGCCGATCGTGTGACGCGCCGGTCGATCGGGGTGGACCCGGCGGTCGGTGAGTCGTCGCTCAGGTGACGAGCGCGCCGAGCGCCGCCACCGCGACGACGAAACCGATCGCCGCCATCGTGATGCTGCGCCCTCGTGGTGCCTGCGCGAGATCGCTCTCCTGACGGGGGGCCTCGGGCGGGCGCACGAGGGCCATCACGTTGCCGACGAACATCGCCCCGCCGAGCGCCAGCAGGATCCAGACGATCAGATCGTCCCCGAGCAGCAGACCGGTGTCGGCAGCGAGCAGCATCGCGCCAGTGTGCCGTCCGGACGGACGGCCGACACCACCGCGTGGAAGACTTTCCGCATGGGCTTCCACCACATCGCCTTCGCCACCCGTGACGCCGATGCGACGCATCGCTTCTACACCGAGTTGATGGGCTTCACGCTCGTGAAGACCAACGTGTCACCCACGCCCGGCCCGCAGGGCGGGTGGAGCAAGCACTTCTTCTACGACACCAGCACGGCCAACCCGGGGGCCGGCGCCGATGCCGACACCGGCATGATCGCCTTCTGGGAGATCCATGACCCGGTGATCGGCACCGACTTCGAGGTGAACATCAACGCCAAGGCCGGCCTGCCGGGGTGGGTGAACCACTACGCGTTCGACGCGCCCACCTACGCCGACATCGAGCGCCACCGCGACACCTGGCGCAGCCACGGCCACACGGTGGTGGAGGTCGATCACGACTTCTGCATCAGCATCTACACCACCGACCCGAACGGGAACATGGTGGAGTTCTGCCACACCACCCGCGACTTCACGGCCGAGGAACGGGCGAACGCCGTCGCGATCCTCCACGAGCCCAACCCGCCGATGGAACCGCACGAGGCCAAGATCACCATCCACGCCCCCCTCGCCGCCGACGCCCCCGCCTGACATCCAGCGTTCTGGTCGCGAATCCCCTCGGTCCGCGAGAAGGTTCGCGACCAGATACGCCGTGGGCGAAAGGAACCGGCCGGGTCGAGGCTCGTCCCGTTCGTGAGTGCTCGCGACGACGCCCGCATCGACCCGATGCTGCTCGGGACGCGGTTCGAGGTGACCCACGCGACCGATGACGCCGATCGAGACGCCGCCCGCCGCACCACCGATGCCGAACTGCTCGAGATCGAGCGTGCCGTCCGCCGGGCCCTCGTGGCCCGCAACGGCGTCGACCTGGGCTGCGAAGCCGCAGCCGAAGCGATGGCCTGGGCGATCGAGCACCGCGACCGGCTCGATCTGATCGACCAGCCCGTCGGTTATCTCTATCGGGTCGGTCAGTCGGCGTTGCGGCGCCAGCGTCGCTGGGCTCGCCCCGCTCCGGTGCGCTTCGAGGCGGCCGGCGACGACCCGACGCCGTTCGATCGCGGATTGTTCGACGCGCTCACCCGGCTGCCCCACGACCAGCGCGTCGCGGTCGTCATGGTCCACTGCTATGGCTACCGCTACCGAGACGTCGCCGGGGTGCTCGGCGTGTCCGAGGCCGCCGTCACCAACCACGTCCACCGCGGCCTCACTCGGCTGCGCATCCTGCTCGGAGATCTGCCATGACCCTCCTCGATGACCGCCTCGCCGCGGCCGGCGACCAGCTCGACGACCTCATCGACAACCGGATTCACAACCGGATCGAGTGGTCCGATCACCACCGCCCCAGGGTGGGGGCTCGACGGGCACCCTCCCACCGGCGAGCGCTCGCCGTCGCCGCGATGTCCGTGGCATTCGTCGCCGGGGGTCTGCTGTGGTTGAACACGCGCCCCGGCCCCGTCGACGCCACCGTCGCCGATGAGGGACCGACGATGCCGTCGTCGGTCCCGTCGTCGGTCCCGTCGTCGATCGTCAGCCCGACGATCGAGCCAGTCGATGTCGTGGACGACGTCGCCACCACGCCCCTGTCGCCATCGACGCCTGCGTCACCGACCACGCTGCCGATCGCGGTTCGGCCGCCGCTCGCGATCGGCGAGAGCGTGATGCTCGGTGCTGCGCCGCAACTGCAGGCCGGCGGGTTCACCGTGAACGCCGATGAGGCACGGCAGGGCGAGGACACGGCCTCGGTCGTGGGTGAGCTCCGCACGTCGGGACAGATCGGCGAGGTCGTCGTCCTGCAGGTCGGCACGAACGGTCCCGTCGCCGCCGAGACCTATGACGAGATCATGAGATTCCTCCCGGCCGAGGAGGTCGAGCAGGTGATCTTCCTCACGGTCTCCGCACCACGCGGCTGGATCGAGCCGAACAACGCACTCATCTGGGCCCTGCAGACCCGATACTCGAACGTGAAGGTGCTCGACTGGGCCGTGTTGGTGGCAAGCGGCCAGGTGCCCGGCCTGGCCGGCGACGGCATCCACCTCGGCACCGAGGCGTCGAAGCAGTGGTACGCGAACTACATCTTCGACCTCGCTGGCCGCCGCGACCTCGTCAAGCCGCTCCCCGAGTGACCGGGCCGAGTGACCGGGCCGAGTGACCGGGCCGAAAAACGACGAAGGGCCCCGCACCGGAGTGCGGGGCCCTTCGAAGCGAACTAGATCTTGCGAACCTTCTGGGCTTCGTCGCCCTTCCGGCCCTGAGCGACCTCGAACTCGACGTTGTCGCCTTCGTCGAGCGACTTGTAGCCATTGCCTTCGATGTTCGAGAAGTGGACGAAAACGTCCGGGCCACCCTCGCGGGAGATGAATCCGAAGCCCTTCTGAGCATTGAAGAACTTCACGGTACCTGTGGTCATTGCATGTCCTGACTGAAAAGTGCTCCGCCTTGTTCGACGGTCGCAGAGGCCACCCTAACCCTTGCGAACCCCCGCGCGGCGCGGATCGCGCCGATCTGACGATTATCTGAGCCAGCTCACGCTGCGTGGGACGCCACATCCGGTCGCCCCGGAGGTCATGCCATCGGCCGCATCGGGTCCCACGCGACCGGAGCATCGGCCAACTGTGCGGTCACCTCGGCGACGAAGTGCGCCGGCTCGAGCGCACTCGCGCCCGCCGTGATCGTGAGCGCCGGCGTGAGTGCACCCGGCGCGTCGGCGTGCCAGACCGCCGTGCCCGCCTCGACCGCCTGCAGCCGCATCGCCAGCGGCCGCAGATCGGGTCGACCCATCACCGGCCTGCTCCGGAACATCACCCACGTCTCGTACCGACACTCCACTCGGTACCGCGCACCCTGCACGGTCGCGACGCGCAACCGATCGGTGCGGGCATTGATCGCTGCCGGGTGCACCGCCTCTGACCGATTGATCGTGAACCGGGTGGTCATCCGCGCTGCCCATGCCTCGGGCACGGTGACGACGGCGAGGTCGAGGTCGGGCCGTTCCTCGATGGTGACCACGCCGGCGTCGATCGCGTCGAGGCTCTCGGTGAGGTGGGCGTCCTCCGCCTCCCACCAGGGTCGGAGTGCTTCAGGCGCGTCGAGGAGCTCACTCATGCGCGGCAGGATCTCCTCGTACAGATGTCCGCACTCGTCCTCGTACCCGCCCTCGAAGATCGCCGGATCGAGCGGTGATCGCTCGCCGTCGGCCCATGCAGCCAGCGCGAACGCGATCCGCATCGACGCTCGATCCACGAACGTCGCGAAGTCGCCGGCCCGTGCGACGTCGATGGCGAACTCGCGCCGTTCGTTCGCCGCGGCTGGGTCGATCAGCGCGTACGCGCTCACGAGGCCGTCCTGATCGAGGTGGTTGTTCGAGACGATGTCGATCCCGTCGAGCAGCCCGGGTCGGTCGAGTGCTCGGAACGCGATCTGCGCCGACAGGTCGTCGAGCAGGTCGACCGGCGTGGGGCTCCCCGGCCAGTGCGACAGCGTGAGGCGCGTGCCGTCGGTGGGCCCGCCGTCCACCACCACGTGGGGCTGCCCGTCGAGGTGGTGGTAGGGCACGAATCGCATCGGCACGACGAGGACCGTAGCCCGGAGCGTCACCCGTCCGGTTCGTATATTCCTTGACAGGAATGTTCGCGACGGCGATCATGGCCACCATGACAGAGGTGCTCGAACGTCAGGTGCTGGAGGTGCTCGCCGAACCGAGTCGGCGGCGGATCCTCGATCTGCTGCTCGAACGCGACCACGCCGTCGGTGAACTCGTCGACGCCCTGGCGATGCGTCAACCCAGCGTCTCCAAGCACCTCAAGGTGTTGCGCTCGGCCGGGTTGGTCACCGTCCGACCGGAGGCGCAACGACGGGTCTACTGCCTGCGCGCCGCTCCGCTGCAGGAGCTCGACGAGTGGCTCACCCCGTACCGCAGGGCATGGGCGGGACGCCTCGACGCACTCGAACGCCATCTCGACGCACTCGACGCACTCGACGCGCTCGACCAGCCCGATCCACTCGATCTCGACCCATCCCAGGAGGATCCGACATGAGCAACCGACCCTTGCACGCCCCCGATCAGCCCCTCGGCAGCCCGCTGCGCGACGGCGAGCGCCGCGGCGTGCGGTTCCAACGCCGGTTGCGCCACGCACCCGAGCTGGTGTGGCGGGCGATCACCGAGCGGGAACACCTCGCCGCCTGGCTGCCCGTCGACATGATCGGCGAACGTCGCGCCGGCGCAGCGCTCGAGATGCCGTTCTGGCCGGCCGTCGTCGAGCGCTTCGGCATCCCCGATCCGATGACCCGCGGCGAGGTCACCGTGTGGGAGCCGACCAGCACGTTCGAGTGGAACTGGGACGGCGACGTCATCCGCTTCGATCTCGCGCCGGGTGCCGACGGCGGGACGATGCTCACCCTCGTCACCTGGTTCGGCCCGGCCCCCGTCGAACCGTGGGACGCCTCCGCCGGCTGGCACACCTGCCTCGATCTGATGGCCGAACTGCTCGACACCGGCGCCGCGCCGGGCCCGGCGGCTGCCAACCCCGATCCCCAGCTCGAGCCCTACCGACTCGCGTTCACGACCTGACGGCTCCGGTCAGTTGAGGCCCTTGGCCGCGTTGTCGTAGCGCGTGTACGCCCCGTTGAACACGAGCCGCACGACCCCGGTGGGGCCGGAACGGTGCTTGGCGATGATCACCTCGGCCAGCCCCTTGTCGGGCGTCTCCCGGTTGTACACCTCGTCGCGGTAGAGGAACATCACGACGTCGGCGTCCTGTTCGAGCGACCCGGACTCACGGAGGTCGGCGAGCATCGGCCGCTTGTCGGCACGAGCCTCGAGGTTTCGGCTCAGCTGGCTGAGCGCCACGATCGGCACCTCGAGCTCACGGGCGAGGATCTTCAGACCACGGCTGATCTCGCTCACCTCGAGCTGGCGGTTCTCGGAGTTCGAGCCGCCGCTCATGAGCTGGAGGTAGTCGATCACGATGAGGGCGATGCCGCCGTAGCGGGCCTTCATGCGACGGGCCTTGGCCCGGATCTCCATGACCGTGACCCGCGGGTTGTCGTCGAGGAACAGCGGCACCTCGAGCCGGTTGATCGCCCGGCCGATCTTGGTCCAGTCGCTGTCGACCAGACGGCCGGTGCGCAGCTTCTGCGAGTCGACCCGCGCCTCGCTCGACAGGATTCGCTGGGTGAGCTCGGCGTGGCCCATCTCGAGCGAGAAGAACAGCGCCGGCTTCTTCGCCGTCATCGCGATGTGCGTCGCCATCCCCAGACCAAAAGCCGTCTTGCCCATCGCGGGCCTCGCGCCGACGATGTTGAGGGTGCTGGGCTGGAGGCCCGACATGATCTCGTCGAGATCGTTGAACCCGGTGGCCACGCCGGTGATGGTGTCCCCGCGGTCGAAGGTCTCCTGCAGCTTGTCCATCGCGAGCGGGAGCAAGTCGCTCAGCGGGCGGGTGGAGTCGATCACCCGGTCCTCGGCCACCTCGAACATCTTCGTCTCGGCCTCGTCGAGGGCCTTGGTGACGTCGTCGGGCTCCATGTAGGCGAGCTCGGCGATCTCGCTGGCGACGCTGATCATGCGCCGCAGCACCGCGGTGTCCTGGACGATCTTGGCGTACCGGTTCGCGTTGGAGATCGCCGGCGTCGCGTTCTGCAGCTCGAGGAGGAACTGCGGGCCGCCGATCTCGTCGAGGAGGCCGGCACGACGGAGCTCGTCGGCAACGGTGACCACGTCGATCGGCTGGCCGGTGGTCATCAGGCCGCGCACGGCGGCGTAGATGTGCTGGTGAGCGGGCTTGTAGAAGTGGTCGACCAGCAGGCCGAGCTCGGCGACGTTGCCGACCACGTCACGCGACAGCAGCAGGGCACCGAGCAGGCTCTCCTCGGCGTTCAGGTTGTGCGGTGGGACCCGGCCCTCGTTGCGGCGTGGGGCCTGCCGGTTCCCACCCCCCGGGCCACTGTTCGAACCGCGGTCGTCGTTGCTGAATGCCATGGGACCACCACCTTCGTCGGACGACCATGTGGATCGCTAGTGCCAACTACCTGTGTCTTTCCTGGGGACAACCATCGTCGCCTGTGGACGAGACGACAACCATCAGCCTCTCAGGTGGAGGGCGGTCACGACAGGGATGACGAGATCTGTCACCGGTGACCAGGGGTCCCGCACCGATGGGAGACCCGATCGAGGGGGATGTGCACCACCACCGTCCGGCGGTGTGCAACGTGTGGAAAAGCATGGAACGACCCCGACTGCGACGACTGCGACGATGACGCAGAAGACGACGCAGTCGGGGGTTCCGACGGACGAACCCGTACCGACCGGCCCTGCGAGGGCCTGGCCGGACCGGGATCAGGCCTTGACGACCTCGACGCTGACCGGGAACTCCACGTCGGAGTGGAGCTTCACCGCAACGCTGTACGTGCCGAGCGTCTTGATCTGCTCGACGTGCAGCTTCTTGCGGTCGATCGAGATGTTGGCCTGGGCGTGGATCGCCTGGGCGATGTCACCGGTGGTGACCGAACCGAAGAGCTTGCCCTCGGTGCCGGCCTTGGCGGTGATGGTGATGGTGCGGGCGACCAGCGCCGAGGCGATGGTCTGGGCCGACTCGCGGTCGGCGGCGTCGCGGAGGTCGCGGGCACGGCGCATGGCCTTCGCCTGGCTCACGGCACCGTCGGTGGCGACGAGGGCATGGCCCTTCGGGAGGAGGTAGTTACGGGCGTGGCCGTCACTGACCTCGACGATGTCGCCGCGCTTGCCCACGCCGACCAGGTCGTTGCGAAGAATCACCTTCATGATCAGGCCTCCACCTCGGACTCGATCGACTCCACGGTCTCCGTGGTCTCGACAGCTGCGTCCACATCGGTGGTGGCGGCCTCGTCACGACGCGGTCCGCGCTCGCGGCGCTCGTCACCGTCGCGCGGCGG
This sequence comes from Actinomycetota bacterium, assembly GCA_963169665.1. Classification (GTDB taxonomy): domain Bacteria; phylum Actinomycetota; class Acidimicrobiia; order Acidimicrobiales; family Ilumatobacteraceae; genus VFMC01. The sequence goes on along the minus strand of CAUJET010000155.1, from coordinate 93,887 downwards.
GCGGCCCGCACGGGTCTGGGCGACACGCTTGGTGTACGGCAGGAGCGCCATCTCGCGAGCGTTCTTCACCGCGTTGGCGATGTCGCGCTGCTGCTGGACGTCGTTGCCGGTGACCCGACGGTTGCGGATCTTGGAGCGGTCGCTCACGAAGCGCTGGAGCAGGTTGACGTCCTTGTAGTCGACGAACTCCACCTTCTCGGTGATCAGGACGCTGGTCTTCTTCTTGAACTTCTTCGGGTTGGCTTCGCGGGGAGCGCGCGCCTTGTTCTTCTTGCTGGTCATGGGTCTCTCAGTTCGAAACGATCGGTTGCAGATCAGTTGCGGATCAACGGTGTGCCGGGCGACGTGGCCCGACGAGGGATCTCGTGGAGATCAGTTGCGGATCAGAAGGGCTCTTCGTCGCCGTAGACGGGGTCAGCCGGTCGTCCACCACCGGAGTTGCCACCCTGGTAGCTGCCGCCTTGGCGACCGCCACCGGAGTTGCCACCCTGGTAGCCGCCGCCTTGGCCGCCCTGGCCGCCGTCGGCGTTGGTGCGCTGGGTGCGCTCGACCGTGGCCGTGGCCCAACGCAGGCTCGGCCCGATCTCGTCGGCGACGATCTCGACGACGTTGCGCTTCTCGCCCTGCTGGGTCTCGTACTCGCGCTGCTCGAGGCGGCCGGTGACGATGACCCGGGATCCCTTGGTGAGCGACGCCGCAGCGTTCTCCCCGAGCTGATCCCACGCACTGACGTTGAAGAACGACACCTTCTCCTGCCATTCGCCGTTCTGCTGGTAGCGACGGTTCACGGCCAGGCCGAAGCTGGCGATGCCCTTGCCACCCGTGGTGAAGCGGAGCTCGGGGTCGCGGGTCAGGTTTCCGACGATGGTGACGGTGTTGTCGGCCATGCTGGCCTCCTTCGTGGACGGGGTCCGATGGGACCGGCGGCCGTCAGGCCGCAGCCCCCGACATGCCGCGGCGCTCCGCCTCGGCATCGGGCAGACGGATGAGCTTGTGGCGGACGATGTCGTCTGCGATGCGGAACGAACGCTCGAGTTCGTCGAGGGCGCCACCGGCAGCGAAGAGGTTCAGCACGAGGTAGTACCCGTACTCCTTCTTGTTGATCGGGTAGGCGTACTGGCGGCGTCCCCACCAGTCGGGCTTGCCGTGCACCGAACCACCGGCTGCGGTGATCGAGTCGGTGACCGACTTGATCCACGCCCGGGCGGCGGTGTCTTCGAGGTCACCGTCGATGATGACCATGAGTTCATAGGCACGCTGCATGCGTGTGGAACCTCCCTTCGGACCCGATGCTGTTCCTGCAGCCCGGGGCCCCGTGATGGGGCAGGGTGAATATGACCCGGTGAGCGTAACGGGTGATCGGCGACATGGCACCAGTCGACCACAGGGGTGTCACACGCATCGGCCCCGACCACGGGTAGCGGTCGGCGTCGTCCGACCCTGCGAGCGGCGATCAGTCGGTGACGAGCGGGAGGCCGGCCGCCTCCCAGGCCACGACACCGCCGTCGAGTTCGGTGATGTCGGTGAACCCGAGCTGCACCATCGCCGCCACGGCCTGGGCGCTGCGGTTGCCGGAGCGGCAGTAGACGAACACCGGCGTGTCCTCACCGAGGCCGACGACGTCGGCTGCGAACGAGGGCGACTGGAAGTCGATCATCACCGCCCCGTCGAGGTGGCCCGCGGCGAACTCCTCGGGCGTGCGCACGTCGAGCACGACGAGTCCGGCCGGAGGTGCCGCCAGCAACGCCGCGGCGGCCGCCGGATCGATGAGCGACGGCGACGATGCAACGGCCTGCGACGATGCGGCATCGGAGATGCCCTCCGCAGCGGCGACATCGTCGCTCGACAGGTCGTCGCTCCCGCAGGCGGCGAGGCCGACAGCGGCGACCAGTGCGACGACGGCGAACGAGCGCCGCAACGTGCGTGCGGGGACCTGCAGGGACGAGCGATGGGTCATGGATCCATAGATACCCCCTGGCGTATCCTGGCGGACAGGGTCGTTGGTCACGCGGTACGGTCGGGACGATGGATCTGCAGGCCTGGCTCGTCGACTCCCACGCCGATCTCCGGCGCCGACTGTTCGGCGCGGTGGTGCAGCAGGTGCCGACGGAGCGGTGGAACGAGCAGGCCGACGGCGGCGGCTCGAGCATCACCTGGCTGCTCCTCCACCTGGCCCGGCACCAGGACCTCGCACTCACCACCGTCATCCGCAACAAGCCACCGCTGTTCCTCGCCCACGCAGCGGCGCTCGGACTCGCCGACGCGCCCACGTCGAGCGGCCTCGGCGAACGCGAGCAGGTCACCGTCTCAGCAGCGGTGGCACCGGACGCCCTCGTCACCTACGTGAACGCGACCTTCGACGCCACCGAACGCTGGCTGCGGCGGCTGTCGGCGATGGCGCTCGCGATCGTGCCCGACACGCCGCGGCGATTGACCACCAAGGCCGTGCTCGACCCGGTCGAACTCGACTGGCTGTTCGGCATGTGGGGTGGCCACACCGTGGACTGGTTCGTCCAGTGGCCCGTGCTCGGCCACGGTCAGGCCCACGTCGGCGAGGCGATCGCCGTCCGCAACCGGATGGGGCTCAGCCCGTTCTGACGGCGGCGATCGAGACGGAACCGGGCCGGGTTCAGCCGGTCGAACCGGTTCGGGCCCGTCGCCCGCTCCCACCGACCGGCAGCACGCGCAGCAGATGGTGCCAACGGCAGTCGATGCAGGCCTCGACCACGTACGCCGTGAGATCGTCCGAGCGCTGGTTGAGCGCCGCCATCTCCTTGGCCGTCGACACGCACCGGCCCTGGGCGGGCAGGCGGGAGCCGAACACGTAGGTGACGAGCCGCAGCGTGGACTCCTGACAGATCGGGCACGCCGAGCGGCTCTCGGTGCCGACGTTGCGCGCAGCACGGATGAGCTCGGGGTGCGCGTCGCACACCTGGTCCTGGCGCAGCCGGCCGCGCCGGAACTCGTTCACGAGGTGACGGCGGGCCAGTCGATGGTCGACGACGCCGCGCCCGGCACCCCGCAGGGCGCCGGCGGAGAACTGGCCCTGTCCCTGGCCCTGCCCCTGCGTCGACATGCCCACAGAGGCTACCGACCCGGTGGTGCGCCCGCCCGTGACGGACGCCCTCCTCGACGCCCTCCTCGACGTCCTGTGGGCCCTCGTGCACCGGGACCGGATCCGCAGCGGCGCGCGCCCGATCGGTCACACTGGGCCCATGAGCACCAACGTCTGGTTCGGGAAGGGCGTCGCCGACGACGGCGAGTTCCGCCTGTGCGGCAACGTCAGCGGGAAGCGGACGATCGAGCTGGGGATCGCCCCCGTGCCGTCGTCGGTGCCGGCCAACGCGATCTCGCTCGCGCTCGCCGGCGCGAAGTCGATCGTGGTCGATCCGAGCGATGAGCGCATCGCCGACATCCGTCGACAGGCGGAACAGTCCGAGGTTCGCGTCGAGTGTCACCTCGGCGAACTCGCCGACCTCGGCTTCGCGACGAGCGGTTCGGTCGATCTCGTGGTCGCCACCCAGACCCTCGACGACGTCGACGACCTCCCGCGGCTGCTGCGCCAGGTCCATCGGGTGCTGCGCCCCGACGCGTCGTTCGTGGTGTCGCTCACCCATCCGTTCGCGGCGATGTTCGACGCCGGCGTCGAGGTACCGCAGCGTCGCTACGGCACCTCGGTCCGCTCCATCGGCGAGCTGTTCATGAGCTTCGAGCGCAGCAACTTCCGGATCGATGTGATCCACGAGCTCGCACCCCTGGCGGCGCGCGACGCGCTCGTGCCGACGGTGCTGCTGCTCCGCGCCCGCAAACTCGGCGTCTGACCCCCGGCTAGATGAGCGTCCGTTCTGCTTCCACGATCTCGGCGGGTCGGGGGCGGCCGAAGAGGTAGCCCTGGCCGCGATCGCAGCCGAGCTCGCGCAGGCGGGTGAGCTGCAGCGGCGTCTCCACACCCTCGGCCACCACGGCGAGGCCGAGCGAGTGGCCGAGCCGGACGACGGCCTCGACGATCGTGCTGTCCTCGTTGTCGATGCCGAGCCCGTTCACGAACGAACGGTCGACCTTGATGGCCTCGACCGGGAACCGCTTCAGATAGGTGAGCGACGAGTAGCCCGTTCCGAAGTCGTCGACGCTGAGATGCAGGCCCACACCCCGCAGTTCCCGCAGCGCGACCGACGCGGCCTTCACGTCGGCCATGAGGGCGGTCTCGGTGATCTCGAGCCACAGCGAGCCGGCGGGCACACCGGACTCGGCCAGCGCCTCGGAGACGACGTCGAGGAAGGTGCCGCTGAGCAGCTGTCTGCTGCTCACGTTCACGGCGATCGACAGGTCGGCGAAGTTCGGCATCCGCTCGCGCCACTGCCCCAGCTGGGCGAGCGATGCACGCAGGATGGCCGCCCCGACGTCGTTGATGATCCCGGTCTCTTCGGCCATCGGGAGGAACTGGTCGGGGCCGAGCAGACCACGGTCGGGGTGGCGCCACCGGGCGAGCACCTCGAAGCCGGTGAGCACGCCCGAGTCGAGGTCGACGATCGGTTGGTAGTACGGGACGATCTCGTCGCGCTCGATGCCTCGCCGAAGCTCGTTGGTGGTGCGCAGGGTGGCGACCGACGCGTCGTGCACGCCCTGGGCGAAGACCTCGACGCAGTCGCGGCCGCGAGCCTTCGCCCGGTACATCGCTGCGTCGGCGTCGCGCAGCAGGTCGCTCGCCGTCGCGTCGGGTCGGTCGGCGACCGCGATCCCGATGCTGCCGGTGACGAACAGCTCCACCCCGTCGAGCGTGAGGGGCCTGGCGATCTCGGTGCGCAGCCGTTCGGCCATCGCGAGCGGCGGGAGATCGCCGTGGTAGTCGCTGAGCATGACGATGAACTCGTCGCCGCCGAAGCGGCTGAGCATGTCGTGGTCGCGGAGCACGGCGCGGAGCCGCTGGGTCATCCCCTTCAGGAGCTGGTCGCCGATGGCGTGGCCGAGCGAGTCGTTGACGACCTTGAAGTTGTCGAGGTCGACGAACAGCACGGCCGTGGTGCCGAGCGGTGCCGCCGCGAGCCGCTCGGTGAGTTCGGCGGTGAACTGCGAGCGGTTGGGCAGGCGGGTCAGCTCGTCGTGCGTGGCCGCCCACCGCAGCTGCTCGGCGCTGCGACGCTGCTCGGTGATGTCCTGGACGTGGGCGATCGCGAGCCGCTCGCCGTTGTCCTCGAACACCGAGACCGACGTGTTCGCCCACACGACCGATCCGTCGTCACGCACGTAGCGCTTCTCGATCGCGTAGTCGTCGATCGAGCCGGCCGCGGCGCGCACGAGCAGCAGGTCGTTGCGCACCCAGTCGTCGGGGTGGGTGATGTCGCGGATCGTGCGCCCGACGAGTTCGTCGCGAGTGGTGCGCATCATGGTGAGCATCGTGTCGTTGACGTCGACGATGCGTCCGGCGTCGACGGTCGCCAACGTCATGCCCGTCGGTGCGCCGTGGAACGCGAGCCGGAACCGTTCACGGGCACGCTCGAGTGCCGCCGCCTCGCGCAAGCTGGCCGAGACGTCGCGCAGCGACACCACCACCTCCTCCGGATCGCGGACAGGCAGCATCGCGTCGACCGCGACGATGAGGTCGGGTCGCGCCGGCGGGGCGAGCGGCAGGGTCACCGGGGCACCGTCGAATCCTCCCCCGGACTGCACGTGCTGCCAGAGCGAAGCAGCGAGGTCACGGGACGGCGCAGCGATCAGGTCGCGGAAGTCGCGCCCGATCAGTTCATTGGCCGACCGCGCGGTGAGCCGCTGCGCCGCGGCGTTCGCGTCGCGGATCACCCCGCCGCGGTCGATCACCACGACCGCCTCGGGGAGGTCGTCGAGCAGGTTGCGCAGCTGGCGTTCCTTCGTGCCGAGCTCGCCGATGGTGCGGGTGAGCTGCTGGGAGTACTCCGAACTCTCCCAGGCGCGCACACCCTGGTCGATCGTGACGGCGAGGACGAAGACGATCGACAGCGCGCCCGAGAACGCGCTGACCGGGTGGTCGCCGATCAGGTACTTGCTGACCGCCATGGCCATCGACACCGTCGCCGGCAGATAGACCGCGACCATGCGGATCACCTCCGGGCGATGGCTGTCCTCGCCCCGGCGCGACGCACGGCCGGCGAGCGCGGTCAGCAGCACGAGGAACGCGCCCCAGCACACCACGGCCGCGATGCCGCCGACACCGCCGAACGGACCGCCGCTCAACGACGAGATCGTGTCGCCGGCGGCGAAACACACGAGCAGCGCGGCGATCACGAGGATCGTGGGTGAGCGTTGCTGGAACACCATCACGATCGCGAGCGAGGCCACGGCGATGTCGACGACGGGCAGGCCGACGAGCACCAGTTGATCGGCGACCGCGAGACCGGCGGCCCGGTCGCGCAACCACAGCTCCCAGATGACGAACACGATCGACACCGCCATCACGAGGCTGTCGACGGCGAGCGCCATGCGCCGTACCGACGGATACCGCCACAGGCGGATGAGCAACGCGCCGAGCACGAGCAGCGGGGTGACCACGAACGAGGCGTCGACGGCGGTCGGCCAGGCGTCCACGCCCCATCCCACGTGCATCGTCACCCGCAGCAGTTGAGCGAGGGCCCACGAGCCGGTGGCGAGGGCGAACAGTCGGGCGATGGCGCGACGGTCGACGGTCGATCGCCACGACATCGACAGTGTCGCGACACCCGCTGCGACGACGAGGGCGGTGTTCGATGCGGCACCCCAGCGCTCGAGGTCGGTGCCGTGGAGGGCTGTCTCGGTGGAGACGCCCGCGAACACGGTGACCAGCACGACGAGCACGAGTCGACCACTGGGGACCGCTGCCGATTCGTCGCCGACGGGCCCGACGGGCGCGAGCGATGGCCTCACGTCTGCCGACCCCGGTTGCCCCATGCGTCACCCCCGCCCGATCGCGGGGGATCCTATCATGAAGAGTGGTCGGTCCACCACTCTATGAGGCGATCGGTTGCTTCGTCCGGCCCGACCGGCCCGGCGTCGAGCCGGAGCTCGGTGAGGAACTGCATCGCCCGGCCGACCGCACGGCCCGGTTCGAGACCGAGCACCGCCATCACCGCAGCACCGTCGAGCTCGGGCTGCATCGACCCGAGGTCCTCCTTCGCGGCGAGCGAGGCGAGGCGGGCGACGGCATCGTCGATCACCGCCATCACCTCGGCCCCCGCACCGTCGACCTGCTGGACGGCGTCGGCCCTCGCCAGCTGGACCGCCTGGTCGAACCACGGCCCGGCATCGCGGATCAACCGGCGGAGCTCGCCGTCGTGCCAGCCGACCGCTGCGGCCGGGGCCGTGGTGGACGGGCCGGCGGTCAGTCGGTCCTTCGTGGCCACCAGGTTGCCGATCGCCTCGATCGAGGCGAGCGACGAACGGAGCGAGCGCATCCGTGCCCTCGCCACCGCCGGGCCGAGGGCGGTGAACAGGGCGGACCAGCGGAGATGCCGATCGTCGGAGCCCGCCGGCAGCGAGGCCACCACCGCGAGCGTGTGCGTCAACGCGTCACCGTGACGCGACCGGCCGACCGTCTCGCCGGCGAGCGCAGCCACCTCCGGCAGGGCCTGTCGGCCGAGTCCCGTTGCGAACACGAACCGCAGACCCGCATGCGGTGTTGCGGCGCCGAGCAGCTTGTCGAGCTCGTCACGGATCCGCTCCGCCGACACGATCGACAGCCGTTCGGCCATCGACTCGACGGCACCGAGCAGCTCCGGCTCCGGCACGAGGTCGTAGCGGGTGATGAACCTGGCCGCGCGCAGCATCCGCAGGGGATCGTCGCTGAAGCTCTCGGCCGGGGTGAGCGGTGTGCGCAGCACGCGTGCGGCCAGATCGGCCGCACCGGCGAAGGGATCGACCAGCACCGGCAACGGCGAGGTGACCTCGATCGCCATCGCGTTCACCGTGAAGTCGCGACGCGACAGATCCGCCGCGATGTCGTCGGAGAACGCCACGTCCGGTTTACGAGAGTCGTCGCGATAGGCCTCGGCGCGATGCGTCGTGATCTCGAACACTCGCTCGACGAGCACGCCGTTCACGTCGACGCGCTTCATCGCGCCGATCGTCCCGAACCGCTCCCCCTGGGTCCAGATCGCGTCGGCCCAGCCCTGGAGGAGCTGCTTGATCTCCTTCGGGCGAGCCGTCGTCGTCGCATCGAGATCGACGTCGCCCGGCGGCGGTGCATCGGGCCGCACGACGGTCGTGACGAGATCGCGTACGGAGCCACCCACGAGGAACAGCCGGTGCCCCGATGCGCTGAATCGTTCGGCCAGTGGTGCGACTTCGTCGAGCACCGCGGCGACGTTCGGTGAACCCAGCAGTGCCGACATCGGATCCTTCGCGTCCGCTTCATCGAACGGAGCACGGTCCGACGGAACGTCCGGGCGCGGTGCGTTCACCGATCGGGCTGACGCTCGCGCCAGAACGACGTGATCGCGTCGAGTTGGCGGGCGCCCGGCCCACCGGACGTCTCCGACTCGGTCATGTCGATCGGTTCGGGATCCTCCCCGGCGAGCACCCCGACGACGCCGGCCGCGCACCAGGCGAGGGCATCGAGGTCGTAGCCGCCCTCGAGCATGACGATCCGCCGACCGGGCGGCGCCCACTGCAGCGCCCGCTTGGTGAGCGCGATGTAGTCGCCCGAGGTGAGACCCAGCTCGGTGATCGGGTCGAAGCGGTGGCCGTCGAAACCCGCCGAGATGATCAACCAGGTGGGCGCGAACGCCTCGACACGCGGCGCGATCAACTCGTCGAACGCACGCAGATACACGTCGCCGGTGGTGCCCGGCGGCAGCGGCACGTTCATGGTGAACCCCTCGCCGGCACCGCTGCCCACCTCGGTGTGCCGGCCCGTGCCCGGGTAGAGCGGCCACTGGTGCAGGCTCACGAACAGCACGCGGGGGTCGTGGTAGAAGACGTCCTGCGTGCCGTTGCCGTGATGCGCGTCGTAGTCGAGGATCAGCACGCGCTCGCCCTGGTCGGCGAGCGACGCGGCGAGGACGGCCACGTTGGAGATGAGGCAGAACCCCATCGACTCGGTCTGGTTGGCGTGATGGCCCGGCGGGCGCACCGCGCAGAACGCGGCATCGCCCTCACCACGGCGCAACGCCTCGGCAGCCGTGAGCCCGGCACCCGCAGCGAGCGTGGCCGCGCGCCACGTGCCGGGCGAGGCATAGGTGTCGGGGTCGAGCCGGCCGCCACCTGAGGTGGAGATGTGCTCGATCCGATCGAGGTAGGCACGCGGGTGCACCCGCTCGAGATCGACGTGGGTGGCCGCGATCGGCTCCAACGGGATCAGCGCATCGGCCGATGCGTACCGCTTGATGCCCGACAGCACGGCCTGCAGCCGCTCGGGACGTTCGGGGTGGCGCGGGCCTGCCAGATGTTCGAGGTACGCGGCATGGGTACTGAACAGCACGGACACGTCTCCGACGCTACCGTCCTGGGGGAATGAGCCGAGTGCTCCGATCTTCGCGCTCGCCGGCGAACGCTGCGTCCTCGCGGCCCGACCCTGGCCGGACGGGCAACATCCCCCTGCGCGGCACGCCGGTGCCGGCGCGGGCACACCCCTGCGCGGGCAACCCGTCCATGGCCCAGATCGTCGTGCTCGACGGCACGGCGGTGCCCACCCCCGACCACTACCGCGTCTGGCGCACGGCGCTCGCGGAGCACGGCTTCACGCACCTGCGCACCGGTGCACTCTCGCCTCGCCAGGCCGGCCAGGCGGACCGTGCCGGCCTGCGCTGCGTCCAGGAACTCGCCCTGCTCGACGTCAACGCCCCGTTCGCGCTCGGTCCGTCGGCCCACCGCACGGCTCGCCTGCGCACCGACGAACTCGCCGCCATCGCGGCGATCGACCTCGCCGCCTTCGGTGCCAACTGGGCGCTCGACGCCGAGATGCTCGCCGACATCCGCCATGCCACCCCCTCACATCGCGCCCGCACCGTTCGCGTGGACGGCGAGCTCGTCGCGTTCTTGGTGTCCGGCCGGGCGGCGCGCACCGGCTACGTGCAGCGGCTCGCGGTCGATCCCGCCGCGCACCGCCAGGGCATCGCGACCTCGCTGCTGCTCGATTCGATGCGATGGATGCGCCGGTCGCGGGTCACGCGCGCCTTCGTCAACACCCACGTCGAGAACACCGCAGCGCTCGAGCTCTACCAACGGCACGGCTTCGTCGAGCTTCCCGAACGACTCCGGGTCTACGAGGGACCCGTCGCGTCGTGAGCCGGAGGTCGACCCGATCGGTCCGACGCCCGTGCTGGCGTCTCGTCGGCGCCCTCGGCACCGGCGCGACCGCGCTGCTGCTCGTCGGCGGGAGCACCCGGAGCGCGGCCGAGGCACCGATCGCCGCCGGTCCCGTCGCGCGCGCCACGGACGAGCTCTCGGTGATCGACCAGACCTTCACCGTCGCCATCGACGGCAGCTTCGATGTCGTCCTCGCCCTCCCCGTCGGCGTGGAGGTCGCCGACTTCGACGAACGTTCGGTCCTCGTCGTGACGAGCCATCGGGCCATCGCCGACCGGTTCCAGTTCCAGCAGTCGACCCGGGGCGAACTCACCCGCACCGAGGACTCCTTCGACATCGGCCTCGACCCCGCCGCCGCCGACCCCAACCTGCTCGCGGTCGCAGACGGCGCCATCACCGTGCGCGTCCCCACCGAGTCGCTCACCCGCACGCCAGAGGCCCTGCAGATGTCGCAATCGGGCGTGCACCCGGTGCTGCTCGAACTCCGGCTCGACGACCGCCCCAAGGGTGAGGTCACCACCTACGTCAACCGCCTGCCGTCGGTGCCCTCGAGCGCTCCGCCGCTGTCCGTCGCGTTCGTCACACGCCAACTGTCGCTGCCATCGATCGGCGTCGATGGTGCGGTGACCGTGAGCGGCACCGCCGACGCCGAACTCACCGACCTCGCGGCCACGCTCGCGGCCCTCGACGCAGCCGGCGCAGCAGCGGGCACCACCGTCCCGCGCGGCGTCCAGGTCGAGCCGTCGGTGCTGCAGGCCGTGCTCGCCGACGACCCCGAACTCGCCGCGGCCCTGGTGCCCGGGCTCACCGGCAGCGAGTTGATCGCCGCCCCCCGCCTCCCGCTCGATCCGTCGGCGGCGGCCGCCGCCGGCGAGGACGCCCGATACGGCGACTGGCTGCGCCAGGGGGAGGACATCCTCGGCGACGCCCTCGCCACGACGACGATCGACCGATCGGTCGCGCTCGTCGACGACCGGCTCAGCAGCGACGGCGCAGCCATGCAGCGAAACCTCGGCGCGCGCATGCTCGTGCTGCCCTACGACTTCTACACCGATCTCGACGGCAGCCTGCTCGACTTCACCGACATCAGCCAGCTCGTCACCGTCGACCTCGACGACGGCCAGACCGTGCCCGCCGCCATCGTCGACGACTTCCTCGGGACGCAGATGGTGCGTGGCGCCGACGATCCGGTGCTCACCGCGATCGAGGTCGCAGCCGAACTCGTCGTACTCGCCCGCGACATCGACATCGACGGCGGCGCGGTCGACCAGCACGGCGTGATCCTCGCCCTGCCCGACCTCGGCATCCCCGACGCCACCTTCGTCAGCGAACTGGCGCCCCTGCTCCTCGGCTCGCCGTCGCTGCAGGTCGTGTCGCCGCGTGAGCTGGGCACCAACACCACCACGCTGCTCAACGACGGCCGGCTCGTCACACTCACCCTGCCCGACTCGGCAGGGCCGGACCTGACGGGTCGCATCGAGCGGCTCGACGACGTCACCGCCGACGTCCTGGCGTACGCCAGCATGCTGCCCGAAGGAGCGCCCGACATCGTCCGGTGGTCGGCCACGTTGGAGGCACTGCCGTCGACGGCGGTCACCGACGAACAGGCCGACGCCGCCGTCGAGCGGCTGGACGAGGACTTCGCCGGCTACCGCGAGGCGATCGTGGCGCCGGAGCCCTTCGCGTTCACCCTCACCGGCCGCGAGAGCAAGCTCCGGTTCTCCCTCGCGAACACGTCCGCCCAGACGCTGCAGGTGCGGGTGAACCTGAGCTCGCCGAAGATGCGTTTCCCGAACGGTGATCAGATCGTCACCGTCGAAGCGCAGGGCGAGACAGACGTCGTCGTCGACGTCGAGGCGTTGAGCAACGGCAAGTCGAGCGTGTTCCTCAGGATCTACGCGCCGGCGGAGAACCGCGAAGTGCAGCTGGTGCCGGAGGTCGTGCTCACCGCGCGCGTGAACTCCTTCGCCGGTCTCGGTCAGCTCATCACCGGTGCCGGCCTGTTGCTGGTGGTCACCTGGTGGGTCCACCACGCCCGGTCGAGCCGCCGCAAGACGGCTGCGGCGCGCCACCAGTCGCGCCATCCGGCCAATCACCGCGATCCATCGGTCACATCGGCGGCAACGGTCATGCCGATCGCGCCGGACGGCGAGGTCTCGCCCGATGCGGCGGCCAGTAGCCTTCCGCCCTCGTGAGCACCTCACCTGCTGGACCGCCCGCCCGATCGTCCGTCCGAGTCGTCACCGACTCGGCCTGCGACCTCCCCCAGTCCGTGGTCGACGAGCTCGGCATCGAGATCGTCCCGCTCACCATCCGGATGGGCGACGAGGAGTTCGTCGACCGTCGCGATCTCACGCCGGCCGAGTTCTGGGCCCGCTGCGCCACGTTGCCCCAGCTCCCCGAGACCGCCGCGCCGGCACCGGGCCAGTTCGAGGTCGCCTACCGGAGGCTCGCGGGCGATGGCGCCACGGCGATCGTCGTGGTCTCGCTGAGCGCCGCGCTCTCGGCAACCATGCAGAGCGCCGAACTCGCTGCCCGTTCGGTCGCCGCCGAGATCCCGGTCACCGTCGTCGACAGCCGCAACTGCACCCTCGGCCTCGGCATGATCGTGGCCGACTGCGCACGCCTGGCCCGCGACGGCGCCGACGCCACCACGGTGGCCGACCGGGCCCGCGACCTCGCCCAACGCACCCGCGTGTGGGGCGCCCTCGACACGCTCGACAACCTGAAGAAGGGCGGCCGCATCGGTGGCGCCCGGGCACTGCTCGCCTCGGCCCTCGCGATCAAGCCGATCATCGAGGTGCGCGACGGCAAGGTCGAGCAGGGCGGCAAGCAGCGCACCCGCTCGAAGGCGCTCGCGTTCCTCGTCGAGAAGCTGCAGTCGATCACCGCCGCCGGCGGCACGGTCGAGAACCTCGCCGTCCTCCATGCGGACTGCAGCGACGTCGATCAGTTCGTCGAACTGCTCCGCCCCCACTACGCCGGCGAGATCGTGATCGGCGACATCGGTCCCGTCGTCGGCACCCACGCCGGCCGCGGCACCATCGGCATCGCCTTCCACGAGGGCTGACCCGCCCGTCGCCCGGCCCTGCCAGGGCGTCCTGGCCGATCCTGGCCGATCCTGGCCGATTGCCGGGACCTGAGAGGTGCCCGCCACTAGCGTTCACGAGCGGACATGTCCACGACCACCAGCCCCCCGCCGCTGCCGCCGGCAGTCCTCGCCCAGCGCTATCGCCTGGAGCGTCGGCTCGCGCAAGGGGGCATGGCCGAGGTGTGGCTGGGCACCGACCTGTCGTTGTCACGACACGTCGCGATCAAGCTGCTCAAGCCCAACCTGGCAAGCGATCCCGTCGTGGCCGAACGCTTCCGGCGCGAGGCCATCGCCGTCGCCCAGCTGAACCACCCGAACATCGTCGCGGTGTACGACGCGATCGAGGACAACGGCCGGCAGGCCGTCGTGATGCAGCTGGTGAACGGCAAGAGCCTGCGCCAACTGCTCGACGAGCAGAAGAAACTGAGCCCCGAGCTGACGATCCACATCGGCTCGTGCGTCGCCGGCGCACTCGACGCCGCTCACCAGGCGGGCATGGTCCACCGCGACGTCAAGCCCGGCAACATCCTCATCACCCCCGACGGCAGGGTGCTGCTCACCGACTTCGGTATCGCCAAGGGTCTCGAGCCCACCGGCGACGACCTCACCAACGACAACATCATGATGGGGACGGCGAAGTACCTGTCGCCCGAACAGGTACGCGGCAAGCGCCTCGACGGCCGAGCCGACCTCTACTCGCTGGGCCTCGTCCTGTACGAGTGCCTCGCGGGCAGGGTGCCCTTCCTCGGGCAGAACGACGCCGACACCGCGCTCGCACGCCTGCAGCGCGATCCGACCGACATCACCCGGCTGCGGCCGACCTTGCCCGCCGGCCTGCCCGAGCTGATCCACCGGCTCCTCGCGCGCCGGCCCGACCAGCGCTACCCGTCGGGCGCGGCCGTCCGCGCCGCGCTCACGGATGTCTCTGCCCGGGCCAACGACCCGACGGTGCCCGTGCTCGACGACGTCACCGGATCGGGCAGCACACCGCGCCCGCTGCCGATCGATCCCACGCTGCGCAAGCCCTACGACCAGGCCGTCACCCACCCGATGCCGACGCGAGATCCCGTCGGGGCACCCGTCACCGGTGCCGTCGCGGCCGGCGCCGCAATCGCAGCGCCCGTGTCGCAGGGCGGCGCCGGCGTCCGCCAGGACCGTCGCCCGACCGGGCCGGTGCCCACCACGCCCGGACGGCCCGGCGCCACCCCGCCGCGCACCACCGGTGGCCGGCCCGCCGGCCCGCCCGTCCGCGTCGATCGCGACCGCACCCCCACCGGGTCGGCGCCCATCTCGCGACGGCCCAACCGCAAGTTCGAGCACCGCCGCGGCCCATCGCTGATCGTGGTCGGTGGCCTGCTGCTCGTCGCGACCATCGTGAGCGCGGTGCTGTGGAACACGATCGGCGCCGACAGCGACGGCGGCGAGTTCCCCACCCCCACGTCGGTCGACCCTGCCGCGGCGACCGCCACCGTGGCGCCGCCCGCCGAGATCGCCAGCGCCGGACCCGTCCCGGAGACCGCGGCGCCCGCATCGACCGCGATGTTCCGCAGCGTGCGGACCTACGACCTCGACCCCGACGACCCGGCCGAGAACGACGAGCTCGTCGACCTGATGATCGACGGCGACCAGGGCACCTTCTGGCGCACCGAGTGCTACGGCTCGATGGATCTCGACGGCCGCCCGGTCGGGGTGGCCATCACCCTGCAGCAGCCGGCCGCGGGCAGCATCACCGTCGACATCGCCTCGTCGTCGTGGACCGTCCGCGTCTACACGAGCCTCGCGAACGACGCGATCCCGGCCACCTTCGAGGCGTGGGGAGAGCCGGTCGGATCGCAGTCCGGAGCCGAGCCTGCCACGCTCGAGTTCCCCGTGATGAGCGCCGCCCTGCACATCGCGATCGTCTTCACCGAGGTCGGGCCGAGCGGTGCGTGTACGCCCGAGTTCCCGAACAGCGGCGCGATCGCCGAGGTCCAGTTCGCGCCCCTGGCCTGACGGTCGAGACGGTCACGTGCACTCCCCCGACACCCCCGACACCCCCGATGCCGACGAGGCGACCGACGGCGACACGATCGACGACGACCGGTCGGCAGCGCGAGCGGCCGAGCAGCGCCTGATCGAGGCCGCCGTCGGCGGCGATCGCACGGCGATGGACACGCTGCTGCGCTCGCAGTACGACCGCATCTTCGCGGTGTGCCGACGCATCACCGGCAGCGACGCCGACGCGGCCGACGCCGCCCAGGAGGCCCTGCTGGCCGTCGTCCGCGGGTTGGCGAAGTTCGACGGGCGATCGTCCTTCGCCACCTGGGTGTACCGAATCGCCACCAACGCCAGCCTCGACGAACTGCGTCGACGCCGCCGTCGCCCGGTGCTCGCCGACACCGACGACCACGAACTCGGCGGAACCGACCACGACCCACGCGTCGCCGACCCCGACAGCGCCCGCGGCATCGACCTGGTGGCCGACCGCGACCAACTCGAGCAGGCGTTGCGCCAGGTCCCCGAGGAGTTCCGGGTGCCGCTCGTGCTGCGCGACGTGGGCGACCTCGACTACGCCGAGATCGCCGACACCCTCGGCGTCCCCATCGGTACGGTCAAGAGCCGCATCGCCCGCGGTCGGGCGGCGCTGGCCCAGATCGTGCGAGCCGGGAACCAGACCGACCCCGACGAACGTCCAACCTCTCGCTGACCCCTGATGACCCCTCGCTGACCATGAACCACGACCCACTCGACCCCCAGCTGCCCGACGAGGACCTCCTCGCCGTGAGCGCGCTCCTCGACGGCACGGCGACGGCCGACGACGTGGCGCGGGTCGATGCCGATCCGGCGCTGCGCGAACTCCTCGACGTCTGGCGCGACCAGCGGACGGCCCTCGCCGACGTGGCCGTCCCTGCCCAGGCACGTGAGGACGCCCTCGCCGCGGCGATGGCAGCCTTCGATCTCCTGCAGGCCGAACACCAGACCGAACACCAGACCGAGGGAGCTGCGGCCGATGCCGTCGACGGGATCGCCGCGGCACCCACGCCCGCGCCTGGCAACGTGATCCGCTTCGAGCGACGACGACGCACGTATCGCCTGCTCACCGGCGTCGCCGCGGCCGTCGGGGTGCTCTTCGTCGGCGCGCTCGTCGTCGGGGGACTCGGCTCGATGGGCGGCTCCGACGAGGAGTCCACCGCGATCGCGCCCGAGGCAGCCGCCAAGTCCCCGCTACCCGATGCCGCGCGCGTCGCCGACGACCCGGCCACGCCGATGATGGAGTCGGCCGAAGCGGCGCCGATGGGCGGTGCCGACCCCACCGGCGAGGCCGGCGATGCGGCGTTCAGCACGGCCTCCCCCGCGGCCACGGAGTCAGCAGCGGCGTCCGAGGTCACCGAAGCGCCGGCCGCCACGGAGGCTCCGGCACCGGAGAACTCGGCCGACAGCATCAGCGGTGCGGCCGATCTGGTCGTCGCGATCACGACGCCGCAGGCGCTGCTCGACTACGCGAACACCCAACAGCCGATCCTCCCGCTGCCCGGTCTGGCGCTCCCCTGCGTCGCCGAGGGCGACGAGGCCGTCGGCGAGGTGACCTACCAGGGCACGCCCGCCGTCGTGGTGCGCGATCCGCAGACCGGTGAGGTGCGCGCCCTCGACCTCGACGCCGGCTGCGCGGTGCTCGCCACCGCCACCCCCTGACCTCAGCCGGGTTAGGCTCAGCCGTATATGGCCGGCAATCCGCTGAACAACCCCAACTGGGCTCCCGAGCTCGCCAACCTCGTCGACCGATACGTCGGCATGGTGCGCGACAAGGTGACGGGCAAGGCCGTGGTGGCCGTGCGCGGCATCGTCTTCGGCGTCATCGTCGGGTTCACCTCCATCGCGGCCGGCATCCTCGCGGTCATCCTCGGCACCAAGCTCCTGCAGCGCCTGGTGAACATCGGTGGCGCGATCGACCGTGATTCGAGCGTGTGGGTGTCGTACATGGTGATGGGTGGAATCTTGTTCCTGGCCGGGTTGTTCTGCATGCGCAAGCGCCACACCCCCCAGCCAGAGGCAACCTCGTGACCACCGATACCAGCACCAACGTCCGCAACGTCATCATCATCGGATCCGGCCCCGCCGGGCTCACCGCGGCCATCTACACGGCCCGCGCCAGCCTCGCCCCGCTGGTCATCGAAGGTGAGCCGTCGAGTACCAGCGACCAGCCCGGCGGCCAGCTCATGCTCACCACCGAGGTCGAGAACTTCCCGGGCTTCCCCGAGGGCATCATGGGCCCTGAGCTGATGATGAAGTTCCGCGAGCAGGCCGGCCGCTTCGGCGCCGAGTTCCTCACCGCGAAGGCCACCGCCATCGACTTCAGCGAGCGCCCGTTCAAGGTCTGGGTCCGCGACGAGCTGTACCTCGCCGACTCGATCATCGTCTCCACCGGCGCGCAGAGCCTCATGCTCGGGCTCGAGAAGGAGCCCCTGCTGCTCGGCCACGGTCTGTCCACCTGCGCCACCTGCGACGGGTTCTTCTTCCGCGGCCAGGAGATCGCCGTGGTCGGTGGCGGCGACTCGGCCGTCGAGGAGGCCACGTTCCTCACCAAGTTCGCGTCGAAGGTGTACCTGATCCACCGCCGCGACAGCCTGCGCGCCTCGAAGATCATGCAGGAGCGTGCCCTCAACCACCCGAAGATCGAGATGGTGTGGAACACCGCGGTCGACGACCTCATCGGCGAGCACAAGCTCGAAGGGGCCGTGCTGCGCAACACCGTCACCGGTGAGACCTCCACCCTGCCCGTCACCGGGTTGTTCGTGGCCATCGGCCACCGTCCGAACACCGACCTGTTCACCGGCGTGCTCGACATGGAGGACAGCGGCTACCTCGTCACCAAGCCGGGGTCGTCCTACACCAACGTCGACGGCGTGTTCGCCTGCGGTGACGTGCAGGACCACACCTACCGACAGGCGATCACTGCCGCCGGCTCGGGCTGCATGGCCGCGATCGACGCGGAGCGCTGGCTCGAAGCCCAGCACGGCTGACCTCGCCGGGCCTCGCCCGGGTTGCCCTCGCCGACCCCACTGCTGCATCGTTCACCGGATCGGGACAGAAGTCCCGGAATGCCGCACGGTGCTCGCCGGTTGTGACTTGTTACAATTCCGTGTCCCCGTCGGGCCTCCACACCGGAGCCCGTCAGGAACCAGGACCTTCGAAAGGATCCGCCATGGCCGATGGCATCGTCACCCTCACCACGTCCAACTTCGACGAGACCGTCGGGGCGAGCGACACCGCCGTCGTCGTCGACTTCTGGGCCGAATGGTGCGGTCCCTGCAAGATGATCGCTCCGATCCTCGGCGAGATCGCCACCGAACAGGCCGGCAAGATCACCATCGCCAAGCTCAACGTCGACGAGAACCCCGACCTCGCGATGCGCTTCAACGTGATGAGCATCCCGACCCTCCTGGTGTTCGACAAGGGCCAGGTCGCCAAGCGCCTGGTCGGGGCCAAGGGCAAGGGTGCCCTGCTGCAGGAGCTCCAGGAATTTCTGCCTCCTTCCCACTGACGTCGGGCCAGCGCGGCGAACCCGTCCGCGATCTGCAGCGCCGGCTCGCAGCCGCAGGCTTCCCCGTCGGCGCATCGGCGCAGGTGGGCACGTTCTGCGCGGCCACCGAGATGGCGCTGCGCGCCTTCCAGCACCAGCGCGGCCTACGGGTCACCGGGGTGTGCGACGAGGACTGCTGGAAGGCCCTGGTCGAGGCGAACTGGAAGTTGGGCGACCGGTTGCTCCTGCTCACGTCTCCCAATCTGCGCGGTGACGACGTCGGGGAACTCCAGGCGTCATTGGCGCGTCTGGGCTTCGATTGCGGCCGGGTCGACGGCATCTTCGGACCGTTGACCGCCAAGGCGCTCGACGACTTCCAGTCGAACTGCGGGCTCCCGAACGACGGGGTGTGCGGCACGGAGACGGTGCGTGCGCTCAGCCGCGTGATCGGCCAGACCGGCCAGGGCCCGGGCATCTCCGCGGTCCGCGAGCGCGAGCGCCTGCGACAGGCGCCCACCTCGCTCGGTTCCCTCCGGGTGGTCGTGGGCCAGTTCGGCGGGCTGAGCAGCATCACCCGAGCGGTGAGCCGCGAGCTCCGCTTCGCCGGTGCCCACGTGGTGCCGCTCGACGAGCCCGATGCCGTGGTGCAGGCCCGCACCGCGAATCAGTTCAACGCCCACCTCTACCTCGGGTTCGAGGCGAGCCGGGCCGACGACACCGTCGTGCACTTCTACAAAGTGCCCACGTTCGAATCGATCGGCGGCCGCGGACTCGCGGGATGCCTGTCCGACGAGCTCCGCGAGGCGGGGCTGCCCGTGGCGGCTCCGTGCGGGATGCGTCTCACCGTGTTGCGCGAGACGCGAATGCCGGCCGTGTTGGTGATGCTCGCACCGGTACGTACCGCTGTCGATGCCGCCCCGGAGGTGAGCACCCGGGTCGTCGACGCCGTCCGGCAGTGGATGACCCTGTGCACACGCTCCACCTGAGCCTGAGAGATCTGTGGGTTCTGGGCGGACATCGAGGGTTTATCCACAGCTTTGTCCACCAGATGTGCGTAACGCTCACGTGGAACTCGCGCGTGAGACATCACTGACAGCGGTCAGTCGTCACCCAGTGCGGCCGATTGTGCGGCGGCACCCCCGCTCATCAGGTGATACAGGCGCTCGAGATCCTCAAGATCTGCGAACTCGATCACGAGCTTGCCGCGCTTTGTCCCCATGCTGACCGCCACCCTGGTGGACAAACAGTCGGCCAGGAGCTCCTCGAGCTCCAACAGCCCTGGTGGGCGCAGTCGTCCACCCGGCTTGGCGGTCGAGGAGCCTGTGGATGACGGTGACGCATCGGTCGCGGCGTCGCCGTCGGTCACGCCCCCGCCGAGACCGCTGCTCCGGTCGCGCACCGCCTCTTCCACCGCACGCACCGGCCAGCCCTCGGCCACCGCACGTCGGGCCAACTGCTCCTGGAAGGCCCGATCCGGTGTGCCGAGCAGCGCCTTCGCGTGCCCGGCCGACAACCGGCCGTCGCCGAGCAGGTGCTGGATCGACGCCGGCAGCGACAGCAACCGCAACATGTTGCTGACCGCGGAGCGGCTCTTGCCCACGCGGGTGGCCACCTGCTCGTGCGTGAAGTGGAAGTCCTCGATCAACTGTTGATAGGCCGCCGCCTCCTCGAGGGGCGTCAGGTCCTGGCGGTGGAGGTTCTCCACCAGCGCGCGCTCGACCGAACCGAGATCATCGGTGGTGCGCACGACCGCAGGGATGACCGACAGGCCGGCGCGCCGCGCGGCACGCCACCGACGCTCGCCGGCGAGCAACTCGTAGCCATCACCGACGGGGCGCACCAGGATCGGCTGGAGTACGCCCAACTCGCGGATCGACGACGACAGATCGGAGAGCGACTCCTCGTCGAAGTGCACACGGGGTTGATTCGGGTTCGGGACGATCGCATCGATCGGAAGTTCCTCGAGCCGAGCACCCTCCGGTCCCCCGTCGCCTGCGCCGCCGTCGCCCGACGTCCCGGTCGACGCGACCGGTGTTGTCGGGATGAGCGCGCTGAGGCCCTTACCCAATCCGCCGGGACGAGCCACGAGCGACCTCCTTTGCGACCTCGCGGTATGCCACCGCGCCCCGGGACGTGGGATCGAAGGTGATGATCGGCTGCCCGAACGACGGGGCCTCCGACAGACGCACCGTCCGCGGGACCACCGTTCGACACACCTTGTCACCGAAGTGCTCGCGCACCTCGTGCACCACCTGATCGGCCAGCTTGGTCCGCGCGTCGTACATCACACAGACGATGGTGCTGACCTCGAGCTTCGGGTTGAGATTGCGCTTCACCAGGTCGACGTTGCGCAAGAGTTGGCCGAGGCCCTCGAGTGCGTAGTACTCGCACTGGATCGGGACCAGCACCTCGCTGGCTGCGTTCAGCCCGTTCACGGTGAGCAGACCGAGCGATGGCGGGCAGTCGATCAGCACATAGTCGTAGTCGTCGAGCACCGCCTCGATCGCACGGCGGAGGCGATTCTCCCGACTGAACGCCGGGACGAGCTCGATCTCCGCGCCGGCCAGGTCGAGACTCGCCGGTGCGACGAACAGGTTCTTGACCGCCGACGGCTCCACGCAGTCCTCGAGCGGCACGTCGTGCATGATGACGTGGTACATCGACGTCTCGAGCCCACGGTTCTCGATCCCGAGACCCGTGGAGGCGTTGCCCTGCGGGTCGAGGTCGATCACGAGGGTGCGAAACCCGAGTTCGGCGAGACAGGCGCCGAGGTTGACGGTGGTGGTGGTCTTGCCGACCCCACCTTTTTGGTTGGCAACGGCAATCACCCGGGGCAGCGGGCGGCCGGTCGGGACGCTCGATGTGTCCGGGGAGATACCGCTGCTCGGATCCCCCGAATCAATCGACTCGCTCGGTGACATGAGACCTCAGCTCCTGGTCGGCGGACGGCAGCACGTCGACGTCCGGCGAGCGATCGAGTCGACCTGGCCCCCCGGCACGTGCAGCTGCTGCGCCAGCAGGATAGCAACATTCGTCGCACGCTGGTGTTTCTCTCGTGACGACCACGAGGATCTCACATGCCTGCGCCCGACCTCGGGCCAACGCCGGCGGCCCCAGGAACGACCTTCGGTCGGTGTATCGCGCCTGGTCAGCGACGTGTCAGCAGCTCACCGGCTGGCCGATCGGAACTCCGTCGACGTGTCCGATGTGGTTCCACGTGGAACGCCCTCGGATCGCTGCGGAGGAGGCCGACCGGCCGTGATCGCCGCCCCGTCGATCAGACCACCATCGACTCGGGCCGATCAACGGTGGGCGAGGCCGCGGCAGCGTGCACTGGAGCATCGACCCGACCTGCGGGGATGCCCGACGCGGCTCGGCGGCGGGTACCTGTGCGCCACGAGTGATCGGCCGTGCTCCCCCATGACGTGCGCTGCTGTTCCACGTGGAACCCCGGACCCCGACACGCGCCGACATCCGTTGCCGCCGCACCGCCCGTCTGGCCCACCTGGGGCGGTCGGTCGTCGGCAGGCCCCCGGTGAGCCCGACGATCGAGCCGCCGGCGTGTCTCGATCGTTCCACGTGGAGCGACCCGGAAAACCGAGACGCACTCGCCACGTCATCGGCGGCGGACCTCCAGACCATCCTGACCCGGTTCGGCGTGGACCGCCTGCGTTCCACGTGGAACACGACGGTCCACGTGCGCGGCGTTCACTGAGGCTTGGTACTGGTCCGCCACGACGCCTGACCGGTTCCGAGCACCAGAACTTGGCCTGGACTGTTCCACGTGGAACGTCGCCCCCGATGTCACGGTCGAGATGCGACAGGGCCGATCGGGCGCACATCCCGCCTCGGCTCCATCGCCGGTCAACGTCACCCGTGCCGCGTCGTCGTCCGAGCAGTCCCTCCACGGACAGGTCAGCGCGCCGCCCCACCACCAGTTGTTCCACGTGAAACATCCACCGGCCCCGCGTGCCGCACCATGACTCTGCCGACGGCCACTCGGCGCTGTTGCAGGCATCGATCCGAACTTGGTTTCACGTGGAACCTTCGGGGGCCGGTCCCCACGGCGTCGACCGAACGCGCTGACTGACGGCATCTGCCACGCTCGGATCCATCTGTTCCACGTGGAACGCCGTGCGTCGCACTCGACGCCGCCAGCTGGCATCCAGCACGGCGACCCGGTGAGAGGGCGGCGTGATCGTTCCACGTGGAACCACGACGGCGCCCGGGAGACCATCGCCCATCACCAGCCTCACGGTGTCACGACACCCTCCGTTCCACGTGGAACAGAGGGTCCGGCCACACGTCCGCACTCAGCGACACCATCGAACGTCACCTCCTACTCTCCACGCGCGCGAGCACCACCACGGTGGAGGGGCCGAGGCATGCCGAACCGGCAACCGTTCCAGGTGGCGCGACGTTCGGCGATCGTGTGA
Source organism: Actinomycetota bacterium (assembly GCA_963169665.1). Classification (GTDB taxonomy): domain Bacteria; phylum Actinomycetota; class Acidimicrobiia; order Acidimicrobiales; family Ilumatobacteraceae; genus VFMC01. The sequence goes on along the minus strand of CAUJET010000155.1, from coordinate 70,609 downwards.
CCAGGCAGCCCACTCCCCACCGGTCGGGACTGCACGTCACGGCAGGTGTTCCACGCCACGAACCGTCCGACGTGCTCCGCACGGCTGAGCGGTCCTGTCGAACCGTCAATGGTCATCCGACCAGCAAGACGCATCGATCGGACCCTCGACGGTTCCACGTGGAACTGCACCCGTTCCGACTCGGCAGATCCCGCCGTGGTCGATGCTCGACCAACGGTACGGACGCCTGACGGTCACATCGGTGACGGGCATTGCGACGCTCCCGGGGGCCCACACACCTGCGGGACCACCACCAGCCGTTCACCCCACCGGCGAGCGCACCGGCGCCACACCAGGGTCGCGGATCTGCCCGGTGGTGTGGCACGACGGGAGACGGTGCTCCAACACGTCGTCGTCTTGCCGAGCGATGGGCCGAGCCCGACGGCGACACAGTCCCAGCCGCTCGAACGTCGTGCCGCCGGCGATCGCCCGGTGTGGTGCGCTGTCATCCTTTTGGCGATGTCGTCCCGGCGGCTGCGTACTGCCGATGGCAAGACGGCGACGGGGGAGCGGTCACCGAGAGGGTGGCACACCGCCTCATCGGCGCATCACTCGGTCGGGAGCATCCGCCACCGGTGGACGGCGCCGGCCGGGCCTCGAACCTGGCCATCGTCGACCATTCCCAGCGACGTGACCTCGTCCGGATCGATTCGAGGCGTGCCCTCCGGGGGCTCGCTCACGAGCAGGCAACCGCCCGGTCGCAGCAATTGGGTCGCGAGCCGCATCACCTCGAGCACCGGGCCGAAGGAGCGAGCGGAGACCACGTCGAACGCGCCCGGGGAGCGACGCACGACCTGCTGGACATCGGCGGCGACCACCTCGACACGATCGGTGGCGTCGAGGCCGCGCACGCCGAATCGCAGCAGGTCAGCGCGTTTGTCGCGCCGCTCCACCAGGGTGACGCGGAGATCGGGCCGGCGGGCGACGATCACCAGGCCCGGCAGTCCGCCGCCGGATCCCAGGTCGACGAGGTCGCCCCCGACGAGGTCAACGGGCAGTGCCGCCACGTACTCATCGGCGTGGGCGATGGCCTCGTCGATGGCCACCCGGCCGATCGCGCCTCGCCGCTGGATCTCCGCCAGCACATGGCGCAGGACCGGGAGGACGTGGTCGACCGGGTCAGGTGCGGACACGGCCCGACTCGACGGTCGATGTGATGATCACCGAGCGCGCGGTCGACTCGACGTGCGCCCGTGGCGATGGGGGAGCGCCGCAGCGCCGAGTGGTGGGCGACGCCGGGTCAGTCATTCGCCGGAGCGATGACCACACACCGGCGCGGATCGTCACCCTCGGAGCGGGTGACCACTCCGTCGACCTCGGAGAGCACGTCGTGGATCACCTTGCGGTCCGACGACGACATCGGCTCGAGCCGCTTGGCAGTCCCGTCGGCGATCACCTGGTCGGCGACCTGATGGGCGAAGCGGGTGAGGGCTTCCTTGCGACGCTCGCGGTAGCCGCCGACGTCGACGCGCAGCCGGGTGTCGTGGTCGCCGAGACGACGCTGGGCGGCCACGCGGGCCAGTTCCTGCAGCGCCTGGAGGGTGGAGCCGCGAGGACCGACCAGCAGGCCGAGGTCGCTGCCGTCCACCGTCACCTCGAGATCGTCGCCGTCGCGGCGCACCGCAGCCGTGCCCGTGAGCCCGAATGCGTCGACGACGCCCTGCACGAAGGTGCGTGCCTCTTCGCCAACCTGCTCTGCATCCACGATGATCTCCTTGCTCGACTGATCCCTGCTCGACTGATCCTGATTCGCGCTCGCAGCGTTCGCTGCGCGCGCTCCGTCCTTGCGCTGACGGCCACCGCGAGGAGCGCGAGCCGGCCGCTCGTCGCCGCTCGCCGCCTCGTCCGTTCCGTTCGACGACCCGTTCGAGTCCTCGAACACGTCGAAGTGGTCGCGTTCGGCGCCGGCTGCGGGTGCTGCTGCTGTTGCCGCCGGTGCGGCCTTGGGCTTGCGGGTGCGGGGCGCCTTCGGCCCCGCCTCACCGGCTGCGGCCTCGCTCGTGGCCCGCCCACCGCGGCCTCGCGGCGCAGCGGGTGCCTGATCGGCGTCGGCGCCCGACTCCGAGGCGCCGGCCTCGGCCTTGTCGCCCTTGCCCTTCTTGCGATCACGTCGATCGAGCTTCGGGCGCGGCGTGGTGGGGCGCACCCGGGCACGCACACGGGCCTCGCCGCGGACGCGGCCGAACAGGCCGGCACGGGGCTCGTCGAGCACCACGATCTCGGCATCGTCCTCGGCCACGCCGAGCTGGTCGAGCGCCATGTTCTTGGCCTCTTCCACGGACTTCGCAGTGGTTTCCACCCATTCCATCAGTTGACCTACGACTTCTTCTTGGGCGCCGGACGCGTCGGTGGGGTGGGCTTGGTGGCCTTCCCGGTCGACGGCGGACGCGTGACCCGACCGGACGCGGTCGGCTTGTTCTTGGGTGGGGTGACCCGCTTGGAGGTGCCGGGCGCCGGCGCTGCGGCTCCCTTCGCCGCAGGCTTGCCCTGGGGCTCCTTGGCAGCGGCGAGATCCCGCTTGGCCTGGGCGAACAGGCCGCCGCCCCCGCCGTCGGTCTTCGACATCTCGCGGGCCCGCTCCCCGGCGGCCTGCGCCTGCCGACCGAGCGAGTGCTCACCGGCGTAGAAGCGCTTGGTGATGTAGTACTGCAGACCGATGCGGAAGATCGCCTGAGCCATGTAGTAGATGACGAGACCGGTGAGGTAGAAGACGAGGAAGACGGCGAAGACCACCGGCAGGTACTGCATGATCTTCTGCTGGGCCGGCGACATCGTCGGGCTCACGCTGGCCCGGGCGGCCACCATGCGCTGCTGGACGAAGTAGAGGGCGCCCAGGGCGATCACGAGCAGTGCGTAGACGAGGCCCTTGCCGAACGACTCGCCGATCACCTCGAACGGCCGCTTGGCCAGGTCGAGGCCCCATGCGAGCATCTCCGTCTTCCCGGCGAGCGACTGGTAGAGCTCGGTGCCCGAGTCGATGAAGTCGGGATAGAAGACCTTGGTCCCGGCCGGGGCGTTGGCGCAGAGCTCGATCGCATTGGGCGACAGGTCGGCGGTGCCACAGGTGACCTCACGGGTGAGGCCGTGGAGCACGCGGAACATGATGATGAACACCGGGAACTGCAGCAGCAGCGGGAAGCAGGAGGCCAACGGGTTGACCTTGTGCTCCTGGTAGAGCTTCATCATCTCTTCGTTGAGCTTCTGCCGGTCGCCGCGGTGCTCCTGCTGGAGCTTGCGCAGCTCGGGCTGAAGGCGCTGCATCTCCAGCATGCCCTTGGTGGCCTTGAGCTGGAGCGGCGCAGTGATCAGCATCACCACGAGGGCGATCAGCGAGATGGCGAGGATGTAGTTGTGGGTGAAGTCGTAGAACTTCGCCAGCAGCCAGGCGGGACCTTCGAACAGGCCGAGTGCGATCATGCGCGGCGTCGCTTTCTCATGGATCCGGACTCGGATCGGGTGGAACGAGGAGGTGCCGTCGGGTCGACCCGATCAGCCGGCTCAGGGACGGGATCCCAACCGGAGGGGCCGAAGGGGCGGCACCGCACCAACCGACGCACGGTGAGCCAGAGGCCGCGACCGGTGCCGTGGGTGTGGAGCGCTTCGAGGGCGTAGGACGAGCAGGTGGGGGTGAACCGGCACGGCGACGGCCGTCCGTCGACGGCACGCTGGTACCAGAGCACCGCACGCATCAGGCGGGTGGGCTCGCCGGTGCCGAACTGACGTTCGCCCGGATGGCCGACTGGTGCTCCGACTGGTGCTCCGCGGCGGCGAGCCGCCGTGTCTGCGCTCGGACGGAAGCGATCAGCGCCTCGACGTCGGAGCTCAGCTGGGGAAACGTACGTGCGGCGACGGTGGGACGGCCGCCCACCAGGTACCAGCCCGGTGGCAAGGTCGCGTCCGCCGGGGCGGCCGACAACAGGGCGCGCAGACGCCGCCGTACCTGGTTGCGGACGACGGCCGGGCCCACGGCGCGGCCGATCGCAAACGCCACGCGAGGCGGCGACGCGGACGGATCGGGGAGAAAGGTGCACCACAACACTCCGGCCCGGGCTCGGGCGCCGTCCTGCGACAGGCGCGCGAAGACGCTCCGCTCCCGGATGCGCCAGATCAAGCCGACAGCTTGTGGCGGCCCTTGTCCCGCCGAGCCTTCAGCACGGCACGACCTGCACGGGTGCTCATGCGGTTGCGGAAGCCGTGCTTGCGAGCCCGGCGACGGTTGTTCGGTTGGTAGGTGCGCTTCAACGCGGACCCTCCTCAGACGGCCACAGCTCCCGCTGTGGGGGGACATCATGATCCAGCGCTCGCGGCGGCTGACGCCACGAGGGGCGGCCGCGCGGACGGCCGCACCGGAGCACGATCGCCCACCACGAGTGATGAGAACTTGCACAGGTTAGGGGTCGGCCACACCGTCGGCAACACGGCCTGCGAGACGCGAGCCGGGACCACGGCCGGTGGGAGGTGGCCATCCCGCGCGATCTAGCAGGTGGGATGCACGCTCCCTGTGCGGTGGCGGGGGACCTCCCGTTCCCGCGGAGGCCGCGCGACTGCTAGGTTGCACACCTTCCGACGGCGCACGCCCCCAGTGGCACCACGTTGGCAGCACGTTGGCAGCACGTGGCACGAGGAATCCGCCCACGGGCCCCGCCCTCGAGTGCACACAGCCACAGCGCCCGCGGACTGGCGGTCGTCCACAGTTGTGGACAACGATGTGGACAGTGGTCCGACGACGAGGGAGGAGGTGCAGGTGAGCGACACGGAACAGGTGTGGACAGCCGTCGCCCAACTCCTGCGGGCCCAGGTGTCCGAAGCCGTCTGGTTCTCCACCTTCCAGGACGTCGTGGCCCTCGAGAGCGACCCCAGCCTGTTGCGGCTGAGCGCCCCCAACGGGCACACCCGCGACCGCATCCTGTCGCGCTACCTGCCCCTCGTGCGCGACGCGATGGAGGAGATCGGTGTCGCCGGCCGCCAACTGGTGGTGGAGGTGCAACTCGTCGAGCCGTTCGACCTCGACGGCGACTCGGGCCGGATCGGGTCGGGCGACCGCGACCGGGGCGAGCGGGGAGACCGCAACGACTGGTCCGATCGCAACGACCGCGACCGCGCCGACCGGGGCGAGCGCGAGCGGGGGGAACGATCCGACTACGGCGACCGCATGGAGCGCAGTGATCGCGACCGCGAGGACCGACTGGATCGACGCGATCGCGAGGAGCGGGCCGATCGCGACGACCGCCGCAGCAGCGGCATGTCGTCGACCAGCAACCATGGCAACCAGGCGCTCGACCTGGCCGGTCTCAACCCCCGGTACACGTTCGAGACCTTCGTGAAGGGTGCGTCGAACCAGTTCGCCCTCGCCGCCGCGCTGCGCGTGGCCGAAACCCCTGGTCGCAGCTACAACCCGCTGTTCATCTACGGCTCGGCCGGTCTCGGCAAGACGCACCTGCTGCACGCCATCGGGCACTACGTGCACCACCACTACCAGCACGACATCGTGCGGTACGTGAGCACCGAGACGTTCCTGAACGAGTACGTCGACGGCATCCGTACCAACACCATCGCCAACTTCAAGCGGCGCTATCGCGACATCGACGTGCTGCTCATCGACGACATCCAGTTCATGGAGGGCAAGGAAGGTCTCCAGGAGGAGTTCTTCCACACGTTCAACTCGTTGCACGGCGCGAACAAGCAGATCGTGATGTCGAGCGACCGGATGCCCGACGCCATCCCCACCCTCGAGGAACGGTTGCGCGGTCGCTTCAAGTGGGGCCTCATCACCGACATCCAGCCGCCCGACCTCGAGACCCGCCTCGCGATCCTGCGCAACAAGGCCGAGCGCGACCGCAGCCCGGTGCCGGCGGAAACCCTCGAGTTCATCGCCTCGCGCATCACGAGCAACATCCGTGAGCTCGAGGGTGCGCTCATCCGGGTGACGGCCTACGCCAGCTTGAACCATGTGCCGATCAGCACCCACCTGGCCGAACAGCTGCTGGGCGATCTGATGACCGGCAGCCAGGTGAAGACCCGCACCGACGAGGAGCTCCTCGCCGAGATCGCGGTCATCCTCGGCTTCAGTGTCGAGGCGCTGCGCAGCAAGAGCCGGCAGCGTCCCCTCGTGACGGCCCGACAGACCGCGATGTACGTGTTCCGCGAGCTGACCGACCTGTCGTACCCGAGCATTGCCCGCCTCTTCGGCGGCCGCGATCACACCACCGTCATCCACGCCGTCGACAAGATCCAGCGGCTGATGAAGGAACGCAAGCAGATCTACGACCAGGTGACCGACCTCGTCCAACGACTGAAGACCAGCTGATCTCCGTGGGCATGACCGCGCGCACCGCGCGAAACACACGCTCGAGCGCTGGGGGGAACCTGGGGACGAACGTCCGTTCGCGGGGGATGACACGCGCGATGTCCACCGAAGCACACCCGTGTGGTTTCCTGCCTGTGCACGGTGGTGGACAGAGGTGTGCACGCAGGAATCGGCCCTACGCTGCCCCGACGCGTGGTTGTGCACAATCCACAGCCCTTATTACCTTTATTGTCTTTTCAGAACACATACGTGGTGAGAAAGGTTGACCTGTGAAGTTCCGTTGCGAGCGTGAGACCCTGGCCGAGGCACTGGCCACTGCGGGGCGGGCCGCCACCGGTCGTACGGGCACCCTGCCGGTGCTGTCGGGCCTGCGGCTCGAACTGTCGGGCGACCAGCTCACCGTCACGGGGACCGATCTCGATCTCACGATCCAGCTCGAGATCGCGGTCGGCGGCGAGGCCGACGGTGGCGTCGTGCTGCCGGCCCGGCTGTCGAGCGACATCGTGCGTTCCCTGCCCGCCGGCAAGGTCGAGGTCGACGTCACCGACGACGACGTGAAGATCAGCGGGGGTCGGTCGCAGTTCAGCGTCCGTCCGCTCTCGCTCGACGACTACCCGCGCCTGTCGGCCCCGGCCTCGAGCGCGGTCACGATCAACGCCGCCGCCTTCGGCGAGGCGCTGCGCCAGGTGGTGCGCGCCGCCAGCACCGACGAGGCCCGCCCGATCCTCACGGGCGTGCTGCTCACGGCCGAGAACGACGGTCTGCGCCTCGTCGCCACCGACTCGTACCGGCTCGCGGTCCGCGACCTGCCCGGTGTCAGCGTCCTCGGCGCCGACCAGAAGGTCCTGGTGCCCGGCCGTGCCTTGAACGAGCTGCAGCGCGTGCTCGGCCTCGGCGAGGAACTCGTGCTCCGCCTCGGCGAGCGCGACGCCACGTTCGAGATCGGCACCACGCGGCTCACCACCCGCCTGATCGAGGGCGAGTTCCCGAACTATCGCCAGCTCATCCCGGCGAGCCACCCCAACGTGCTCACCGTCGACCGCGAGCCGCTGCTCGAGGCCATCCGCCGCGTGAAGATCCTCGCTCGCGATGCCACGCCGGTGCGCCTGTCGATCGCGGCCGACGGGTTGAAACTCACTGCGATCACCCAGGACGTCGGCAACGCGACCGAGGAGCTCGACGCGAGCGCCGCGGGTTCCGACCTGACCGTGGCGTTCAACCCCGACTACCTGGCCGCGGGTGTCGAGGCCGTGTCGTCCGACCAGATCACGCTGTCCACGATCGACGCGCTCAAGCCGGCCGTCGTGCGCGGCGTGGGGTCCGACGACTACCTGTACCTGTTGATGCCCGTCCGCGTCCCGTGATCGCCCGCGGCGGCGCCCGCTGCCGCCCCGGCACGCTCACGCGCCGATCGTCGGGGTCCTGTTCGTCGGGGTCCTGTTCGTCGGGGCGGCGATGATCGTCACCCGGCTCGACCTCGTCGACTACCGCAACTACGTCTCGGCGTCGTTCGGCCTCACGTCGGGCACCACCGCCGTCGTCGGCCTCAACGGCCAGGGCAAGACCAACTTCGCCGAGGCCCTCGGGTACCTGTCGACGCTCGACAGCTTCCGCGGTGCCCCGGCCGACGCCCTGATCCGGATGGGCGCCGACACCGCGATCATCCGCGCGACGGTGCTGCAGGAGGACGGGCGGGAGGTGCTCGTGGAGGCCGAGCTCAACCGCTCGGGTCGCAACCGGGTGTTGGTCAACCGCCAGAAGCTGCCGCGCACGCGCGACCTGCTCGGCGTGGTGCGGGTGAGCGTGTTCTCGCCCGACGACCTGGCGCTCGTGAAGGAGGGCCCGGGGGAGCGGCGTCGCTTCCTCGACGACACCCTCGTCGCCCTGGCGCTCAAGTACGACGCCATGCGGCTCGAGCTCGACCGGGTGGTGCGACAGCGGAACACCCTGCTCAAGCAGGCCAACGGTCGTCTCGACGAGGCCGCCGAGATCACCCTCGACGTGTGGGACGCCAAGCTCGCCCAACTCGGTGACCAGTTCGGCCACGCCCGATCGGTGCTCGTCGCTCGCCTCGACCCGATGGTGCAGGAGGCCTACGAGCACCTCGCGGGCATCGTCACCCCGATCGAGCTGCGCTACGAACCGCCGTGGCGTCAGCGGGGACTGGCCACGGCACTCGCCGAGTCGCGCACCGACGACGTGCGCCGCGGCGTGTCGACGGTCGGTCCGCACCGTGACGACGTCGAGCTGATGGTGAACGGCATGCCGGCGCGGACCCACGCCTCTCAGGGCGAACAGCGCACCCTGGCCCTCGCGCTGCGCCTCGGTGCCCATCGGCTCATCACCGACCGGACCGGGAGCGCGCCGGTGCTCATCCTCGACGACGTCCTGAGCGAACTCGACGCCCAGCGTGCCACGGCACTGTTGCACCACCTGCCCCCTGGCCAGGTGGTGCTCACCACCGCGTCGCCGCTGCCTGACGCAGCACACCCGGATGCGACCGTCCGCATCGTGGCCGGCACGGTGGCTGGCTCGGTGGTCGAGTCGGTCGCCCCGGACCTCCCGTCGGTCGACGCCGCTACGGTGGACGCCGATGGCGACTGAGCCGATGCCCCTGCGCGACGCCCTCACCGGGGTGGTCCGGTCGCTGCGCGGACCGGAGTCGGCGCGCGCCGGCGCAGTGCCGGCGCAGGCGATGGGCGGCGTGTTCGGCCGGTGGGACGAGGTGGTCGGACCCGCGGTCGCGGCCCACGTGCAGCCGGTGAAACTCGACGGCGACCGCCTCGTGGTGGAGGTCGACGACCCGGCGTGGGCGACCCAGCTGAAGTTCCTCGAGGCCGATCTGCGCGAGCGGCTACACGACGTCGCAGGGGCCACGATCCGGCAGTTCGAGATCCGGGTCAAGCGGTCCTGAACGACCCGCCGTCGAGGCGCCGAAAATCGCGCGAACACGCAGCGTGACCGGGGTGCGACGGGCACCGCCGGACCCGTCCGGAACCGCGGAGGCTCCACCCGTCCGTGGCACCCCCACGGTAGACTGACGGCCATATCGCGGCCCGTGCTCGCGGCACCCCTCGTGCCGTCGCCAGCAGCTCGTCGCCAATCATGTCGTCGCAGGTCAGCGCACGTTTTCCAGCGTGCTGTCCGACCGTCGACGCGTTCGTCCCCACTTGATGACTCGAGGTGTGAGTGTCCAGCGACACCAACAAGGCAACAGCCGATTACGGCGCCAAGGACATCCAGGTCCTGGAGGGCCTCGATCCGGTCCGGAAACGCCCCGGCATGTACATCGGATCGACCGGTCTCCAGGGTCTCCACCACCTGATCTGGGAGGTCGTCGACAACTCCGTCGACGAGGCGATGGCGGGGTACTGCACCCGCATCGGCGTCACACTCCTGGCCGACGGGGGCTGCCGCGTCGACGACAACGGCCGTGGCATCCCGGTCGATCCGTACCCGAGTGGACCTCATCAGGGCAAGAGCGCGGCCGAGGTCGTGCTCACGGTCCTCCACGCCGGCGGCAAGTTCGGTGGCGAGGGCTACAAGGTGTCCGGCGGTCTCCACGGTGTGGGCGTCAGCGTCGTCAACGCGCTGAGCGAGCGGCTGCTCATCGAGATCGACCGCGGTGGTCGGCGGTACCAGCAGGAGTACGCAAAGGGGGGCAAGCCCCAGGGCAGCCTCGCCGACGTGGGTCCCACGCCCGCCGACACCCGGGTGAACGGCACCTCGGTGTCGTTCTGGCCCGATCCCACGATCTTCGTGGCCGAGGGCACCGAGTTCGTCGCCCGCACCGTGCTCGAGCGCCTGCAGACCATGGCCTTCCTGAACAAGGGCCTCGAGATCGCGTTCACCGACGAGCGGGCCGGCCGTGAGCAGCAGGTCACGTACCAGTACAAGGGCGGCATCGTCGACTTCGTGAAGCACCTGAACATGTCGAAGGAGGCACTGTTCAGCAAGGTCGCCCACTACGAGGACGAGGACACCGAGGGCGGCCAGACCCTCGACATCGCGATCCAGTGGAACACCGGATACCACGAGGGCATCCACGGCTACGCGAACGGCATCTCCACCATCGAAGGCGGCATGCACGTCGAGGGCTTCAAGACGGCCCTCACCGCCACGGTCAACAAGTACGCGCGCACGAAGAACCTGCTGAAGGAGAAGGACGAGAACCTCCTCGGCGAGGACATCCGCGAGGGCATCACGGCGATCGTGGCCGTGAAGCTGCGCGAGCCGCAGTTCGAGGGCCAGACCAAGGCCAAGCTCGGCAACGTCCCGATGCGCTCGTTCGTGCAGAAGGCCACCAACGAGCGGCTCGCCGAGTGGCTCGAGGAGAACCCCACCGAGGCCAACCGCCTCGTGAAGAAGGCCCAGGCCGCGGCCCAGGCCCGCGTCGCGGCGAAGAACGCCCGCAACGCGATCCGCCGCAAGACGGCCCTCGCCGGTGCGGGCATGCCCGACAAGTTGAAGGACTGCTCGAGCGGCAACCCCGAGGAGAGCGAGCTGTTCATCGTCGAGGGCGACTCGGCCGGCGGCTCGGCGCTCAACGCTCGTGATCCGCGCACCCAGGCGCTGCTGCCCATCCGCGGCAAGATCCTCAACGTCGAGCGGGCCCGCCTCGACAAGATGTTGAAGAACAACGAGGTCCAGAGCCTCATCACCGCGATCGGCGGCGGCGTGGGCGACGAGTTCGATGCCTCGAAGGCCCGCTACCACAAGATCATCCTGCTGGCCGACGCCGACGTCGACGGCAGCCACATCCGCACCCTGCTGCTCACGTTCTTCTACCGGCAGATGCGTGCGCTGGTCGAGGCCGGATACGTGTACATCGCCCAGCCGCCGCTGTTCTCCACCGTGGTCGGCAAGGAGAAGATCTACCTGAAGGACGAGCACGCGAAGGCGGCGTTCCTCGAGAGCCATCCCAACCACAAGAAGGAGTTCCAGCGCCTGAAGGGCCTGGGCGAGATGGACTGGGAAGAACTCAAGCCGACCACCATGGATGCGTCCACGCGCACCCTGTTGCAGGTGGAGGTCGAACAGGCCGCCATCGCCGACGAGATGATGAGCGTGCTCATGGGCGACGACGTCGACCTGCGCAAGAACTTCATCGTGACCAACGCCCGTGACGTGAGGAACCTCGACTTCTGATGAGCGACACCCCCAATCCCCCCGACGAGCCCATCGAGCCGGACGACGCGTCCGACCCCTCCGGCGAGGGCGAGCTCCCCGACACGACCGATGCCGCCGGCGGTTCGGGTGGCGCCGTCGAGCGCGACCCGTCGCTCGCGGTGCAGCCCGTCGCGCTGCAGGACGAGATGGAGCGCAGCTTCCTCGACTACGCGATGTCGGTCATCATGTCGCGCGCCCTGCCCGACGTGCGCGACGGCCTCAAGCCGGTGCACCGCCGCATCATCTGGGACATGGACGAGCAGGGCTTCCGTCCCGACCGCCCGTTCGTGAAGTCGGCCCGCGTCAGCGGCGACACGATGGCGAAGTACCACCCGCACGGCGACAGCGCGATCTATGACGCCCTCGTCCGCATGGCCCAGCCGTTCTCGCTGCGCCACCCCCTCATCGACTTCCACGGCAACTACGGCTCCCCCGACTTCGGTCCCGCTGCCTCGCGCTACACCGAGTGCCGCCTGCACCCGTTGGCGATGCAGCTCCTCGCCGACATCGACGAGAACACCGTCGACATGGTCGCCACCTACGACGCGAGCCGCGAGGAGCCGACGGTCCTGCCGGCGAGGTTCCCCAACCTGCTCGTCAACGGCAGCCAGGGCATCGCGGTCGGCATGGCCACCAACATCCCGCCGCACAACCTCGGCGAGGTGATCGACGCAACGGTGCACCTGATCGATCATCCCGACGCGACGCCCGACGACCTGATGCAGTTCGTGAAGGGTCCCGACTTCCCGACGGGCGGTTCGATCCTCGGCCGCGCCGGGATCATGGATGCGTACCGCACCGGTCGCGGCAGCGTGAAGATGCGCGCCACCGCCAGCATCGAGGAGACCCGCAAGGGCGGCTACCAGATCGTGGTCACCGAGCTGCCGTACCAGACGAGCTGCTCGTCGATCGCCGGCCGCATCCAGGAGCTCGTCGACTCCGGTGAGCTCGACGGCATCAGCGACGTCAACGACGGCTCGGCCGGTGGCAAGACCGAGCTGGTCGTGAGCCTCAAGCGCGACGCGAACCCCAACGTGGTGCTCAACAACCTGTTCAAACTCACCCAGCTGCAGACCAGCTTCGGCGTGAACATGGTGGCCCTCGTCGACGGCGTGCCGCGCACGCTCAACCTCACCACCGCGCTGCAGGGCTACATCCGCCACCAGGTGGAGGTCATCACCCGGCGGACCGAGTTCCGGTTGCAGCGGGCGAAGGACCGTGCCCACAAGGTCGAGGGTCGCCTCAAGGCGCTCAACGTCATCGACCAGATCATCGCCCTCATCCGGGCGAGCGAGGACGCGGGATCGGCGAAGGAACAGCTGATGGCGCCGCCGTACGAGTTCTCCGAGATCCAGGCCGTCGACATCCTCGACATGCAGCTGCGCCAACTCACCCGGCTCAGCCGGATCGACCTCGAGCGCGAGATGCAGGAACTGCAGGAGCGCATCACCGAGCTGCAGAGCATCCTCGACTCCGACGAGAAGCTGCGCGGCGTGATCAAGAGCGAGATGCTCGCGATCAGGGACGAGTTCGCCACCCCGCGGGTCTGCCAGGTCGCGTTCGACACCGGCGAGATGAGCATCGAGGACCTCGTCGAGGACAAGGAACTCGTCATCGTGATGACGCAGGCCCAGTACGTGAAGGCCGTCCCGGCCGGGAACTTCAAGACCCAGGGCCGCGGCGGTCGCGGCGTGAGCGGGGCGAAGCTCAAGACCGACGACATCGTGCGCAACGTCATCTTCACCACGGCGCACGCGTTCCTGCTGTTCTTCAGCAACCGGGGCAAGGTCTATCGCCTGCGGGCGATGGACATCCCCGAGCGTGAGCGCACCGCGAAGGGCATGCCGATCGTCAACCTGCTGCCGTTGCAGGCCGGCGAGACGATCGAGGCGATCATCGACACGCGCGACTTCGCCGGCGAGCGCAACCTGTTCTTCGCCACCCGCAACGGCACGGTGAAGAAGACCGCGTTCAACGAGTACGACTCGTCGCGTCGTGACGGCCTGATCGCGATCAACCTGCGCGACGGTGACGAGCTGGTGAAGGTGATCGAGACCAGCGGCACCGACGACATCTTCATGGTGGCGCGCAGCGGCATGACCATCCGGTTCAACGAGGACGAGGTGCGCCCGATGGGCCGCAACGCGGGCGGTGTCCGTGGCATGAAGCTCCGACCCGGCGACGAGGTGGTCAGCGTCGACGTCGCCCGCAACGACACGGCGATCCTGTTGATCACCGAGTCGGGCTACGGCAAGCGCACCGACCTCGACAAGTTCAACACCCAGGGCCGCGGTGGCATCGGTGTGATCGGCATCAAGCTCACCGGCAAGAAGGGCAAGGTCGTCGCTGCGTTCATGGTCGGTCAGGACGACGACATCGTGGCCGTGTCGAGCGGCGGTGTGATGATCCGCATGGCGGTGAGCGACATCAGCTCGCAGGGCCGCGACGCCACGGGCGTCCGGCTGATGAGCCTCGACGACGGCCAGACCGTCGCCTCGGTTGCGCCGATCCTCGCCAGCGACGACGAGGTCGACGCCGGTGACGCCGGTGACGAGGGCGGCGACTGACGGTTCCGCGCGGACGTCGACGGATCCGTCCGTCGGCGTCCCTGTGCCCTCCCTCGAGGGTGCCCCTGATCGCGCCGCGTTCGGCGCCGGTACGGCCGTCAGGCCGAGACGGATCGGGAGTGATCGAGAGAGCGAGGTGTCGGGTGCGACGAGCGCGCGAGAGGGCAGGGGATCGGGGCAGCATGGTGCTCCTGGTGGCGGTCGCCGTGGTGCTGGCCGCCACGACGGCGGTGGCGACGGCCGAGCTCGGGGCGGCGATGGTGCAGCGACAACGGGCCCAGACCGCTGCCGACGCCGCGGCGCTGGCCGGACTCGACGGGGGAGCGGCAGCCGCAGCTCGCCTCGCGTCGCGCAACGGTGGCCGCATGGTCGCCTTCGTCGAGCGGGCGTCGATCGTGACGGTGACCGTCCGGGTGGGCGATGCGGTCGCGGTGGCGAGTGCCTCGGACGGACCGTGACCGGCGTCGGACCCGAGGCGCGCCTGCCGACGGGGCCTGGTTCTCTAAGCTCGTCGACGTGACCACCGGCGACCCCAGCGCACCGAAGCCGACGGTGGCGCGCACCGCCAGCCGAGCGGTCCCGAAGAAGGCGACGGCCAAGACCGCGGCGGCGACCGCTGGCAGCCCCGGCACCCGCGAACCGAAGGTCTCGGTCTCGAAGGCGGGTTCGGCCGGCCCCTCCACGAAGCGAGGCGCTGCGGCCACGACCGGCACCGACGACATCCTCGACCGATTGGCGAAACTGAGTGAGGCGCCCGCGGTGGTCGACGACCCGTCGGACGCGATGCCCCTGCCCACGATCGTCGAGGCCGATCCGACGTATCCGCCGCTCGCCGTCCCGGCGGCCGCACGTCAGGGCGCCGACGTGATCGATCGGGACACCGACGCGAGCGGCGGCTCGTCCACCGACGGCATCCCCCGACCGGCGTCCACCGAGGGCGCCGACGGGACGAATGGCTCGAACGGGGTCGACGGCACCGGCCGGGCCGAGGCCGCCGTGATCGAGCTCGCGCCGACGACGGATGCCGCGACGGCCGTGTCGGCCGTGTCGGCCGATCTGCCAACGGCGCTGGTGGCGACCCCGGAGGTCGAGGCACTCGCTCCGGCCCCCGATCGCACGGAGATCGTGCCGGTCACGCCGCCCGTGGTGCCGGTGTCGCCGGTCCCAGAGGCGATTCCGACCATCGGAAACGAGACGGCCGACGAGACGAGCGGCGTGGTGCTGCCGAAGCGGCCGCTGCGGGCACCGATGGTGTTCCGCCGGGCGAAGCCCCGTGTGCGCCGGGTCACGAGAGTGGTCCGCCACGTCGACACCTGGAGCGTGTTCAAGGTGGCGCTCGTGTTCGACGTGATGCTCTACCTGGTGTGTCTCACCTCGGGCGTGCTGTTGTGGAACGTGGCCCACGCCACGGGCACGGTCGACAACGTCGAGAAGTTCTTCGAGCAGTTCGGCTGGGAGAGCTTCGAGTTCAAGGGCGGCGAGATCTACCACAACGCCTGGATCGGCGGCCTGTTCGTCGCGATCGGCCTCACCGGGTTCGCGGTGCTGATGGCGACGCTGTTCAACCTGATCACCGACCTCGTCGGCGGCATCCGGGTCAGCGTGCTGGAGGAAGAGGTCGTCGTGAAGCAGCGGGGCGCGCCCGCTGCACCGCCGGCGCCGTCGATGGCACCGGTGATCGTCGACGGCACGGACGGCCTGCCCCGGGCCTGACCGGGACTGACCCGATCTGGTCGACCCCTGAGCGCCGGACGCGGTTCGGAACACGCGCGACGGCGAGGAGTACTCCGACGCGTTCTCAGTTGAGTGTTTCCGTCCTCGCCCGATAGCCTGGCGAATCGCTACAGCGGGGCTATAGCTCAGTCGGTTAGAGCGCATCCCTGATAAGGATGAGGTCACAAGTTCGATTCTTGTTAGCCCCACCACCGCACCAGCAGTTCGCACGAGGCCCCCGTCCGGGGGCCTTCGTCGTTCCCGGGCCGGGTCCGATCGTGGTGCAGGACTCGCTCCGGCGGTCCGGCCTGCTCACTACGATGCCGCCCATGTCGCGCGCCTTCGTCTTCGGTGGCGGGGGCAAGTGGGGTGCGGTGCAGGTGGGGATGCTGCACGCGCTGTTCGCCCACGGCCTCCGACCCGATCTCGTCGTCGGATGCTCGATCGGGTCGGTCAACGGCGCCTGCGTCGCGGCCGACCCCACGTCCGCCGGTGTCGATCGGCTGGAGCGCCTGTGGGTGGAGCAGGCCGCAGCCCTCGAGATCCGGGCGCGCCTGCGTGACCGCATCCGGTCGTTCGTGGGGCGACGGCCCTACCTGTACGAACCCGAGGCGATCCGGGCGATGGCGGTGTCGGCGCTCGGCGATCGCCGCTTCGGTGACCTCCTCGTGCCGTTCCAGTGCGTCGCCGCATCGATCGAAGGTGCGACCGAGCGGTGGTTCGACGACGGGCTCGTGGTCGATGCGCTGATGGCCTCGAGCGCGATCCCTGGGCTGTTCCCCGCGGTCGAGATCGGCGGGGAGCACTTCTACGACGGCGGGCTGGTGAACTCGATCCCGCTCGACCGGGCGGTGGCTCTGGGCGCGACCGAGGTGTTCGTGCTGCAGGTCGGCCGCGTCGAGCAGGCGTTGACCCCGCCGCGTCGGCTGTACGAGGCGCCGTTGGTGGCGTTCGAGATCGCCCGTCGTCATCGGTTCGCCACGTTCCTCGCCGGGTTGCCCGAGCACGTGGTGGTCCACGTCCTGCCGAGTGGCCATCAGTTGGCGATGGACGACCGGCGGCAGTTGGCCTGGCGACGCCTCGACGATCCCCGTGTCCTGATCGATGGCGCGCGCGAGGCGACCGCGGAGTACCTCGCGCGTCTCGAGGCGGACGATCGCTGATGCGTCTGCTGCTGTTGCCGAAGTGGGCGCGACGGCTGATCACGGTGCCGCTCACGTTCGCGTTGTTCGTGTGGGCGATCGGACTGCTCCCGCTGTGGTTGGTGGTCGCCGGGTTCATCTCGCGGTTCGTGCCCGGTCGGTGGAGATTGTTCCGGCTCGTGTGGTTCGCGTTCGTGTACCTCGTGCTCGAGGTGGCCGTACTGGTGGTGCTGTTCGTCCTGTGGCTGTCGGCCGGGTTCGGGAGGCGGATCGGTGGCGAGCGATCGCTCGATCGCCACCACCGGCTGATGGCGTGGTTCCTGCGCCGGCTGATGGCGACGGCCAGGTTCACGTTCGGCCTCACCTTCGACGATCAGGACGACCCGCTCACCGAGCCGCGTCCCGATCGACCGGTGCTGGTGTTCAGCCGGCACGCCGGCGCCGGCGATTCGTTCCTGATCGTGGATGCGGTGATGAACGGTCGTGTCCCTCGTCGGCCGCGGATCGTGCTGGGACCTGCTCCAGTTCGACCCCGCCATCGACGTGTTGCTCAACCGGATCGGCGCGAGCTTCGTGGGTGGTCGGTCCGGCGGCGACGTGGTGGCGGAGATCGAGCGGATGGCGGGCACCGCGTCGGCCCGCGACGCCGTCGTGCTGTTCCCCGAGGGTGGCAACTTCACCGAGGGACGCCGGGCACGGGCCATCGAGCAGCTCGATCTCGCCGGACGACCCGAGCTGGCCGAGCGCGCCCGCAGGCTCCAGAACCTGCTGCCCCCCAAGCCGCGCGGTGCGCTCGCGGCGATCGCCGCGACGCCCGACGCGACGGTCGTGTTCGTCGGACACGTCGGTCTGGAGGCGCTGTCCACGCCCCGCGACATCTGGCGCCACCTGCCGATGGATCATCTCATCTCCTCGCGTTCGTGGCGCGTCCACGCGGAGGACATCCCGCCGCCCGATCGACGGGAGCTCTGGCTCTACGACCAGTGGGAGACGATCGACACCTGGATCGACGAGACGTTGGTGGCGCACGAGGAGCGTCGAGCCCTCGCTGCCGCTGCGGCGGCCCTGCCGGTCCCGCGCCGCTCGTACCGTGAGCGACTCGTCTCGCCGGTGTCGGCCACCGCGGTCGCGGTGGCGCTGTTGTTGTGGTGGGAGTCGTTGCGTCCTTCGCTGCTGCCGAGGGCGCCGATGATCCAGGGTGCGGTCGGGGCGCTGTGTGCCGCCGCCGGCCTGGCGATCGGGACGTTCCTGAACTGGTCGGGCGGTCGGGTTCGCCTCGTGACGGGCCGACGTGTGCCGAGCATCTGGCACGAACGCCTGGTGTCGCTGCTGATGACGATCAGCCTGCCGGTGATCGTGATCAGCGCGGTGCGCTGGCTCCGGTGGCAGCGTGAACAGCGCCAGCTGGTGGCGATGCCGGGTCTGTCGGCGTGGTCGATGGTGCCGATGCTGTTGTGGACTGCGCTGCTGCTCACCGTGTTGCTGCTGATCGGCCGCAGCGTCTGGCACCTGGTGACACTGCTCGACCGCGGGATCGGTCGAGTGCTGCGGGTGTCGTGGGCGAGATGGGTGGCGGTCGCCGTCGTCACGGTCCTCGCCGTCTGGTCGTTCTCGGCGGCGTTCGGGCGGTTCGGGTCGTGGGCCGACCAGAGCTTCGGCACCTTCGACACCACCACTCGGGCCGGGGTGGAACCACCGACCTCGGCCACCGTCTCCGGTGGGCCGGGCTCGCTCGTGTCGTGGGACGACCTCGGCTACGAGGGCCGGAACTTCGCCGGCGGTGTCCCGACCCGCGAGGAGTTGGCGGCCACGGCGAACGGCGACGCGGTGGTCGACCCGGTGCGCGTGTACGTGGGACTCGACTCGGCGCCCGACGACGAGGCGCGGGTCGCGCTGGCCGTGGCCGAGCTCGAACGCACCGGGGCGTTCCAGCGGTCGGTGCTCGTGGTGGTGACGCCGACCGGGACGGGTTGGGTCGACCCCGACGCGGCGCGGGCGATCGAGCACATGTATCGCGGCGACACCGCGATCGTGTCGGTGCAGTACTCCTTCCTGCCCAGCTGGATCGCGTTCCTGCTCGACACCGAGAGCCCGCGACGCCTGGGTGTCTCGCTGTTCGACGGGGTCCATGCCGCGTGGTCCGCGTTGCCGGTCGACGATCGACCCGAGCTCGTCGTGTTCGGTGAGAGCCTGGGATCGATGGGTGGCGAGGAGGCCTTCGCCGCGGACGACCTCGACGCATCGATCGACCGCATGACCTCGCAGGCCGATGCGTTGCTGTGGACCGGACCCACCCGCGACAACGCCGTGTTCTCGCAGCTCGTCGACGAGCGCGACGAGGGGAGTCGCCCGTGGCGGCCGACGTCCGCCGCGAACCCCGAGGTGCGCGTCGCCAACGCGGTGGCCGAGATCGATCCGGCCGACGCCTCGTGGGTGTCGCCACGCGTGCTGTACCTCCACCACGCGTCCGATGCGATCGGTACCTGGGCGTTCGACAATGCGATCTCGTCGCCAGGATGGGCGCGCAACCCACCGCCGCTCGACGTGCCTGCGGCCGCTCGGTGGACGCCGATCGTGTCGGTCGTGCAGGAGACGTTCGACCTGATGAACGGGTTCTCGGCGTCGGCCGGCCACGGTCACGACTACTCCATCGAGTTCGTCGACGCCTGGGCTGCCGTCGCACCGCCGCCAGGGTGGACGCCCGCTGACACCGATCGGCTGCGGACCGCGCTGCTCGGATCATGAGCGGGACCGTGATCCCCGATGAGTTCGACGGCGGAGCGCCGTCCACCCCGTGACGCGCTCGCACCGAGCGCCGTTCGATCGACCGCACAGGAGTCCCGATGCCTCGTCTGACGCCCAACCTCTGGTTCGACACCGCCGCCCTCGAGGCCGCCGAGTTCTACGTGTCGATCTTCCCGAACTCGCGGATCAACCATGTCACGCACTACCCGGAGGGCGGCATGCGCGAGGCGGGCATGGTGCTCACCGTGGAGTACGAGCTCGACGGCCAACAGATGACCCACATCAACGGCGGCCCGCAGTTCACCTTCGACGAGGCGGTGTCACTGCTCATCGAGTGCGCGGACCAGGTGGAGGTCGACCACTTCTGGGAGCGCCTGTCGGCCGATGGCGGCCAGCCCGGACCGTGCGGGTGGCTGAAGGACAAGTACGGCTTCTCGTGGCAGGTGGTCCCCGCCGGCTTCGTGGAACTCATGACCGGCGACCCCGAGCGGGCGGGGCGCGCCATGGCGGCGATGATGACGATGTCGAAGCTCGACCTCGCCGCGCTGCTCGCCGCCGCCGACGGCGAGTGACCAGCGCGTTGACCAGTGAGTGATCGGGGCCGCCGGACCACTCGCTCGACACCCTTGCTAGCCTCCGCCGGGTGAAGCTCCTCCGTCGTGCGCTGCTCGCGCTGTCCCTTGCCAGCCTGATCGCAGGCTCGCTGCGGCTGCGGGGCAAGGGCGGGGTGCCACCTCAGGAGGGCGGCTGGCGCGAGCTCCGTCTGCCGCCCCAGTGAGCGACCCCACGGCCACTCGCTCCGCGAGCCGTGTGGACGGCGCGATCGTCGGCGTCTGCGGTGCGGGCGTGACGGGCCAGTCGGTCGGTCGGGTGCTGGCCGGTCTCGGCATGCGGGTCGCCTGGTACGACCCGGCCGCCGGTGCCGCCGTGCGTGCCCGCCGACGCTTCGGCGGGGTGGTGGTCGACGGCATCGACGAGCTCCGCGCGGCCGACGCCGTCGTGCTCGCCATGCCCGGCCCGCAGTACGACCTCACCGCATCGCTCGTCGCCGACGGCGTGCACGTGGTGTCGCTGAGCGACGATCACGGCGACGTGCTCGAGCTGCTGGGGCTGCAGCGAGCGGCCAAGGACACCGGCTCGCGACTGGTGGTCGGTGCCGCGTTGTCGCCCGGGCTCACCGGGCTCCTTGCCCGCCACCTCGCTGAGCAGCTGCACATCGTCGACGAGGTGCACGTGTCGATGCACGGCACGGGTGGGCCGGCGTGCGCGCGCCAGCACCACGAGGCGCTCGGCGGTCGGTCGTGGGGGTGGCACGACGGCGAGTGGGTGGAACGGCCGGGTGGCAGTGGACGCGAGCTGTGCTGGTTCCCCGAGCCGATCGGTCCGGCCGACTGCTACCGGGCGTCGCTCGCCGACCCCGTGCTGTTGCACCGTGCGTTCCCACAGGCATCACGGGTGTCGGCCCGCGTCTCGGCCACCCGTCGCGACCGCCTCACGGCTCGGCTCCCGATGTTGGCGCCGCCCCACGCCGAGGGAGACCGTGGTGCCGTGCGGGTGGAGGTACGCGGAGCGCTCGCGAGCGGCGCCCGCGAGACCATGGTGGTGGGTGCCGTCGGTCGCACGGGCGACCTGGCGGGCACGGTCGCGGCGCTGCACGCGGTCGCTGCCGTGGAGAGTGCCGTCCCGGTCGGCGTCAGTGTCGCCGGGGAGGATCCCGTGCTCGCGCGTCGTCTCCTGGCGTCGGTGGTGTCGTGCGGCGTGCAGTTGCACGAGTTCACCGGTGTGGCGCGCGCCGGGGTGTGACCGGTCCCACACGCCGATAGGCATGTGGGTGCGATGAACGTCCCCACCCTCACGATGCCCTGGTTGCCCGACGGGCGCACGGTGCTCCTGCCCGGTCGCGGCGAGGCCTTCGTCCGCATCCACCGCCATGTCGATCCGACCGCTCCCTGGTTGTTGTTGCTCCACGGCTGGACGGCGAGCGGCGACCTGCAGTTCTTCACCGCGTACGAGGCGCTCGCCGAGCACTACTCGTTCGTCGCGGTCGACCACCGGGGCCATGGTCGCGGGATGCGCACGGCCCGTCCGTTCCAGCTGGAGGATGCTGCCGACGACGCGGCTGCGATCGTCGCCGAGCTCGGCATCGGTCCCGTCGTCACCATCGGCTACTCGATGGGCGGCCCGATCAGTCTGCTGCTGGCGCGCCGTCACCCCGAGGCGGTCGCGGCGATGGTCGTGCAGGCGACCGCGCTCGAGTGGCGTGCCACGCGGTTCGAGCGGTTCCGGTGGAAGACGGTGCGACTCATCGGTCCGGTCATGCGCTCGTGGGCGTACCCGCGGTGGCTGCGCTACGGCATCACCAAGCTGCTCGGCGTCGGTCACGACCTCGAGGCGTACGTGCCGTGGTTGGAGGCCGAGACGCGTCGCGGTGATCCGCTCGCGATCGTGCAGGCGGGTCGGGCGCTCAGCCGGTACGACGCCCGCGACTGGGCGTCGTCGCTCGGCAAGCCAGCCGGTTCGTTGATCACCACGGCCGACCGGCTCGTGCTGCCGCGCAAGCAGCGCGAACTCGCCACCGCGCTCCGCGCCCACGTGATCGAGATCGACGGCGATCACCTGGTGCCGTGGGAACGTCCGGTCGCCTTCAGCGACACCACCCTCGCCCTGGTCGATCACCTCACCGGTCGCACGACCGCTGCCGGTTCACCGGCCGAGTACAGCTAGCTGCGGGCGGTCGCGGTCAGCGGTCGGTCAGCGGTCGATCGCGGGGCGCGTCGAGCGAGGCGCGCTTCGACGCGTCGATCTCGATCTCGTCGAGTCGCTCGGTCATCCGCTCGATCGCTTCGGACAGGCGGTCGAGGTGGTCACCCATCTCGCTCGTGGTGGCGACGTCGGCGAGCGACAGGCGGATGCTGGCGAGTTCGCGGGCGAGGAACTCGGTGTCGGCCTGGGTGCGTTCGGCGACGCGTCGATCGAGCTCGGACTGGGTGCGGTCGCGCGACTCCTGCCGGTTCTGGGCGAGCAGGATGAGCGGTGCCGCGTAGGCGGCCTGCAGGCTGAGCAGCAGGGTGAGGCCGATGAACTGCCACTCGTCGAAGCGCAACGAGCGGGGGCCGAGCACGTTCCACACCACCCACACGGCGCAGAACACGCTCTGGTAGACGAGGAACCGGGCCGTGCCGATGAAACGGGCGACGCTCTCGCTGAACTGGCCGAACGCGTCGTGGTCGTAGTGGATGCTGAGCAAGCGCCGTTGGCGCGGCGTGGTGAGGTCGTCGCGGCGGGTCACGGACGACCCCCGGTCGTGGCCGTCGTTGCGGAGGAGGTGGCTGTTGTCGTGGTCGTCGTGGTCGTCGTCACCCGCCGTCGCTGTCGCCAGCCCGTGGGCAGGGTGCGGTCGAGCACGTCGTCGACGGTGATCGCGCCGAGCAGCCGGTTGGCCTCGTCGCACACGCCGACCGCGAGCATGTTGTAGCTGGCGAGCCGTTCGGCGACCTCGCGTTCGCTGAGATCGGGGGTGATGGTGGGCTCCTGCTCGAGGCAACGCCCGAGCTCCATGCTCGGCGGCTCGCGCAGCAGGCGCTGGAAGTGCACGACGCCGAGATACGTGCCGGTCGGCGGCTTGTACGGGGCCTGCACGACGAAGACCTGGGCGGCGATGCTGACCAACCACTCGGGGTCGCGCACCTCGGCGAGGGCCTCGGCCACGGTGGCGGTGGGCCCGAGGATGATGATGTCCGGCGTCATGAGGGCGCCGGCGGTGCCCTCGTCGTAGGAGAGCAGCCGGCGCATGACGTCGGCGTCCTCGTCGTCCATCGCGTCGAGGATGCGCGTGCGCTGTTCGCCGGGCATCTCGGCCAGGAGGTCGGCGAGGTCGTCGTACTCCATCTCCTCGAGCACGCTGATCATGCGGTCGAGGTCGAGGCCTTCGATCATGCGGAGCTGCTCGGACTCGGGCAGCTCCTCGAGCAGGTCGGCCAGCCGTTCGTCGTCCATCGCCGCGGCGAGCTGCTTGCGGCTGTTGAGCGGCAGGGCGCGCACGACGCCGGCGACGTCGCTCGGGTGCATGTCGCGCAGGCGGGCGGCCTCCGCCGCCATCTCGCTGCCGGCGCCGGACGCGAACAGCTGGGGCACCTCGTCGAAGTCGAGCAGTCGGTAGCTCGGCCGGCGGCGCAGCGCGCTGCGCCGCGCGAGGCGGATCTTGGAGATCTCCCACCACGTCTGGCGCCCGTCGCCGGCGGGTCGGAGCGCCACGTCACTGACGGTCTCGTCGCCGACGCGGCTGTCGAGCACGTCGCGGCCGATGAGGATCTCGCCCTGGCGGGGCTTGAACGGGTTGAGGTCGACGTCCCAGCTGCGCAGGCGTGCGCCGTCGCCGTCGAGGCTGCCGATGCGGCCGGAGTTGACGAAGATGCGGCGCCGCTGGCTGGTGGCGACGAAACCGAGCACGCGGGGCGGGACGCCGGCGCGGGCGGGGATGACCACCACGTCGTCGAGCCGGCCGATGGCGTTGCCCCCGGCGTCGAGCAGGGGGAGGCGCATCACCCGGAACGCGTAGATGAGGTCGCCTGCCATGGGCCAAGGCTACCCCTGCTCCTTCGGGCCTCGTCGTTGTGGCAGTCGTTGTGGCAGTCGTTGTGGCAGTCGTTGTGGGGGTCGGCCTCGACCGCGCGATCGTCCGAACGACCTTCTGCGGTGGGGTCTGCGGTCGGTCGGTGTCAGCGTGGCCGGATCGCGACGAGCGTCGAGCTGTAGGCGACGCCGCCGCCCCAGTCGGTGAGCGAGTCGTTGGTGAGCGCGTTGGCGGTGCGCCCGTCGGGGTGCTGGCTCGACCACCAACCCCACGGCACGGCGACGACCCCGGGCCGCAGCCGTTCGGTGATCTTCACCGGCAGCTCGAGGCTGGAGCGGTCGTTGTGCACCACGGCGCACTGCCCCTCGACGAGGCCGAGGCGCGCCGCGTCCTCGGCCACCATCTCGACGTACGGCGCGCCTTCGAGCGGGCCGTGCTTGGGCAGGGGCGAGTAGCTCGTGTTCAGGAAGCGGGTGTGCTGCTTGGGGGTGAGCAGCGCGAACGGGAAACGGGCCGCCAGGTCGGGGTCGCCGGCGGGGGACTCGGTCGCCGGCACGAACGTGGGCAGCACCGGCTGGCCGAGCGCGCCCAGCAGCTCGCTCGCGAACTCGACCTTGCCCGACGCAGTGGGGAACACGCCGTCGGGGAACGGGCGGCCGTCGGCGGGGTAGGAGTGTGCCTTCACCCAGCCGTCGTGACGGAGCGCGTCGACGTCGACGGTGGGCATCGTCTCGCGCAGCACGGTCATGTCGTCGTCGTGCAGATGGGGCGCGACGTCGGGGGTGAATCCCATCGCGGTCGCGAGCCGGCGGTGGAGTTCGGTGTTGCTGACGCTCTCGCCGATCGGCGCGATCGCCGGTTCGTTCCACCCCATCCACAGGTGACCCCACGCGGGGACGACGTCGACCGATTCGATCTGGGTGGTGGCGGGGAGCACGAGATCGGCATACCGAGCAGTGTCGGTGAGGAAGTGTTCGTGCACCACGGTGAAGAGGTCGTCGCGGGCGAGGCCGCGACGGACACCTTCGGCGTTGGGCACCACCACCAACGGGTTGCCGGCGATGACGAACAATGCGCGGACAGGGCCGTCGTCGTCGGGTGCTTCTGGGGCGAGGAACTCGGCCATGCGCACCATCGGCAGCTGCCGGCGTGGACGTTCGGCCGACGGCCGCATCATCGCGAGGCCGTCGACGAGCTCGTTGCTCCACGTGCCCACGCTGCGGGCGTACCCGCCGCCGTGGTCGCGCCACGCGCCCACGAGCGCCGGCAGGCAGGTGATCGTGCGGAAGAACATCGCACCGTGCTCGTGGTGCTCGGCGCCGATGAGGGTGCGGATCGCCGCGGGCCGGATCGTGCCGTACATCGTGGCGAGTCGTTCGATGTCGGCGGCCGGCACGCCGCAGGTGGCCTCGGCGCGCGCCGGGGTCCACTCGGCCACGTGCGCGGCGAGCTGGTCGAAGCCGAGCGTGTGCGCCGTGACCCAGTCGGTGTCGACGAGCCGGTCGCGGATCAGCACGTGCATCATCGCCAGCATCAGCGCGACGTCGGTGCCGGGCAGCGGCTGCACGAACCAGTCGGCGCTGTCGGCGGTGATGGTGCGGATCGGGTCGATCACCACGACCTGGGCGCCGTCGGCGCGGGCCTCCTCGAGGATCGGCCACAGGTGCCGGTTGGTGAGGCGGGTGTTGGTGCCCCACAGCAGCACGAGCTTGGAGTGCCGCAGTTCGGTGGGGTCGAGTGCCTTGCCGGTGCCGAGCGTGCTGGCGGTGCCGGCCCCGGCGACCGCGCCGCAGAGCGCGCCCGTGAGGGTGGCCGCACCGAGGTGGTTCCAGAACCGTTCGCCGAAGAGGATCGCCAGCGCGCTCTGGTTGCCGGCGCTGATGAACGGCACGATCGCGCCGGGCCCGTCGGTGTCGACGATGTGCCGGAGTCGGGTGCCGATCTCGGCGAGGGCCTCGTCCCACGTGATCGGTTCGAAGGCGCCCTCGCCCTTGGCGCCGACGCGCCGCAGCGGGGTGGTGATGCGGTCGGGGCTGTAGACCCGGTCGAGCATCCGGTTCACCTTGGGGCACAGCTCGCCCAGGCTGTACGGGTGGTCGGGGTTGCCGCGCAGTTGCACCGCCACGCCGTCGGTGACGGTCACCTGCCATCCGCAGCTGTCGGGACAGTCGTGATGGCAGGTGCCGTGCACCGTGTGGGTGCCGTGGGTCGCGTCGATCGCGGTCATGTGTCCAGGCTAGGTGGACGGCGCCGACGCATCCCGGCGGGTTTCAGCCGTGGACGGCCGGTCCTCAGCCGCGCAGCAGCGGCCGCAGCACCGAGCCCGCGAGGGCGACGGCCTCGAGGTCGTGCGCGTCGGGCATGTTCACCACGAGCCCGTCGAGGCCGGCGTCGAGGAGCGCCTGCACCTGCTCGCCCACCGCATCGGCATCGCCGAGGATGAACATGCCCTTGACGCGGGCCTGCAGTTCGGCCGGCAGGTCGTCGAGGCTCGACACGCCGAAGCGCGAGGTGATCTTCGCGGTGGCGGCCTCCATGGTCGAGCCGACGACGAGGGTGCCGAGTCGGGTGCGGCAGATGGTCTTGGGATCGCGGCCCATGCGCTCGCAGTGGCCGTCGAGGACGTCCATCAGGTGGCGCACCTGGCCGGGCTCGCCGAAGACGTTGCAGGCGTCGGCGTACTGGGCGACCATGCGCAGCGTCTTCTTCTCGCCGCTGCCGCCGATCATCACCGGGGGGCCGCCCGCCTGGATCGGCTTCGGATAGTTCATCGCCTCGGTGACCTTGAACCACTTGCCGTCGAAGGTGGTGGCGTGCTCGGTGAACATGCTCTTCACGATCTGCAGGCCCTCCTCGAGCTTCTCGAAGCGGTCGGTGAAGGTGCCGAACTCGTAGCCGTACTGGTCGTGCTCGAGCTCGAACCACCCGGCGCCGATGCCCCAGATGGCCCGGCCCTGCGAGATGACGTCGAGGCCGGTCACGGCCTTCGCGAGGAACGCCGGGTTGCGGTAGGTCATGCCGCCGACCATCGCCCCGAGGCGGACGGTGGAGGTGCGGGCGGCGATCGCGGTGAGCAGCGAGTAGGCCTCGAACATGTTGTCGCTCGGGGCGCCCAGGCCGGGCAGTTGGTAGAAGTGGTCCATCACCCAGACGCTGTCGAAGCCGCTGGCCTCGGCCGTCGTGGCGATCGAGGCGACACGTTCGAAGAGGTCGCGGTCCTCCACGCCGGGGTAGGTGAACAGCGGGATCTGGAGTCCCATGCGGATGAGGTCGTTGCGTGCGGCGGTCATGAAATGACTCTACGTCATTTATCGTCGGCGTGCTGCTCGGAACCCGCCCGCCCTGCCCGCACGGAGCGCGGCAGGCGGGGCTCCCACATCGCCGCCAGGGCGAGCCCGCCGAGCAGTGCGGCAACGAGGGGGGCGGGCCCGGTCGAGGTGGCCGACACCCACAGGTCCATGCCGATCACGCCCCGGCGCCCACGAGCGACTCGAGCGAGTCGCCCTGCTCGATCTGCTCGATCACGAACACGTCGCGGTCGAGGTCGATCTCGCCGATGCCGACCCGGAGGTCGAGCTCGATCGTGCCGGCGGGTTCGCCGATCGCGGCGATGGTGCGGCGGTCGTCCTGGCGGACACCGGCGACGACCTCGCGATCGCCGATGACGAGATGGCCGGTGCCGACCTCGCTCGTCACCACCAGCGTGGCGCCGGCGGGCACGATCACGTGCAGACGACCGACGCCCACCTCGGCGTCCACCCGCACGGGCCGGTCCGCGTCGAGCGGCACGTCGACCAGGTCGAGGGTGAGCTCGCCCATGGCGAGGTCGTGGGCGCGTTCGGCGTCGGCGACGGTGGCCGGACGGTTCGTGCGCTCGCCGACCCCACCGTCGAGCGACGGCTCGGCGACCACCAGGAACGTGGCGGCGGCGGACAGCAGCAGCACGAACGGCACGAGGAACCAGGCCCGGTTCACCACGGTGCTGATCGCGAGGCCTGCGGCGACGACGATCACCGAGGCGACCACCACGCCGAGCACGGGCACGTCCCACCAGTCGATCGCGTCGCCAGCGGCAGCGATGGCAGCGGCGGCCACCACGAGCAGCACGGTGATCGAACCGATCGGGTACCGGCGACGTCGCGGCGCGCTCGGCATCGGGGGCGGCACGAGCAGCGTGCCGTCGTGGCCGACGGAGCCGAATCCGCCGCCGGTCGTCGCGGTCGTGGCGGTCGCGGTCGTCAGCAGCACGGTCGTGGGATCGATCGCGTCCGTCACGACGGTCGGCGACGACAGCGGATCGATCGACGCATCCGCGCCGAACGGGGTGTCGGCCTGCGCCGGCATCGGGTACGCCGTCGACGGTCCGGTCGGGAAGCCGGTCGCCGATCCGGGCGCGGGGGGCGCGCCCGGAGCGGGGAACGGGGCCGGGCCGGTCGCGCCCCGCGCATCACGGCCGCGACGACCGGGGCGCAGGGTCGGGGTCATCCACAGCAGCACGCCGAGCGCGACGAGGCCGACGCCCCACGGGAAGTCGCCGAACACGAACCACGAGCCGATCGAGCCGAGACCGCCGGCCACGACCACGAGGCCGAGGGCGACGTACAGCGGGAAGCGGCGACGGTCGCTCACCACGTCGGCCAACGGTTGGGCGTCGGCCGGTGAGTCGGGCAGCAGGATCCAGGCGATCACGTACACCAGCACCAGCACCGGCAGCACGAACGAGGCGAGCACCAGCGCGATGCGGCTGGTCCGTCGGTCGAAGCCGTAGGTGCGGCAGAGGCCGGAGATCACACCACCGACCATGTCCTCGGAGCGGTCGCGGTACACCGGCAGCCGGTACCAGGGAATCCGCGGACCGGGGGTGCCCGGCGTACCGGTGGGGCCGGATCCCGGCGTCGTCCCGGGGGAGCCGGGGACGACGTGTTCGTCGTTCATGAGTGCAGTCTGTTCGTCCATGACATCAGCATCCGCCATCGTCGGTCCGCCGACATCGGGGAGCACCCTGGACCGACCCTGATCGGACCCTCGGACAGGGCCAGGGAAGGACCGGGGGTCTCAGGGTGTCCTCGGGGTCGCGCCAGGGAGGGTCCCGATGGTGATCGGGCCGTCTCGTGCGAAGATCACGGGGTGGCCAGCCGTTCCTCGTCGCACGTGCATCGCACCGACACGTCGTTGACGTTCGCGCGGCGCGACCACGACCGGGTGCTCGCGGGTGTGGCCGGCGGGTTCGCCGATGCACACGGTGTCGACGCCACCCTGGTGCGCGTCGCCCTGGTGGTCCTCACCTTCGCAGGCGGTCTCGGTCTCGTGCTCTACGCCGTGGGATCCCTGCTCGCGAAGTCGTCGCCCGGCTCGCCGGTGGTCGTGCAACCGTTCGATCCCCAGCGCAACCTTGCGGTCGCGTTCGTGGCGGCCGGGTTGCTGCTGATCGTCCGCTCGACCGGGCTGTGGCTCGGCGATCCGCTGATGGTGCCGCTCGTCGTGGTGGCGGCCGGCCTCGTGGTGATCGGCGTCGTGCGACCCGATGTGGGGGAGCGGCCATGGCAGGCCTTCGCCGGCACGCCTGCGGCCGAGCTCACCACCGGTCGACGGGCGAGGATCCGCCTCATCGCCGGGGCGCTGCTCGTGGCGTTCGGTCTGGTGCTCGTCGGTGTCCGCGAGAACGCGTCGAGCAGCGTGCGCGTGGGTGCGTTCGCCACGGCGCTCACGGTGATCGGCGTGGCCACCCTCGTCGGCCCGTGGCTCACGCGCCTCGCCCAGGAGGCGGCCGCCGAACGGCGCGAACGCATCCGTTCGCAGGAGCGTGAGGCGATGGCGGCCCATCTCCACGACTCGGTGCTGCAGACGCTCGCGCTCATCCAGCGCACGGCCGACGATCCGCGCCGCACCGTCACGCTGGCGCGTCAGCAGGAGCGAGAACTGCGCGAGTGGCTCTACGGCACGCGCGACGCGCGGGGCTCGATGGTCGATTCGCTCGCCGTGGCCCTGCGCCGGACGGCGTCGGAGGTGGAAGGTGCGTACGACGTGCGCATCGAGGTGGTGATCGTCGGCGACGCGCCGATGGACGACGCGGTCGACGCGCTCACCCAGGCGACCCGCGAGGCGTGCGTGAACGCGGCCAAGCACAGCGGCGTCGACG
The DNA here is from genome assembly GCA_963169665.1 of Actinomycetota bacterium. Taxonomy (GTDB): domain Bacteria; phylum Actinomycetota; class Acidimicrobiia; order Acidimicrobiales; family Ilumatobacteraceae; genus VFMC01. The sequence goes on along the minus strand of CAUJET010000155.1, from coordinate 40,215 downwards.
AGGTCTCCGTGTACGCCGAGGTCCGCGCCGGCGCGGCAGAGGTGTTCGTCCGCGATCGTGGTCGAGGGTTCGACCGGTCGACCGCTGCGCCCGACCGCCGTGGCATCGCCCAGAGCATCGAGGCCCGCCTCGAACGCGTCGGCGGATCGTCCCGGATCGACTCGACGCCGGGCGAGGGCACCGAGGTCCAACTCTCGGCGCCGGTGCGCGAGATGCCTCGCGATCCGTGGGCACCGCCCGTCGTCGGAGGAGGCAACGTCTGATGCGCGTGTACCTGGTGGACGACCACGCCCTGTTCCGGGCCGGCGTGCGCGCCGAGATCGGTGAGGCGGTCGACGTGATCGGCGAGGCGGGCACCGTCGACGATGCGGTGGCCGGCATCGTCGCGATGCGTCCCGACGTCGCGGTCGTCGACGTCCACCTGCCCGACGGCGGCGGCCGCACGATCATCGAACGGGTGCTGGCCCAGTGGCCCGACGCGGTGTTCCTCGCCCTCTCGGTGTCCGACTCGGCCGAGGACGTCGTCGCCGTGATCCGGGCGGGGGCGCGCGGCTACGTGACGAAGACGATCGACGCCACCGCCCTCGTCGACGCGATCCGTCGCGTGCACGACGGGGACGCAGTGTTCTCGCCGCGGCTCGCCGGGTTCGTGCTCGATGCGTTCTCCGGGCACCTGCCCGCACCCACCGACCCCGAGCTCGACCTGTTGACGTCGCGCGAGCAGGAGGTGATGCGCCTCATCGCCCGCGGCTACACCTATCGCGAGGTGGCGTCGCGGCTGCACCTGTCGGTGAAGACGGTGGAGACCCACGTGTCGGCGGTGCTGCGCAAGCTGCAGCTGTCGAACCGTCACGAACTGACTGCATGGGCGGCCGATCGCCGGCTGCTCTGACGCCGCGTTCGACACCGACCCCCCGCCGACCGCCCCGGACAGTTCGGGACGTAGGTCCGTATCCAGCCCGCGCCGGCCCGGACTACGGTCGCTCACACCGGTCCTGTGTGTCGCGGTCGAACGGATCGCCCGTGGCAACGGTGGGTCAACGGTGAGTCGCCGACGGCCCGGTGGAGCGAGAGGAGTGTCCGAGATGGCCGATCTCCAGACCACCGCCACCACGAGGGTCCGCAACGTCGTCCTGTTGGGCCACAGCGGTGCCGGCAAGACCTCGCTGGCAGACGCGTTGCTCGCGAGGGCGGGCGCCGTGCCCCGGGTCGGTCGCGTGGACGACGGGACGAGCGCGCTCGACACCGAACCGGAGAGCGTCAGACGCAAGCTCTCGCTGTCGCTCGCCGTGGCGCCGTTCGACTGGACGGCATCGGACGGGTGCACCTATCGCGTGAACCTCCTCGACTCGCCCGGCTACGCCGACTTCGAGGGCGAGGTCGAAGCCGCGCTCGACGTCGCCGATCTCGCGGTGTTCGTGGTGAGCGCGGTCGACGGGGTGGAGGTCGGGACGGAGTTGCTGTGGCGGCACGCGGTCGCGCGCGGCGTGCCTCGGATGGTCTTCGTCAACAAGGAGGACAAGGAACGGGCCGACTTCCACGGCGTGCTCGAACAGCTCGCCGCTGCCTTCGGGCCGGGGTTCGCGCCGTTGGAACTGCCGCTGGGTGAGGCGGGTTCGTTGCACGGCATCGCAGACGTGCTGAGCGAGGAGGCGTTCGAGTACGAGCCGGGAGGCACGCACCACAGCGAGCCGTTGCCGGCAGAGGTCGCCGACGAGGAGCACCGCCTGCACGACACGATCGTGGAGGACATCGTCACGGGTGACGACGAACAGATGGAGCGCTACCTGTCGGGTGAGCCGCTGTCGGTGGCCGAGCTCGAGCGCACGCTGCGCCACGAGGTGCTCGATCGCCTGGAGTTCCCGGTGCTGCTGGGTTCCGCCGCGACCGGCGTGGGGCTCGATCGCCTGGCCGACTACGTGTGCGAGCTCGGGCCGTCGCCCGCCGATCGCCCTGCCGCGGTCGTGGCTGGCGACGAGGTGGTGCCGGTCGCGGCCGACCCGGCCGGCAGGACACTGCTGCACGTGTTCAAGACGATCGCCGATCCGTTCGTCGGTCAGCTGTCGGTGTTCAAGGTGCTGAGCGGCACCGTACGCGCCGACGACCATCTGGTGAACAGCCGCACCGGCACCGACGAACGGCTGCACGGTCTGTTCACCCTGCGCGGCAAGGAGCAGGTGCCGATCACCGAGGTCGTCGCCGGCGACATCGGCGCGGTCGCCAAGCTCACGTCCGTGCGCACGGGCGACACGCTGGCGCCGAAGGGCCTGCCGGTCCGGGTGGTGTCGGTCGATCCGCCTGCGCCGCAGTACGGCGTGGCGATCGTGCCGCGCACACAGGCCGACGACGACAAGCTCGGCAGTGCCCTGGCCCGGTTGCAGGCCGAGGACCCGATGCTCGCCGTCGATCGCAGCGACGAGACGCATCAGACCGTGCTCCGTGGTATGGGCGACACGCACATCGCGGTGGCGCTCGAACGGCTCGCCCGCAAGTTCGGCGTCGCGGTCGACACCGCGCCCGTGCGGGTCGCCTACCGCGAGACCATCGCAGGCACGGCCGACGTCGAGGGCAAGGTGAAGAAGCAGAGCGGCGGGCACGGTCAGTACGCCGTCGCCCAACTGCGCGTGTCGCCGCTGCGACGTGGGGAGGGCTTCGCGTTCGTCGACGCGGTGGTCGGCGGGGCCATCCCGCGCAATCTGATCCCCGCCGTGCAGAAGGGCGTGGAGGAGACGATGGTGAGCGGTGGCCTGCACGGCTTCCCGGTCGTCGACGTCCAGGTGGAGTGCTACGACGGCAAGTACCACAGCGTCGACTCGAGCGAGATGGCGTTCAGGACCGCCGCATCGCTGGGCTTGAAGGACGCGCTCGCGAAGGCAGGCGTCGTGGTGCTCGAGCCCGTGTCGCACGTGCGGGTCACCGTGCCCGCTGCACATCAGGGCGACGTGATGGGCGACATCACGGCCAAGCGCGGCCGGGTGATGGGTACCGAGGCCGCCGACCACGGTGAGCACGTCATCACCGCGCACGTGCCGACCCGTGAGATCCTCCGCTACGCGGTCGAGCTGCGCTCGATGACCGGCGGACGCGGGAGGTTCGACTCGATGCACGACCACTACGACGTGCTCCCGTCGCACCTGGTGGCCTCGGCGGTCGCATCGGCCGCGGCAGACTCCCATCGATGACCTCATCCGAGCAGACGCCCCCGCCCGATCCGACGCCGGCACCCCGCGATCTCCGCGTCGACCGCGATGGCGCGCAGCTCGACTTCTCGCGGGACATGAGCTACACCGACTACCTGCACCTCGACGAGGTCCTGTCGGCGCAGCACCCCCTGTCACCCGATCACAACGAGCTGCTCTTCATCGTCCAGCACCAGACGAGCGAGCTGTGGATGAAGCTGATGCGCCACGAGCTCGCCGCCGCCACTGCGGCGCTCGCGAACGACGAGCTGCACCTCACCTTCAAGATGCTGTCGCGGGTGAGCCGGATCATGGAGCAGCTCGTCCACGCGTGGGACGTGCTGGCCACGATGACGCCGCCGGAGTACTCGGCGATCCGTCCGTACCTCGGCAACAGCAGTGGGTTCCAGAGCTGGCAGTACCGCTGCATCGAGTTCGCAGCGGGCAACAAGAGCGAGGTGATGTTGCGTCCGCACGAGCACCGGCCCGAGCTGCACACGATCGTGGCGGCGGCGTTGCGTACGCCGTCGTTGTACGACGAGGCGTTGCGCGCACTGGCGCGCCGCGGGCTGCCGGTGCCGGCCGAGGCACTCGAGCGCGACTGGACGCAGCCGTACGTGGCGGACGAACGCGTGGAGGCGGCGTGGCTCGAGGTGTATCGCCACCCCGAGCAGCACTGGGACCTCTACCAACTGGGTGAGGAGCTCACCGACTTCGAGGATGCGTTCCGCTTGTGGCGGTTCCGTCACGTCACCACGGTCGAGCGGGTCATCGGCTTCCGTCGGGGCACCGGCGGCACGTCCGGGGTGAGCTATCTGCGGGCGATGCTCGACGTGGTGCTGTTCCCCGAGATCTGGACGCTGCGCAGCTCGCTCTGAACCCGGAGGCCATCGCCGGCGGAGTATGTACAGTGCTGTACATGAGGCTGCGGGTGCGGTGCGCCAGATGACGAGGTCGACGGGCAGGGCGGTCGTGATCGGGGCCGGTGTCGTCGGCTCGGCGATCGCGCTCGAGCTGGCCCGCCGCGGCTGGGACACCACCGTCGTCGACCGCGGACCGGGGCCCGGGCACGGATCGACCGCGGCCTCGAGCGCGGTCGTGCGGTTCACCTACGGCACCGTCGCCGGCACGGCCATGGCGTACGAGGGTGCCTCGTGGTGGGAGCACTGGGTCGACCACGTCGACCTGCCCGCCGGCACCGCGCTCACCACGTTCGTCCAGTGCGGCATGGTGTTCTTCGACGACCCCAGCGGACTCGCCCGCGCCTCGGCCGAGGTGCTCGCCGAGGTGGGGGTCGCGCACGAGTGGTGGAGCGTCGACGAGCTGCACCGTCGGCTGCCGCACCTGGCGACCGGCTCGTGGTTCCCGCCCACCCTCGTCGACGATCCGGCGTTCGCCGCGCCAGCGGCCGCGGAGCTCGGGGGAGCGTTGTTCACGCCGGAGGCCGGATACGTCTCCGATCCGCAACTCGCCGCGCAGAACCTGGCCGACGCCGCCGTGCGCGCCGGTGCTGCGGTGCGGGTGCGGGCCGAGGTGGTCGCGGTCGAGCGTGACGATCGCCGGGTGCGCGGCGTGCTCCTGGCCGACGGGACGGTGCTCGACGCGGACGTGGTGGTGAACGCAGCCGGTCCGCACTCCACGGTCGTGAACCGGCTCGCGGGCGTGCTCGACGACATGAGGGTGTCGATGCGTCCGCTGCGCCAGCAGGTGACGCACGTCAGAGTGCCGGAGGGTGCCATCGAGTCGGTCGCACGGCATCCGGCCACGGCCGACCTCGACGGTGGCATCTACTTCCGTCCCGATCACCAGGCGCTGCTCGTCGGTGGGGTGGAGGCCGACTGCGATCCGCTCGTCTGGCTCGACGACCCCGACGCGTTCGACCTCGAGCTCGATGCCGCCGAGTGGGAGGCCCAGGCGTACCGGCTGGCCCGGCGCATCCCCGGCCTCGGCGTGCCGCACGATCGGCGCGGGGTGGTGGGCGTGTACGACGTGTCGGACGACTGGATGCCGGTGCTCGACCGCAGCAGTCTCGACGGCTGGTTCATGGCCGTGGGCACGAGCGGCAACCAGTTCAAGAACGGCCCGATCATCGGCCATTGCATGGCGGAGCTGATCGGCGCAGTGCGCGACGGGCTCGACCACGACCGCGAGCCGTTGGTGGTGCGGGGCCCGTACCGAGACCTCGACATCGACCTCGGCACGTTCTCGCGGTGGCGTGCCGTGACCGACGAGCAGCGGGAGCGGGGCGTGCTCGGCTGAACCGGTCGGCCCGCGTCGGATCAGGGTGAGCGCTCGCGCACCCACCGCTCGAACGCGGCGAGCTCGGCCCGCTTCGCCGCGACGCCGGTGAAGATGCGCACGTAGGTGGACACCATCCGCAGCCGCTCGTCCACCGGCTCGTCGACCCCGAGGGCGTACATGCCGATCTGCGAGTGGTACTGCACTCGCGCCCGCACGGTCGCCACGTCGTCGGTGTCGCCGTAGCGGCGATGGAGCTCGGCGATGGCCTCGATGCGACGGGCGTCGGCCCGTTCCAGTCGGCCGCGCACGGCGTCGTCGCGGCGGGCCCACTCGCGCACCGCGAACTCGAGCCGGTGGTCGAACAGGTCGGGGTCGGCCCAGCACTCGAACAGGCCCAGCACCGCCGCGGTGACGGTCGGTGCGGGGCGGGCGGCGCGGTCGATGATCGGCGCGAGGTTGCGCGCCTCCCACACGTCGAGCAGCGCGGCCTCGAGGTCGTCGCGTCCCGTGAAGTACCAGTAGAAGCTCGACCGGGCGACGCCGAGTTCCTCGGCGAGGACCGCGACCTTCACCCGTCCGATCCCGGCGTCGACGAGCGCGCCGAGTGCGGCCTGCACCCAGTCGTCGCGCGACACCCGGGTCTGTGGGAGGTCCTGCGCTCGCGCGGTCACGGGCCGACGTTACCGGTGGTCACGATTCGGGCAGGACGCCACCCTCGGCGATGCGGCGAGCGACATGGTCGTCGATGGCATCGCGTACGGCGTCGTCGAGCGGCGGTTCCTCGTACTCGGCGAGCCAGCGCTGCCACACCCCGGTGGCTCGCGCGCCGGCGTCGATCGATCCGGCGTCGGTCCACTGCCCGAAGTTCTGGCGGGTGAACACCTCCGGTTCGTAGAACGCGGTCTCGAACCGGGCGAGCGTGTGGGCGGTGCCGAAGAAGTGGCCGCCGGGGCCGACGTCGTCGATGGCCTCGATCGCGAGTTCGGCGTCGTCGACGACGATGGGCTGCAGCGCCTCGGCGAGCATCTGCAGCATCTCGATGTCGAGCACGAACTTCTCGAACGAGGCGGTGAGACCGCCCTCCTGCCAGCCGGCGGCGTGCAACACCAGGTTGGCCCCACCGGTGAGGCAACCGAGCATCGACATCATCGTCTCGTATCCCGCCTGGGCGTCGGTGGTGTTGGAGGTGCTCGCACCCTGGGAGCGCCAGGGGACGTCGAGGTGGCGGGCCAGCTGTCCGCTCGCGATCGCGGCCCTGACCGTCTCGGGGGTGCCGAACGCCGGGGCGCCCGACTTCATGTCGACGTTGGAGGTGAACGCGCCGTAGACCACCGGGGCGCCGGGCCGCACGGCCTGGGCGAGCGCGATCGCGGCGACGGCCTCGACGTGCTGGAGCAGCAGGGCACCGGCCAGCGAGACCGGGGCCATGGCACCCGAGAGGGTGAAGGGGGTCACGATCGTCACCTGGCCGGCGCGGGCGACGTCGATGATGCCCAGGCTCATCGGGACGTCGAGCTGGCGCGGCGAGTTCGTGTTGATGTTGGTCCAGCAGTAGGGGCGCTCGTGGAACGTCTGCTCGTCGATGCCGTGCTGGAGCCGCACGAGTTCGAACGCGTCGGCCACCACGCCCCGCCCTCTCGCGTAGATGCACGGCACCTTGTCGCTGAGGACGAGCGCAGACCGCATCATGCGCAGATGCCGATGGGCCATCGGCACGTCCTGTGGCTCGACGACCGGGGTGGTGCTGTGCAGCACCTCGCTGCGTTGCGTGAGGCGGACGAAGTCGTCGAGGTCGGCCATCGTGCCGCTGCGCCGTCCGCGGACGTGGTCCGACACGTAGGGCGGTCCGGCGGCCGGGAAGATCATCAGCGAGTCGCCGCCGATCTCGACCGAGCGCGCCGCGTTGCGGCACGTGATCGAGAACGTCGACGGTGCGGAGGCCAGCAGCGTGCGCGTGAGGTCGACATCGAGACGGACCATGTGGTCGTCGTCGATCGTCGCACCGGCGGCAGCGAACACGTGGCGCGCCTCGGGGAGCAGCACCCGGATCCCCGACCGCTGCAGGTAGGCGAGCGCGGTCTCGTGGAGGTGGACGACCTCGTCGTCGCTGAGCACCGAGGCGGTCGGGAACGGGTTGCGGAGGTGGCGGTAGGTGTCGGTGGTGCGTGTGGCCCGTTCGGGTCGGGGCGAGCGCGCGGTGCGTCGCCGAGCGGTGCGCTGCGTCGTGGGATCGGATTCGTCGGCCATGTCTGTACAGAACTGTACACAGTCGCGAGAGCTGTGCTCGCGGTCGTCGATCCGACGGTCTTCATGGATCCACCATCCGGAAATGACGATGTGCTAGGCGTCGTCAAGAGACTGCAACACAATCGTCTGATTCGTCTCTCGACCTGACACAACCGCACCGGTACGTTGTGCCCCTCCACGACCATGAGGGGCACATGGCCATGACGGACGACAGCGATGCCGGGGCACACCGGACGCACGAAGAGACAGCGCACGCGTACGACCTGGTGATCCGGGGCGGCTCCGTCGTCGACGGCACCGGCGCACCGGCGCGACGGGCAGACGTCGGCATCGTCGGCGACCGCATCGTCGCGATCGACGCCAGGCTCGACGGCACCGGCCGCCGTGAGCTCGACGCCGAGGGTCGCATCGTCACCCCTGGCTTCGTCGACATCCACACCCACCTCGACGCCCAGCTCGCGTGGGATCCCGTCGCCTCGAGCAGCTGCTATCACGGCGTCACCAGCGTGGTGATGGGCAACTGCGGCGTCACGTTCGCCCCGTGCAAGCCCGAGGACCGCCAGTACCTGGCCGAGCTGATGGAGAGTGTCGAGGACATCCCGCGCGACGCCATCCTCACCGGCCTGCCGTGGGACTGGGTCACCTACGGCGAGTACCTGGCCAGCATCGACCGCATGCCCAAGGGCATCAACGTCGGCGGCATGGTCGGCCACTGCGCGCTGCGCCAGTACGCGATGGGAGAGCGCGGTCTCGGCACCGACGCCCCCACCGCCGACGACCTCGCCACGATGGCCGACCTGCTGCGCGAGGCCATGGAGGCCGGCGCGCTCGGGTTCAGCACCAGCCGCACCTATCTCCACAAGGTGCCCGACGGCCGGCCCGTGCCGGGCACGTACGCCCAGCCCGACGAGTTGTACGTGTTCGCCGACGTGCTCGGCGCCCATGGCGCAGGCGTGTTCGAGTCGGCCAGCCGGATCGGCGAGGGCGAGCGCGACGACGCCGACGTGCCGAAGACGCGGGCCGAGCTCGCGTGGATGGGCGAGGTGAGCCGTCGCAGCGGTCGTCCGGTGAGCTTCGGCCTCACCCAGCACGACAGCCGGCCCGATCTCTATGCGCGGGTCATCGGTTTCGCCAAGGAGGAGAACGCGACGGGTGCGGTCGTGCGGCCGCAGACCACGGCGCGCAGTGTCGGTGTGCTGTTCAGCATCGACACCCGCACGGTGTTCGATCGGTCGCCGTCGTGGAAGTCGCTGCGCGAGATGCGCAACGGCAAGAAGATGGTGGCGATCCGCGACGCGGCGTTCCGGGCGAAGCTCATCGAGGAGGCCGAACAGACGCCGCCGTCGGTCGACGTCGACCAGCTCTACGTGCTCAACCAGGGCGCCGATCGCGACACGGCCCGCTACGACCTCGATCCCGAGCACACCCTCGGCGCCGAGGCCCGTCGACGCGGCATCAGCGCGGCCGCGTGCTACATCGAGCTGCTGCTCGAGACCGACGGCGGTCTCGTGTGCAGCTACCCGTTCCTCAACCAGCGCCTGGGCGCGGTCGAGGAGATGCTCGACGACCCGTTGGTGACCCTCGGCCTCGCCGATGCCGGTGCCCACGTCGGCCAGATCCTCGACGCGAGCCAGCCGACGTTCTTCCTGTCGTACTGGATCCGCGAGCGTCAGCGCTGGAGTCTCGAGGAGGCGATCCGTCGGCTCACGAGCGACACCGCCGACCTGTTCGGCATCACCGATCGCGGCCGCCTGCAGGTGGGTGCCTACGCCGACGTGAACGTCATCGACTTCGATGGACTGCGCCTGCCGCCGCCCGGCTACTCCTACGACTTCCCGAACGGGGCCGGCCGATATGTGCAAGGTGCCGACGGGTACGACTGCACGATCGTCAACGGTCAGGTGTTCATGGAGCACGGGCAGCACACCGGCGCCTTCGCCGGCACCCTGTTGAAGAACGCCGCGGCGCGCTGACCTGACACCGGCTGGCACGGCCGGGGCGGACCGATGGTCGAGCGCCGATCTGGCAGGATCGGGGCATGCCCGCAGTCCTGCTCCACGGCAACCCCGAGACCCCGGTGATCTGGGATCCCTTCGTCGCCCAGCTCACCCGCACCGACGTGATCACGCCGCAGCTCCCCGGCTTCGGTTGCCCGACGCCCGAGGGCTTCGGCGCCACGAAGGAGGAGTACGTCGACTGGTTCCTCGGTGTCGTCGAGGGCATCGTCGCCGACCAGGGCCCGGTCGACCTCCTCGGTCACGACTGGGGCGGCGGCATCGGCATGCGTGCCGTGTCGTCGCGGCCCGAGCTGTTCCGCAGCTGGGCCTGCGACGTGCTCGGCCTGTTCCACCCCGACTACGTGTGGCACGACTTCGCCCAGATCTGGCAGACCCCGGGCGCCGGCGAGGACTACTTCGCGCAGTCGTTGGCCACGCCGGTGGACGATCGCATCGCGCTGTTCGAAGCGATCGGGATCCCGCGGGACACGGGGGCGAAGCTGGCCGTCGCCGGCGACGAACTGATGGGTCGGTGCGTGCTCGCGCTCTACCGTTCGGCCGCGCAGCCGGCGATGGTGGCGTGGGGTGCCGAGCTGGCACCTGCGGCCACGGTGCCCGGGCTGTCGATCACCGCACCGCTCGATCCGTTCGTGCAGGGCGAGACGCTCGGCGTGGCGGTGGGCGAGCAGCTCGGTGCACGCCGCCAGGTGATGGAGGGTCAGGGCCACTGGTGGATGCTCGGCGATCCGGCAGCCGGCGCCGCGGCGCTCGAGGCGTTCTGGGGATCGATCTGATGGAGGCCCTCGCCACCCCCCACACCTTTGCCTGCCCGCGGTGCAGCACCGAGGTGACCGAGACCTACTACGGCCCGTGCGCGGCGTGCCGCATCGACCTGCGCGCGAAGTACCTCAGCGACGGGCGCGAGGTCGAGGTCGCCGAGTACGTGCCGAAGATGAACGTCACGCCGAACGCAGTGGCCCTGAAAGACGACTGACCGCCGGGCACCGGGCCCGACGGTCAGTGCACGTCGTTCGAACGGTTCCGGGCCGAGGCCCGGGGGATCAGCCGGGGATCATCCGGGGATCAGCCGGGGATCAGCCGAGGATCTTGGCCTTGAGCTTGGCGTAGTCGTCGGCGTCGATCGCACCGCTGTCGAGCAGCGACTTGGCGGTGGCCAGTTCGCTCGCCGCACCGCCGGTGCCGGCGGCCTCGCGGATGTAGCTGTCGGTCATGTCCTTCTGGCGCTGCATCGCCTGCAGGTTGCGCTTGCCCATCGAGTCGCCGTTCTTGATGAGGTACACGATCATCGTGATGATCGGGAAGAAGAACAGCAGCGCCGACCACATCGCCTTCTTGCCGCCCGACATGTCGCTGCGGAAGATGTCGGTGATGATCGAGAAGACCACCACGAAGTACATGACCATGAGATAGAGCACGAAGAGGCTCCAGAGCAGTTCTCCGAGTCCGATTCTGGCGATCATGGGTTCCTTGCTTTCTGGTTGGCGCCGGGCTGCGCGGCGAAAGCGTAATCCACCCATCCGGGTGGTCGGAACGGGCCTCAGGAGGCGGCGCCGGCGGACGGAAGGTGATCTGGGCCGTGAGCGGGAAATGCCATGCTCTGTGTCCATGTCGACACCGCCGACCCGCGCTCGTTTCCGCGACCACCTGGTGCGGAACCTCACACCCGTCGAGTCCGCCTGGTCGGTGAACGGCCGTGACGTGGAGTTCGTCACCGACTTCGACAGCGGGCTCGAGGTCGGTGGCTTCGTGGTCGTGCGCACGGCCACGGACGGCACGCTGCTGGTGCAGGTGCAGGAGCTCGTCGCGGGTGAACGCGAGGGGTTGTCCGTCGACGTCGGTGCCGAGGCGCTCGGGATGGACGACGGCGCGATCCAGCGTGCGAACGTCGGCGTGATGATCCGCTTCGTCCGTGGTGAGGGTCAGGTGTTGGGAGCGATCGGGCCGCACGGCCTGGAGCGGTCGGTCGCCGACGGGTTCGACGGCGGCGAGCTCGTCCCTGCGACCGCCGAGGAGGTGGAGGCGCTGCTCGACGACGTGCTCGGCTCGTCGGCGCCGCTCGCCGTGGGGCGCCTCAGTCGCGCACCGGTCGACGCTCGGCTGAAGGCGGCCGGGTTCTCGCGGCACACGTTCCTGTGCGGCCAGTCGGGTTCGGGCAAGACGTACTCGCTCGGCGTGCTGCTCGAGCGGCTGCTGCTGGAGACGACGCTGCCGCTCTACGTGATCGATCCGAATTCGGACTACGTCGGCCTCGGAGCGTTCCGCTCGCGTGCCGACATCAACCGGTCCCGTGCCACACCGTTGAGCACCGCCGCGTATGCCGAACTGAAGGCTCGCTACCAGGCCGGTGCGCAGGTGTCCGTCGCGAGCAGGAACGGTGGCGACCTGCCCTTGCAGATCCACCTGTCCGACCTCACCCTCGACGAGCAGGGGTTGACGTTCGGGCTCGATCCGATCGGCGACGCCGACGAGTACGCCGCGCTGATCGATGCGACCCGTGGGCTCGGCGATCGCTACGGCGCGATCGACGTGCAGGACGCGCTGTTCCACCGGTTCGACGACGCGAGCCGCAAGCTCGCGCAGCGGATCGGCAATCTCGGGGTGGCGGCCTGGTCGGTGTGGGCTCGTTCGGGGGAGCCGTCGTTGGTCGACCTCGTCGCCGGTCGGCGCACGATCGTGTTCGACACGGGTTCGCTGTCGGACGCCCGCGAACGGTCGGTGGTGGCGTTGGCGTTGCTGGGGCGGCTCCGGCGGCGGCCGACGCGCTCGGCCGTGTCGCTCGTGATCGACGAGGCGCACAACGTGTGTTCACCGGACGCGGCGTCGCCGCTCGACCGGGCGGTGTCCGATCACACGGTGTGGATCGCCGGCGAGGGTCGCAAGTTCGGGATCTACATGGTGCTGTCGACGCAGCGACCGCAGAAGGTGCATCGCAACGTGATCTCGCAATGCGACAACCTGCTGTTGATGCGCGTGAACTCCGTGGGGGATCTCGACGAGCTCGCCCAGGTCTTCTCCCACGTCCCGCCGAGCATGATCGCGGAGGCGCGTTCGTTCCGGTTGGGCGAGATGCTCGCCGCCGGGCCGGTGTCGCCGACGCCGATGCGGCTGCGGATGGGTGAGCGCTGGAGTCCCGAGGGCGGTGCCGACCTGCCCACCACGTGGGCGAGGCGGGGAGTCTGATGGGCACTCGACTGCGGTCGATCGCCTCGGTCCTCGTCGGCCTCGTCGCGGTCGTCGGTCTGCTCACGAGCGTCGTCGCGCTGTGGGCGCGCGACGTGCTGTTCGATTCCGCCGAGGTGGCGGCAGCGGCGGACAGCGCACTCGCCGAGCCCGAGGTGACCGCGGCGCTGGCGACGATGCTCACCGACCTGGCGTTCGAGGCGGCTGACGTGGAGGCGCGTCTCACCGAGCTGGCGCCGGCCGACCTGGAGGCGTTGGTGCCGGCGTTGGTGGGCGGCGCGCACACCGCGGTGTCCGACCGACTGGAGAGCGTGCTCGCCGACGACACGACGCGAGCGGTCGTGGTCGCCGTCGTGGAGCGGAGCCATGCGAGCCTGATGCGGCTCCTCGATGGCGACGGCATGTTCGACGGCGTGTCCGTGGCCGACGGCGAGGTGCGGCTCAACCTGTTGCCGTTGGTGTCGCTCGGGCTGCGGGCCGTGCAGGATCTGGGCTACCTCGCTGATCGTGACCTGCCCGCCCTCACCGCAGACGGCGATCCGGCTGAGCAGATCGCTGCCCTCGAGACGGCGTTCGGGCGCGATCTCTCCGACGACTTCGGGCAGCTGACCGTCTACCACGGCGACGCGATCGACGACGTCGGCGCGACGGTCGCCTCCGCCCAGCGGGCCGTCGTGCTCGCGAAGCGTGCGCTGATCGCCGTGCTGGTCGTGACGGTGCTGGGCTATGTCGGCAGCGTGCTGCTCGCCCGTCGGCGTCCGCGGGCCGTGCTCGCCCTCTCGCTCGGGTCCGTGGCCGTGATGCTGGTGGCGCGGGCGATCGTCCGCAAGGTGCTCGAGGAGGCGCCCGCAGTGGCGGTCGACCCGGGTGGCCGTGCAGCGATCAGTGCGACGCTCGGGTCGTTGACCAGCACCCTGCTCGTCCTCCTGACGCTCGCCGTCGTGCTCGGCGTGGCGGTCGCGATCGTGGCGTACCTGCGCAGCGACCACCGCTGGGCGGTGCGATTGCGCGGTGCGGCCGGGTCGACCGGCCAGGGGATGGCGGAGTTGTTCCGCCGAAACCGCGACGTCGTCGGGTTCGTTTCGTTCGCGCTCGCGGTCGCCGTGATCGCGTTCGGCGGACTCGGGACCGGCCGGGTCGTCCTCGCCGTCGTCCTCGCGGTGATCGGGGCGTGGGCCACCTGGTCGTCCGACGGATCGTCGGTGCCGGACGTCTGACGTGGACCCGGTCGAAACCCCGGAGGCGAGGGACGTGCCCGAGGTACCGGTGCGGCGGTACTGGCGGCTCTTCGTCACCGTCGTCGCCCTGTTCGTGGTGCAGGCGGCGCTCAGCGAGGGATCCGTCGCACGGGTGATCGAGGTGCTGCTCGCCGGCACGGCGCTCGTGCTGGCGTCGCAGTTGGAATCCGGTGGCCGTCGCCGGCAGCAGGTGGCCTGGGCCGTCGCGTCGAGTTCGCTCGCGGTCGCCGTCGCGCAGGCGCTGCTGCCCATCGAGGGCGACATCGGCGGCGGACTGCTGCTCGTCAACGGGCTGCTGGTGGCGGCTGGTCCGGTGTTAGTGGCCCAGGCGATCCGTCGGCACCCGACGATCTCGATGAACACGGTGCTCGGCGCGATCACGATCTACGTGCTGTTCGGGCTGTTCTTCGCGTTCGTCTATCGGTCGATCCTGCTGTTCGATCCCGGCTCGTTCGCGTCGTCCACCGGACCGCTCGATCCTGCGGCGATGCAGTACTTCAGCTTCGTCACACTCACCACGGTGGGCTTCGGCGACATCACGGCGGTGACGTCGGCACCGCGCACCCTGGTCGCGCTCGAGGCGCTCCTCGGCCAGGTGTACCTCGTGACCGTGGTCGCGATGGTGGTGGGCAACGTCGGTCGTCGCCGGGCACCGTCGAACCCCTGAGAGCCGATCTCGGCGGCGGCGGAGCTGCCGTACACTCCGGCCGTGACCCACGCTGACATCGACTGGATCCCGGCAGGCACTCGGTTCGGCCTGTCGGACATGGTGTTCTTCCACGGCAAGGGCGAGGTCGATCTGGAGGATCGCCTGGGGGAGATCGACCTGATCGTCACCGGACCGCACGCCACGGCGGCGTTCCCCGCCGAGATGCAACCGTTCGTCGATCCCTCGCTCACCCGCCGGCTGCAGTACGACTTCTCCGACGTCTCCACGGCACCGATCGCACAGCGGTGGGCATCGCTCGATCCGAAGGTGCTCTACATCGAGGATCCGCATCCGCGAGCCGTGCGCGACGCCAACCGGCCGAAGCCGGCCGATCTGGTCGCGACGATCCGTGAGGCGTTCGACCGCCTGGCCGCAGCTCCGGGGGAGCGTCCGTCGCTCGCCGGTGTCGACGCCGTGCGACCGGTGACATTCGGGTACCTGCCGGTGCTGAGACGGCCGGTGGACGGCGACGAGTGGTCGCAGCTCGGCTCGGCCTTGGCGACGGCAGGGGCACTCGGCATCGACGAGTACGAACGAGTCCGCGACGCGCTGATCGACCGGGTGGTGGAGGCGAAGCTGGCGCGTCTGGCAGGGCTCGATCCCGCGTCGCTCACGGTCGCCGACTGGAACTCGGCGACGAGCCTGAACGTGCTCTCGATCCACGACACGATGAACCTGACGGCACGCCCGGACGGTGCGGTGTGTCTCGAGCGACCACCGGCCGATCGGTTGCCGGCGGTGGTGGCGCTGTCGAACCGGGGTGACGCCGACGGGGAGGTGTCGGTGAGCGCGAGTGTCGACGTGCGCGACGAGATCAGCGTGCCGTCGATGGAGCCGGCGCTGGTGCGCAGCATCGGCGTCGCGTACCGGACGGCGTTCGATGCGTGGGCTTCCGACGACGTGGGGTTCAACCGGCCGTACCTCGGCGGTCACGAGACCCAACTCGCCGGCCCACGTCTGCGCCAACTCGCGCCGCGAGCCGTGGTGCGTCCGGCGGGGAGCCCACCTCGGGCGCTGCGACTGGGCGCGTGGCAGAACGAGTTCCTGCGTGAGTTCCTGCTCGGCCCCGAGTCGACCGCCGCGCTCTCCCGCCCGGGCAGCGACTGGCCGGGCGTCCCGGCCGAGCGCGTCGGCTGGATCGCCGAACGTCTGCATCTCGCCCACGACCTGGTTCGCACGTGGGGCACCGCCCTCGATCGCGCGCGGTGATGTCGGCCGGTCGGCCGGTCGATCGCATGCCGTCCGGAGCGCTGTGGTGGCGGTGGTACGTTCCGGGCGTGCGAACCATTCGCGTCGGTGTGGGCCTTCGGACGGCCGTCGTCGCGTTCGCGTTCGCGGGTGTCCTCGTGGCGTGTGGTGACACCGAAGACGCGTCGCTCTGCCCGTCGTACGCGGCGTACCTGTCGGTGGTCCAGCCGGTGCTCGACGCCGACCCGACGGGCGCCACGGCACAGGCGGCGTCGGATGCGGTGGAGGACGTGGTCGGTGCCGTCCGGCAACTCCGCGAGGCGAGCGACGGCCGATACGCGCAAGGGGTCGACGACCTGGAGGCCGTGCTCGACGACCTGGCGCGCACGCTCGAGTCGGTGGAGGACGAGGCCGACTACGCGACCTGGGCACCGCTCGTCGATGACACGATCGAGGATGCGGTGGCCGCCCACGAGCGGCTGGTCGAACTGATCGACCCGGCGTGCGTGCCCGACCCGGACAACCTCGACTGAGCGGCGTGCGATGCACGACCCGATGCACGACCTGATGACGATGATGACGACGATGACGACTCACCTGGAGGTCGAGTGGACGGATTCCTGATGCTGCTGGAGGCGGTCGTGCTCGTCGGCGCGATCGTGATGGGCACCAGATCGAGCGGCGTGGGCCTCGGCATCTGGGGCGGCTTCGGCGTCGCGGTGCTCGTGTTCGTGTTCCAGTTGGAGCCGGGCAGCCCGCCCGTCGACGCGATGCTGATCATCATCTCGGTCGTCGTGACCGCGTCGATGATGCAAGTTGCCGGCGGCATCGACTGGATGGTGTCGGTGGCGGCGAAGGCCATCAGGTCGCGGCCGAAGCAGATCACCCTGATCGCTCCGATGATGGCGTTCCTGTTCTCCGTCGGGGCAGGGACCAGCAACATCCTCTACCCGCTGCTGCCGGTGATCTACGACGTCTCGTACACCAACAAGATCCGGCCGTCGCGACCGTTGTCGCTGGCCGTCGTGGCGACCGGCGTGGCGCTCGCCTGCAGCCCGGTGTCGGCCGCGATGGCGGCGATGATCACCCTCACCGACGTCGAGCCGTACAACTTCGACCTGGTGAAGATCCTGTCGGTGGCGATCCCCGCTGCGGTGGTGGGCATCGTGATCACGTCGTTCGTCGTGAGCCGACTGGGTGCCGATCTCGAGGACGACCCGGAGTACCAGGCCCGGATCGCCGACGGTCGCCTGCAGCCCCCGGGTACCAACGCTGCCAGCGGGAGCGAGATCGTGGTCACCAAGGCCGGTCGGAACGCGGCGATCATCTTCCTCGCCTCCGTCGCACTGATCGTGGTGTTCGGCCTGTTCCCCGATCTGCGCCCGCAGATCGCCGCTGAGGCGGGCGACAAGCCGGTGTCGATGACCGTCGTGATCCAGATGCTGATGTTCACGGCCAGTGCGATCATGCTGCTCGTCGCCAAGCCGAAGGTGTCGGAGGTGTCGAGCGCGTCGGTGTTCAAGGCCGGCATCACGTCGGCGATCGCATTGTTCGGTCTGGCGTGGCTGACGGACACCTTCATCAGCGCCCACGAGCAGCAGATCGTCGACACGGTCGGCGGGTGGGTGAACTCGGCGAAGTTCATCTTCTTCTTCGCCGTGTTCCTGGTGTGCGCGCTCACCACGAGCCAGTCGACGGCGACGCGCACGATCGTGCCGATCGGACTCGCAGCCGGCCTTGCGCCCGGTCTCGTGACCGGCATGTGGGCGGGCGCGTTCGCCGGCATCTACACCCTGCCGACCAACGGCTCGCAGATCGCCGCGGCGAACTTCGACGAGACGGGCAGCACCAAGCTCGGCACGAAGCTGATCGACCACTCGTTCTTCATCCCGATGGCCGTGCTGGCGGTGTCGACCGCGGTCGTCGGGTCGTTGCTCGGCGTCGTCCTCTACTGATCCGACGCCGGCCGGCCCGGGGTCGGGTCAGGCCGTGGGTGTGACGGCCTGCACCGAGCCGCGTTCGATCGCGGCGACGAGCAGTGCGTGGTCGCGTTCGGTCTGATCGACGTAGACCTCGGCGAAGTCGGCGATCGACTCACCGAAGCGCTCGGAGTCGCCGATGTAGCCGTGGATGGCGACCGAGTCGCCGGTGCGGGCGTGTGCCCGTGCCAGCGCCCAGCCGCAGAAGCCGGCGTAGGTGCCGAAGGCCGCGGGCCGCAGGGTGGCGACGTCGATCGAGCCCTTGGCGTCCCACATCTGGCGCACGTAGTAGTGGTGCCCGGTCGGCTCGTCGGTGGCCCACCCGAGCAGGACGTCGCTCGCCGCCTGGAGCATCCGTTGCCCGTCGACGACGCGCTGACCGTGATGGGCCGCCGGCGCGATGCCACGTGCGAGTTCGATCACCGACGGGTTGGCCTCCTTGAGCTGGAGGAACAGCGGCCCGCCGTTGGGGCCCTGGAACAGCGCGACCCAGGCGCGAGTGCCGACGCTGCCGACACCGACGACCTTGCGGGCGAAATCGACGAAGCGGTAGCGGTCGAACAGCGCCTGCCGGTCGGCGCTGAGCGTCTGGCGGTACTCGGCGAACACGGCTTCGAGCCGCTGGATGAGCACGCTCTCGTCGGCGATGTGCTCGACGACGGGCGGGTCATCGACGATGCGGCGGCGTCCGTCGACCTCGACGGTGAGCTTGGCGAGCGCCTTCAGGTGGTTCTTGCCCTCTGCCTTGGCGAGCAGGGGCTGCATCTGGCGTCGCACGGCCACGGCGCGCGCATCGACGAGCTCGCGCACGTCGATGCGCGCGTACCAGACGTCGAGATGGGTCATCGCCGAGTAGCGCTCCATCCAGTCGCGGTACTGCGCGACGGCCTCGAGCACCGAGCGTCGGGCGGTGATGCGATCGAACCCGTTGGCTCGGGCCGCGACGACGAGGCTCGCCGCGAGCCGCTTGACGTCCCACTCGAACGGGCCCGGCGAGGCCTCGTCGAAGTCGTTGAGGTCGAACATCAGGCGCCGCTCGGGGCTGGCGAACATGCCGAAGTTGGCGAGGTGCGCATCGCCGCAGAGCCGGACCTCGATGCCGGCGTCGGGCGTGGTGGCGAGGTCGTGGGCCATCACGAGCGCCGAGCCACGCAGGAACGCGAAGGGGGACAGGGCCATCCGCCCGAAGCGGAGCGGGACCAGCTCGGGCACGCGAGCGCGGTTCTGCTCGACGAGCAACTCGATCGGGTCGGGACGATCGTCGCCTGGTTCCCACGAGCCGTGAGCGGACCGGCCGACCTGTTTGCGGATCGCCCGTGCCGCCGTGCGCCGCTCCTGCGGGGTCGGGATCGGGTCGTCGAACGCGCTCGACGTCGGCCTCGCTGCCGGTCGCTTCGATGCCGGTCGCTTCGATGCCGTGGCCCTGCCCGTCGCCTGCCGCTTCGCCGCCATGCCCGCGAGTCTCGCAGAGGCGTTCCGGGCCGGCCAGTGGCCCTCGGTAATCTGCGGCGATGCCGGGTTCGCTCGACGAGTGGAAGCAGCGGGTGGCCGATCTCGGTGCCGACGTCGCGGGGTGGTGGCAGCAACGCCGTCGGGAACGACCGCTGCTCGATTGGGCGGGTCTGCTCCACCAGCGCGACACGGAGGCGTTCGCCTCGGTGCTCGGCAGCGCGGTGGCGCTCCGGTTGTTCCTGTTCGTGCTGCCGGCCAACGTCGCGCTCGTCGCCCTGGTGGAGGCGACGCGCCTCGGGTCGACGATGGACGAACACCTCCAGGCGTCGGCCACCACGGGCGAGATCGCCCGGTCCCTCGCCGACATCTCGGTCACCTCGGCGCTGGGGTTCCTCGTCAGTGGTCTCGCGCTCACGCTCTGGTCGGGGCGTTCGCTCGCACGCACGCTCGCGACCGCGTCGGCCGCCGCATGGCGGCTGCCGGCGGCGCACAGCAGGGTGCGGTTGACGGCGATGGCCACACTGAGCACGGTGCTGTTCGCCACGATCGCGGCGAGCAGCATCTTCAACCGTCTCCGTGAGGCCGGCGGGGTGCCGGCGTCGCTCGCCGCATGGACGGGCGTGCTCGCGGTGGTGACGGTCGCCTGGTTCCTGGTGATGCTCACGCTCCCGCGAGCGACCACCGATCCAGGCGCCCTGTTGCCCGGGGCCGTGCTGTTCGGCGTGGGCTACACGGTGGTGGCGTGGTTCATGCAGTTCTACCTGCCCAACCGGATCGCCCGATCGACCGACACCCTCGGCGGTCTCGCATCCGTGGCCGCCACGCTCGGCTGGTTCTTCCTGATCGGCCGGCTGGCATCCGGGTCGTTCGTGGTGAGCGCGGTGACCTTCGAACGCTTCGGCAGCCTCAGCCGACATGTGTTCGCGCTCCCCGTGCTCCGTGCAGTGCCGCGGCGGATCCCGCGGCTCGCGACCTATTTCGGCGTCGGTCCCGACACCGAGGTGGCCGGCACGGCGCCCGCTCCCCCCGGGTCGTAGGCAGCTGCCGAACGGAGGTCAGGTGGAGGTCAGGACTCGGATGCCTGGTGGGCGTCGGCGAGGCCGGCGCCCGGACGGAACGTCGTGTCGCCCTGGCCGGCCTCTCGCGCCTTGGCCATGTTCGCCATCGTGGTGGCCATCGCCTGGGCAGCGCCCTCGTGGCTCATGATCTTGCTCATCACGGCCCGACCGGCGCCGGCCATCAGCTCGCCCTGGTTGGCGTGCAGGTAGTCGGCCGAGGCCTGCAGCGGCCGGACGTAGCCGTTGAGCGCGGGCACGACGTAGCGGGCGACCATGTCCCACGAGCGCTTGGTGTTCTCCCAGTTGGCCCAGTCGTGGGCGAAGCCGAGCACGATGCCGAACCCGCCGGTGACCTCCTGCAGGTTGCGGATGGCCTCGATCAGGTCGTCGGGCGTGCCCACCACTGCCGCACCGCCGCCGTTGGCGCCGCCGGCGGCGACCTGCTCCATGAGGTCCCACGGCTCCTCGACGTGCACCGCACCGGGGCGGCCGAGCACGTGCACGTTGTACTCGTTGTGCCAGCGGTGCAGACCGTGAACGGCCTCTTTGCGGGCCTGTTCGCGGGTCTCGGCGATGTGCCAGCTCATCATCACGCGCCAGTCCTTGCGGTCGACCGACTGACCGTGCTGCGCGGCGGACTCCTCGGCGAAGCCCCACTGGGTGGGCAGTGCGGCGATGCCCTCGGTGGAGGTGGAAGCGATCGACAGCACGCCCATGCCGTACTTGCCGGCGAGCTGCATGCCCGACGGCGAGATGCTCGACGCGACCGTCATCGGCATCTGCTCCTGCAGCGGCAGCAGCTGGAGCGCGGCGTCGTTGAGCGTGAACCACTCGCAGTCGTAGGAGAAGCGGTCCTCGCCGGCGAGGAGTCGGGTGATGACCGACAGCGCCTCGTCCTGGCGGTCGCGCTGCACCATCGGGTCGATGCCGAGGGTGCGTGCGTCGCTGGGGAGTGCGCCAGGGCCGCTGCCGAACATGGCGCGGCCGCGGGTCATGTGGTCGAGCTGCACCATGCGCTGGGCGACGTTGAACGGGTGGTGGTACGGGAGCGAGATCACGCCGGTGCCGAGCCGGATGTGATGGGTCTGCTGGCCGGCCGCGGCGAGGAACATCTCGGGCGAGGCGATCATCTCCCAGCCGCTCGAGTGGTGTTCGCCACACCAGAACTCCTCGAACCCGAGTCGGTCGAGGTGCGCCGCAAGTTCGATGTCGCGTTGGAACTGGAGCATCGGGTGCTCGCCGAGCGGGTGGTGCGGGGCGATGAAGGTACCGAACTGGAGACGAGCCATGCGGACACCATAGGAAAGCGGACGTTCTCTCCGGCCACCGAAGGATGTATCCTGGCGATCCCTTCGGGGCGACGCGTGCGTCGCGCAGCGGGGACGTAGCTCAGTTGGCAGAGCGCTACCTTTGCAAGGTAGATGTCAGGGGTTCGATTCCCCTCGTCTCCACGAAAGAAACCCAGCTCAGAACGTATGAGGCCCCGCTCCGGCGGGGCCTTCGTCGTTCCCGGGAACACGTGGAGTGCACGACGTTCGACCCTGGCGACGAGCCGCCGAGAGAGGCACGATCGCGTCCGGGCGCGTCCGGAGGGAGGTCGCGATGAGCGAGCTGTTCGTGCACGGGACGGATCGGGAGTCGAACGCGGTGGCGTCCACGTCAGCGATCGCCGGGTGCTGGATCGCCGGGGCGGCATGGGTGCTGTTCGTCGTGTTTCTGGGGGCCATCTCGAGCAACGATCCGGACGCCGTCGGCCTCGGCTGGCTGCATCTGGCCTCGATCGTGAGCGCCCTCGTCTGTTCGCTGGTGGGGCTCGTCGCGACGAGGTCGCACCGCGCCCCTCGGCTGTCCGGTCGGAGATACGCGGTGGTCGGGATCCTCGCGATGCTGGTGCTCCTCGGCGCGTGGTTCTGGGTTGCGTGGGCGGGCATGCACGCCTGGGGTCCGCTCAGCGACTGATCCGAGGGCGGCCCGCACCCAGCTCGCTCCGCCGCTGCCCTCAGCCCGGCGCGACTAGGGTCCGGGGCCATGGCCATCAAGCGCATCTACGTCGATCACCTCCGGAACGTCGCGCTGTTCAGCGAGTGCACGCGCAAGGACCTCGAGAAGATCGCCGCCCGCACGGACGTCGTCGACGTCCCGGCCGGCCGTGTGCTCATGCACGAGGGCAAGGTGGGCAGCGAGGCGTTCGTCCTGCTGAAGGGCACCGTCGCCGTGCGCCGCAACGGTCGCAAGGTGACCGAACTCGGTGTCGGTGCGATGGTCGGCGAGCTGTCGCTGTTCGATGACGGAGTGCGTTCGGCCACGGTGGAATGCCTCACCGACTGCTCGGTGTTGGTGCTCACCCGTGGCTCGTTGCGCAGCGCGATCGAGGAGGTGCCCGCGATGTCGCACAAGCTGTTCGCGGCGATGGCCTCCCGACTCCGCACCATCGACGGCCGCAGCTACGTCTGACCTGAGCTGACCGCGAGCGGGCCTCCACGGGTCGCTCGCGATGGGCCGTCAGGCCCTGTTTCGTCGGGAGCGGGTCCCAGCGGCGCACACGGCGTGTGAGCAGGGGTTCCGTGTCGTACATTCATGCACCGACCGAGGGGCGGCGCGTGGTCCGACGCGAGCGGTGCGCCTGCCCGTCGGCGCGAGTGAACCCATCCCGACGAGCCGCTTCGAGTCACCCCACGTGCACCAGGAGTTCCCACATCAACCCGCGCTGGACGGCCTCCGTGGCGTCTCGGTGCTGCTGGTGCTGCTGTTCCACGCGGGCCTGCCGTTCGTCCCGGCCGGCTACCTCGGTGTGTCGGTGTTCTTCACCCTGTCCGGCTACCTGATCACCAGCTTGCTGCTCGTCGAGCAGGCCCGTTCGGGCACCGTGCGTGTCGGAGCGTTCTACGGCCGTCGTGTGAAGCGGCTGCTGCCGGCCAGCAGCCTGTGCCTCGTCGGCGTGGTCGTCGCACGCCAGTTCGGTGCGTTCACCGACGTGGTCGATCTCCGCGGCGACGTGATCGGCGCCGCGCTGCAGGTGTTCAACTGGGTGCAGCTCGCTGGCGGCGGCAGCTACGGCGATCTGTTCGGATCGGCCACCTCACCGCTCGAGCATTACTGGTCGCTCGCGATCGAGGAGCAGTTCTACTGGGTGTGGCCGGTGGTGGTGCTCGTCGTCCTGCGACGAGTTCGCCGTCGTGCCGACGGCGTCGATCGGCCCGCTGCCCAGTCGGCGCGATGGATGCGCCGACGGCTCACCGTCGCCGTCGCGATCCTCACCCTGCTGGCGTCGGTCGCGGCGCCGCTGATCGCCCTGCTCGCCGGCCCCGACGCGGCGTATTGGGCGACGCCCGCTCGGCTCGCCGAGATCCTGATGGGCGCGCTGCTCGCGACCGTGCTGCACCGGCGGTGGGTGCCGGCCAACGCAGGTCGGCTCGCCCTGCCGTCGTTCGCCGGCCTGCTCGTCGCCGCGATGGTGCTGCCGTCCGACCACGGCCCCGCCTACGAGGGATGGCTGCCGCTGTTCGCCGTGCTGTCCGTGCTGCTCGTCTACTCGCTACAGGCACCCGGACCCGTGCGCCGCCTGCTCTCGACGCCACTGCTCGTGTCGACCGGCGCGATCAGCTACGGCCTCTATCTCTTCCACTGGCCGGTGTTCGTGTTGCTGCGCGAACGCGGGTGGGACCTCACGTCACCGCTGCAGCTCATCGGTGCCCTCGCGATCACGGTGACGGTGTCGCTCGTGTCGTACCGACTCGTCGAACGCCCGGTGCGGCGCACGGCCTGGCGTCCGGTGCCGACGCTCCGGCTCGCCGCGCTCGCGAGCGTCGTCGTGCTCGCGTCGGCCGTGCTCGTGGCCCCGACGGCACCGGCGATCCGCGCCGACGACGATCTGCTCGACGCCGCGGCGATCGCCCCGAACGACGGGGAGGCGTTGGTGCCGCTCGTCGCTGCACCCGCCGAGCCTGCCGAGCCGTCCGACCCGGCACCGAGTACGGCCACCAGCGAGCCCGAGCGCTCGGCCTCGGCCGGTCCGGTGCCCTCCGACGCATCGGACGGCTCGGTCCCCGAGGCGTCCGCCGCGACGACCACCACGGTGCCCACCACGCTCCGGTTGCCGCCTGCGCCGCCCCGTCCGGTGCGGGTGCTGGTGGTGGGCGACAGCACCGCGCTCTACGTGGCGCACGGGTTGGCCGCGTGGACGATGTCGCACCCCGACCACGCGCAGGTGTCGGTGTCGTGGTGTCAAGGGTGCACGTTCGTGCCCGATGCCGAGATCACGAGCTTCGACCTCGACGATGTGGAGGACAACTCGCGCCGCACCCTCACCGAGGTGATGCCCGATGCGATCCGGCAACTGCGGCCCGACGTGGTGGTGCTGATGTCGACCGTGAGCGACGCGGCCGACCGTCAGTGGGATCCGGCCGAGGGGTCGATCGATCCCACCGACCCGCGGGCAGAGGAGCGCATGGTC
The DNA here is from genome assembly GCA_963169665.1 of Actinomycetota bacterium. Lineage (GTDB taxonomy): Bacteria > Actinomycetota > Acidimicrobiia > Acidimicrobiales > Ilumatobacteraceae > VFMC01. The sequence goes on along the minus strand of CAUJET010000155.1, from coordinate 15,273 downwards.
ACGGCGTTCGCCGATCTCACGATGGAGATCATCACCTCGGGCGTGCCCGACGTCGTGTGGGTCGTGCCGCCCACGCCGACGCACGAGTGGGACGACGACCCGGAGATGAACGAGGTGGCGCGCTACACCGCCCATCACGAGATCGTGCGTGAGGCGGCCGCGCGCTTCGACCACCACGTGAGCGTCGTCGATCTCGACGCATGGGTCCGCGCGACGGGTCGGTTCGACGACCCAGGGTTCCGGGCCGACGGCGTGCACATCGACGAGGGACCGGCCACCGAGATGGCCGAGCAGTTCCTCGGGCCGTGGCTCGTGATCGAGGCGCTGCGCCCCGACCGCTGATCCGACCGCTGATCCGTCCGCCTGACCCGGCCGCCTGACCCGGCCGCCTGATCCGGCCGCCTGATCCGGCCGGAGGTCAGTGGTAGTCGTAGAAGCCGCGGCCGGCCTTGCGGCCGAGCAGGCCCGCCTCCACCATGCGCGACAGCAGCGGCGGCGAGGCGTACAGCGGCTCCTTGAACTCGGCGTACAGGCTGTCGGCAACGGCGAGGGTGGTGTCGAGACCGATCAGGTCGGCCAGGCGCAGCGGTCCCATCGGGTGGTTGCAGCCCTCCACCATGCCGGTGTCGATGTCGGGGGCCGTCGCGAAGCCGCTCTCCATCATCCGGATCGCGGAGAGGATGTAGGGGATCAGCAGCGCGTTCACGATGAAGCCCGCTCGGTCCTGGCTGCGGATCACCTTCTTGTGCAGCACCTCGGTCGCGAACGTGTCGGCCCGCATCGCGGTCTCCGGCGACGTGAGCAGGCTCGTGACCAGCTCCACCAGCTTCAGCACCGGCACGGGGTTGAAGAAGTGGATGCCGAGCACGTGCTCGGGGCGCTGGGTGGCGATGCCGAGCTTCATCACCGGGATCGAGCTGGTGTTGGAGGCGAGGATCGCGTGCTCGTCGGTGACGACCTTGTCGAGGATCGAGAACACCTCCGTCTTGAGCGCCTCGTCCTCGACGACCGCTTCGATCACGAGTTGGCGGTCGGCGAGGTCGCCGAGATCGGTGGTGAAGCTCAACCGGGCGAGGGCGGCGTCGCGCTCTTCCTCGCTGAGCTTGCCGGAGCGGACGCCGCGGTCGAGTGAACCGGTGAGGCGCTTCTGGCCTGCTTCGGCGGCGGCGGCGTCGATCTCGCGGACCATCACGTCGAGGCCCGCTCGGCTGCACACCTCGGCGATGCCCGAACCCATGAGGCCGCAGCCGACGACTCCGACCCTCGTGATCTCGCGTGTGATCTCGCTCATGGGGTCGATGATGCCACGATCGCGAGGGCGGCCGCGGTTGCATGGCCCACGTTGAGCGAATCGACGTCGGCCCGTTGCGGGATGCGTACGTTGATGCGCGTCGACAGCACCGCGTCGGTGAGGCCCGGCCCTTCGGCGCCGAGCACGACCGCGAGGCGGTCGGGCACCCCGGCCGCCACCAGCTGCCCGATCGGCGCTGCGTCGCGTCGGGGTGTGAGCGCCCACGTGTGGAACCCGGCCGCGTCGAGCGCCGCGAACGCCTCGGCGATCGGCACACGCGCGATCGGCAGGTGCAGCATCTCGCCCATCGACACGCGCACCGACCGGCGGTAGTACGGGTCGGCGCAGGTGGGGTCGAGCACGAGCCCGTCGGCGCCCAGTCCGCGGGCGGAGCGGGCGATGGCCCCGAGGTTCTCCGCGTCGTTGATGCCCTCGAGCACCACGATCCGGCGCGCGTCGGTCAGGACCTCGCCCAGCGGACGGACGGCGGGCCGCTCGGCCACGGCGATCGCGCCGCGGTGGAGGTCGAAGCCGACCACGTCGTTCACCGTGCGCTGCTCGGCGACGAACACGTCGTGGCCGCCCAGATCGGCCCTCGTCGACAGGCGCGCGTGCGCCGCAGGCGTGAGCAGGATCGAGCGAACCGCCAGGGTCGATCCGAGGAGGCGTTCCACCACGGTCGGGCCCTCGGCCCACAGCACGTCGGTGCTCTCGCGGGCTCGCAAGGCGCGGTACGGATCGAGGCGCGGGTCGTCGGCGTCGTCGATGCGGATCACGCGTCGAGTCTGCCAGCGGTCCGGCACCAGCGGACACCAGGCGCGATGCGGTGCAGCTCAGGCACCGCCGCCGTGCCGGGGACGAAGACGGCTTGCGAACGTGTGTTCGGTTCGCGAAGCTGTCGCGATGTCCACCGTCGCATCGCTCCCCGCCGCCTTCGTCCCCGCCAGCTACCAGGCGTCGCTGTTCGGCATCGACGACCCCTGGGTCGACACGTCGTTCACCGGCGTCGAACGCACCCAACTCGACGCCGACAGCTGGGTCGACCTCCTGCCCCGCTGGATGCAGGGATCCGACCTGCTCTTCGGCGAGCTCGTCGCCCGGCTCCGCTGGTCCCAGCGCGAGGTGGTGATGTTCGAACAGCTGATGCTCGAGCCGCGGCTCACGGCGTGGTGGAGCATCGGGTCGAAGTCCGACGAGCCGGTTCCGGTCCTCGGCGTCGCTCGCCGAGCGCTGAGCGAGCACTACCGCCGGCCGTTCGACGCGATCGGGTTCAATCTCTACCGCGACGGCCGCGACTCCGTTGCCTGGCACGCCGACCGCGAGCGCTACGAGCACGAGGACCCCACCGTCGTCATCGTGAGCCTGGGAGCGCCGCGCCCGTTCCAGATCCGCCGCAAGACGGGCGGGCCGTCGCAGAGCTGGTTGCTCGGCCACGGCGACCTGCTCGTGATGGGCGGCGCGTGCCAGCACGACTGGGAGCACTGCGTGCCGAAGGTGGCCCACGCCCACGGCCCGCGGCTGTCGATCATGTTCCGTCACCACCTGGCCACCTGACCACCCCGCGATGAGAGATGAGTGGCGCTGCCGACCCCATCTCTCATCGGACACCGAGTTCGTCCGAACGCGATGAGAGATCCGGTCGCCACAGGCACTCATCTCTCATCGCGGGGGTGGGTGGGTGGCGTGCGAAACTATGCACGATGACCGACACGCGCGATCCCAGCCGTTACGCCTTCGTCCCGGGGGCCCCCACGTACCCGACCATCGTCGGTGGCCACGGCAGTTTCCTGCACACCGCCGACGGCGGCCGCATCCTCGATGGCGCCGCGGGTGCGATCGTCGGCAACATCGGATGGGGCCGGGCAGAGGTGGCCGATGCAGCTCGCGACGCGATGGCGTCGGGCGGCTACGTCGTGCCGCTGTGGCCCACGCCCGCTCGGCTCGAGCTGCGCGATGCGCTCGTCGATCGCTGGTTGCCCGAGGGCTTCGGCCACGTGTTCTTCACCAGCGGGGGCAGCGAGAGCACCGACTCCGCGCTGCGCCTCGCTCGCGCCTACCAGGTGGCCAAGGGTCGCACCGACCGCTGGAAGGTGATCGGCCGCCACCCGAGCTACCACGGCATGACGATCGGCACGATGGCAGCGGCCAGCCACACCGGTCGCCAGGCCGGCTACGAACCGCTGCTGCTCCCGTTCCCCAAGGTGCCCTGGGACGACCCGGAACAGGTGCTGAAGGTGATCGAGCAGGAGGACCCCGCCACGATCGCCGGCTTCATCGCCGAACCGATCACGGGCGCCGCCGGCGCGTGCCTCACCGCGAGCGACGAGTACTGGCGCGTCGTCAGCCATGCCTGCAAGGAGCACGACATCCTGCTCATCGCCGACGAGGTGATGACCGGGTACGGCCGCACCGGGACGGTGTGGGGACACCAGCAGTTCCCGATGACGCCCGACGTGATCGTGGGCGGCAAGGGCCTCGGCGGCGGGTACGTGCCGATGGGGGCCGTCGCCGCCACCGACGAGGTGGCCGAGGCGTTGCGCGGCAGCGGCTTCATGTACTTCACCTTCACCGGCAACGACGCCGCGTGCGCGGCCTCGCTCAAGGTGCTCGAGATCCTCGAGCGCGAGCAGCTGATCGAGCGGTGCCGGGTGATGGGTGAGCTGCTCGGCGTGCGCCTGCGCGAGGCGCTCGACGGCCAGTCGGCCGTGCGCGACATCCGCGGTCGCGGCCTGTTCTACGGCATCGAGATCGACGTCAGTCGCGACGCGGTCGTGATGGCCGCGCTCGAGCGCGGCCTGTGGGTGTACCCGGCGGGGTCGGGCCCGGTCGCGAACGCGATCATGGTCGCTCCGCCGTTCGTCATCACCGAGGCCGAGATCGACCAGTTGGTGGGCACCCTGCGCGAGTCGCTCGACGCGGTCGGCTGACGACCCGCCGTCTCGGCAGGGCGCGGGCGTGCCGCGCGCTGCGTGTGTGAGACTCCACGATCGTGCAGACCGGGCCGCTGTTCCGCCTCGAGTCGCTCACCAAGCGATATCCGGGGGTGACCGCACTCGACGACCTCACCGTGGCAGTGCCGCGCGGCCTGGTCGGCCTGGTCGGGGCCAACGGTGCCGGCAAGACCACGATGTTCCGGCTGATGCTCGGGCTCGCCCGACCGAGCGAGGGCCGGTTGGAGGTGTGCGGCATCGACGTGGCCGCTGATCCGATCGAGGTGCGCTCGCGGCTCGGCTACATGCCCGAGCACGAATGCCTGCCGCTCGACCAGACGGCAGCCGACGTGGTCGGGACCTTCGGTGAGCTGAGCGGCCTGCCGGCGCGCGATGCACGGCAGCGGGCGTCGGACATCCTCGATCTCGTCGGCCTCGACGAGGCCCGGTTCCGTCCGATCAGCGGGTTCTCCACCGGCATGCGTCAGCGGACGAAGCTCGCCCAGGCGCTCGTCGGCGACCCCGAACTGGTGTTGCTCGACGAGCCGACCGCCGGGCTCGACCCGGTCGGGCGGGAGGAGATGCTCGCCCTGGTCGCGCGCCTCGGCACGTTCGGCATCTCGGTGCTGATGGCCACGCATCTGCTCGACGACGTGCAGCAGGTGTGCGATCACGTCTTGATGATCGACGGCGGGCACCTGGTGGTGTCGGGTGCGACCGAGTCGTTGCTCGAGCGCACCGGCGTGGTGACCGTCGACGTCGGGTCGGGCCGCGAGGCGCTGATCACCGGACTCGCCGCCCTCGGCATGACGGCTCGCGTGGTGGACGATCTCGTCGACGTGACCATCGACGGCGACGACGACCTCGACCGGGTGCGCGACCTGGTGGCCGAGCTCGGCCTGCCGTTGCACCGGCTCACCACGCGTTCCACCTCGCTCGACGAGGTGTTCCTCCGTCGCGCCGGGGAGTCGTCGTGACGATGCCCGGCGCGCTCGGCGGAGGAGGCGGTGCGGTCTACGACCGCGGGTACCGCCCCTACGAGGGCCCGCGGGGCCGGCGCGGTGCGGCCACGTTCGCGCTGTTCAAGGCGTCGGTGCGGCGTGCGCTCGGCCTGCGCCGGTCGTGGCGGCAGAAGGTGGCGCCGTTCACCCTGCTCGCCGTCGTCACGATGCCGGCGATCGTGAACATCGGCGTCGGCTACGTCACCCGCGACCAGCTGACCGACCGGATCGAGATCATCACCTACCGCGACTACGTCGGGGTGTCGTCGGCGCTGCTGCTGTTCATCGCGATCGTCGCCCCCGACGTCATCTGCCCCGATCGGCGCCAACGAGTGCTGCCGCTGATGTTCTCGAGACCGCTCGTCGGCATCGACTACGTGGCCGCGAAGGTGGGCGCGATCGTCGCGATCCTGTTCGCGTTCTCGTTCATCCCGCAGATGATCCTGTTCATCGGCAACATGCTCGTCAGCGACAGCGCGCTCGACTACTTCACCGGGCACCTCGACGTGCTGTGGAAGGTGCCGCTCTCGGTGCTCGTGCTGTCCGTGCACTACGCGGTGATCGGTGTGGCGATCGCATCGCTCACCGACCGGCGCATCGTGGCCGGAGCGTCGGTGATCGGCCTGTTCCTGGTGACGTCGATCGCGTCGGGGGTGCTGGTCGGCGACTTCCGTCCCGGCGAGGGGTCGGCAGCTGCGCTCATCAACGTGCTCGCACTCCCGCTCTACCTGCGCGACGTGATCTTCCTCGGGCACATCGACCGTGGCTCACCGCTCGGTGGCGTGGCCACCGGCGGGCTGTTCGCGCTCGTGGAGTTCCTCGCCGTGGTCGCGCTCGGCCTCGTCGTGCTGTGGCGCCGCTACCGCTGGACGGAGCACTGATGGACGCGCCGATGCACTGGCCTGCGCCGATGCCGGGCACGGCCGCCACCCCCGACCGCTCCACCGATCCGGCGTTCGTCGCCGACGCCACGGTCGAGGTCGCACAGGTGTCGGTGTGGTTCGGCGCGAAGGTCGCGCTGAGCGAGCTCAGCTGCTCGTTCGGCCCGGGGGTCACCGGCCTGCTCGGACCCAACGGCGCCGGCAAGACCACGCTCATGCGCGCGATGGTCGGCCTCGTCGACGTGAACCAGGGAGCCGTTCGCGTCGATGGTCGCGATCCGCGTCGCGATCGAAGCGTGCACGAGCGCATGGCGCTCGTCCCCGAGGACGAGGCCGTGCCGGGCGGGCTCACCGCGCGTCGCTTCGTGCAGTACGTGGCCGACCTCCACCGCGTCACCGACCGCAGCGCCGTCGACCGGGTGCTGCACGAGGTCGGGCTGGTGGACGCCGCGGACCGCCGAGTCGACGGCTTCAGCAAGGGCATGCGCCAACGCACCAAGGTGGCCGCCGCGCTCGTGACCGACCCGACCGTGCTCGTGCTCGACGAACCGTTGAACGGCGCCGACCCCGTGCAGCGTCAGCACCTCATCGCCCTGTTCAAGCAGCTCGGCGCACGCGGGTGCACGGTGGTCGTGAGTTCGCACGTGCTCAACGAGGTGGAGCGGATGGCCGAGCGGGTGATCGTGCTGATGCACGGTCGGCTGGCGGCCGCCGGCGGGCAGCGGGCGATCCGCGACGCGCTCGACGACCGCCCCCGTCACGTGCTCGTGCGCGCCGACCAGCCGCGCCGACTCGCCGCAGCGCTCGTCGGGCTCGACTCGGTGGCCGGCATCACCTTCGACGCAGGACGCAACGCGCTGGTGGTGCAGACGCTGCAGGCCCGCGACGTCGCGACCGCGCTGCCGCGGCTCGCTCGGGAGGCATCGATCCGTCTCTTCGAGGTGCGAGCGCTCGACGACTCGCTCGAGAGCCTGTTCCGGGAGCTCGTCCGATGACTGCGCCCACCGCACAGCGCCCACGGTCTCGGTTCGTGGCCATCCTCCGCTACACGCTGCAGTCGTGCCTGCCGCCCAAGCGCTGGGCCGCGATCCTGCTGCCGTGCGTCGGGGCGATCCTGTTCGGACTGCTCAGTCGCGCCGTCGGGAGCAGTGCCGACCGGGCGTTCGCGAACGTGGCCGCCGAGGGCATCTTCGGGCTCGCCGTCCCGATCGCGGCGCTCGTGATCGGCGACTCGGTGCTCGGGGCGGAGGTGCGCGCCGGCACGTTCCACTTCACCTGGCTGTCTCCGGCGCCCACATGGCAGATCGTGCTCGGACGGTGGCTCGGTGGGTCTGTGGTGGCGTTGGTGACGATCGCCCCGACGTGCGCGCTCGCCGCGCTGGTGGCCGGCTCGCCGTCGAGCGCCGGCCCGGCGTTCGTCGCCGCAGCGGCGGGCAGCATCAGCTACGTGGCGCTGTTCATCGCGATCGGGTGCATCACGCGCCGTACCGCGGTGTGGTCGTTGGCGGTCGTGTTCCTCGTCGAGCGCCTGCTGGGTGCCGCCCTCACCGGCATCGCCCAGCTGTCGCCCACCTGGGAGTCCCGAGCGGCGTTCGTCGGCATGCTCGACGACGCGCCGTCGCGGCTCGTCCGAGAGGGCATCCCGCAGGGGGCGTCGGCGATCGGTCGGCTGGCGATCGTCACCCTCGTCGCGCTGGTGGTCGCACACTGGCGCATGCGGCGCATGCAGCTGTCCGGCGCCTCCGACTGACCCCGTCAGGGACCTGCCGTCGGGTCACCCGGTCGGGTCACCCGGTCGGCACTCCCGGCCCGGTGCGCAGGGCGACCGCGAACACGAGCGCCGAGACGACCACGACGGCGCCACCGACGACGAATGTGGGACGCAGGCCGATCGTCGATGCGAGCGTCCCGCTGCTGAGTGCACCAGCGACGATGATGCCGCGGGTGAACATCCGTGCCGACACGTTGACGCGACCGAGGAGGCGGTTGGGGGTGAGGCGTTGTTGCAGGGAACGGGCGACGGGGATCCTCAGGCCGGCTGGTACACCCGCGACGAACCAGATCAGCGCGAGGACCGGGACCGAGTCGGCGACCGCGAGGGTGGCCAGCGCAGCGCCCTCGAACGCGGTGGCGCCGGCCAGTGTCGTCCGGGTGCCGAACCGGGTGGACACCCGACTCCCGACCCGCGTCCCGAGGAACGCGCCGACGGCCCCGCAGGCGAGCACGACGCCGAACGACCACGCAGGGCCACCCGATGTGTCGAGCACGAGCAGCACCAGGAGGCTGAACCCGGTGGCCGCGCCGAGGTAGTACACCATCGTCGCTGCCGTCACCGGTCCGAGCACCGGGTGTCGGCGCAGGAACCGGAAGCCCTCGGCCGCGTCGGCGCGCAGCGAGCTCCTCTCGGTCGACCCCTCGCCGGAGTGTCGAGCGTCGAACAGGTCCGCGTCGCGGGGCAGCCGGCGGAACGGGACGACCGAACCGACATAGCTGGCGGCGTCCACGAGGAACGGCAGCCACGGCGCGAGCCCGAACGCGGTGGCGCCCACCGGCCCACCGGCGAAGTCGTTGGTGACGATCTCGACGCTCGCGATACGTCCGTTCGCCACGTCGAGCTGGTCGTCGTCGACGACGGTCGGCACCATCGCGACGATCGATGGGTCGACGAGGATCTCGCCGGCCGTGATCGCGAACGCCACCGCGCACAGGTGCCAGATCGCGGCGACGTCACTCGCGACGAGCGCCGCCAGCACGAGCATCACGATGCCGCGCCAGCCCTGGATCAACAGGATGATCCGTCGACGGTCGTGGCGATCGACCAGTGCGCCGCCCAACGGTGCGACCGACAACCACGGGAGGTACTGCGCCGCGGTGACGGCGCTCACGAGCACGGGCGAGGAGGTCAGTTCCGCCGCCAGCAGCGGGATGGCGGCGAGCCGGATCCCGTCGCCGGTGTTGGAAACGAGCGATCCGAGGAACAGCGCACGAAAGCCCGATCCGAGCGGTCGTCCGGCTGCGCGCACGGCTGCAACCTAGCCAGCGCAGGCGTGGCGTCCGTCGGTCGGTGGTCGAGCGGCGTGGACCGATGGAACGGGTCGTTCGGCTCTTCGGTGGGGCGGTGCGGCAGGGGTAGGTTGCGCTCGCCCCGCAGAAAGGATTTCCACCCATGACCACGCTTGCGAGCGAGGGTCGTCGTCGCGCCGTCGAGACGGCGTCGAACCGGACCCCTCGCGTCTTCACCGACGCCAACACCAAGGCCTCCGAGTTGTTCGGGACCAACACCTTCGATCAGAAGGCGATGTCCGAACGGCTCCCGAAGGACGTCTACCGATCGCTCGTGAAGACGGTCCACGGCGGCCATCGACTCGATCAGGGCATCGCCACGGTCGTCGCCCACGCCGTGAAGGAGTGGGCGCTCGAGAAGGGCGCCACGCACTACTGCCACTGGTTCCAACCCAACACAGGTGCCACCGCCGAGAAACACGATGCGTTCCTCACCACGGGCGACGACGGCGAGCCGATCGAGCGCTTCGACGCCAGCCAGTTGATCCAGGGTGAGCCCGACGCGTCGTCGTTCCCGTCCGGGGGACTGCGCGCGACGTTCGAGGCTCGCGGCTACACCGCCTGGGACCCGTCGTCGCCGATCTTCGTGATGGACTCGCCCAACGGCAAGACGCTGTGCCTGCCGTCGGTGTTCGTCAGCTACCACGGTCAGGCGCTCGACAAGAAGACCCCGCTGCTGCGCAGCGACGAGTACCTGGCGCGACAGGCGCAGGCCGTGCTCGCGCTGTTCGGTGAGCCCGGTGCACGGGTGTTCTCGACGCTCGGCCCCGAGCAGGAGTACTTCCTCATCGACGAGGCGTTCTACGTGTTGCGTCCCGACCTGATGGCGACGGGTCGCACGCTCATCGGCGCCAAGGGTGCCAAGGGTCAGGAACTCGAGGACCAGTACTTCGGCTCGATCAAACCGCGCATCCTCGCCTTCATGCAGGAGGTCGAGCACGAGCTGTTCAAGCTCGGCGTGCCCATGAAGACCCGCCACAACGAGGTCGCCCCGGCGCAGTTCGAGGCGGCACCGGTGTTCGAGAGCGTGAGCGTGGCCGCCGACCACAACCAGATCACGATGGAGATCATGCGTCGGGTGGCCGAGCGTCACCACTTCGCCCTGTTGCTGCACGAGAAGCCGTTCGGTGGCGTGAACGGCAGCGGCAAGCACAACAACTGGTCCTTGGCCACGAGCGACGGCGAGAACCTGCTGAACCCCGGCGCCACGCCGGAGAAGAACCTCCGGTTCCTCGTGTTCCTCATGGCCACCTTGAAGGCCGTGCACCGTCACCAGGGCGCGCTGCGCGCGGCGATCGCCTCGTCGGGCAATGACCACCGCCTCGGCGCGAACGAAGCGCCGCCGGCGATCATCTCGGCATTCATCGGTGAGGCGCTCACCCGCATCCTCGACCAGATCGAGAGCGGCAAGGTGAAGGGCGCCACGAGCGAGTCGCAGGTGATGAACCTGGGCGTGTCGAAGCTGCCCGACGTGGCCCGCGACAACACCGACCGCAACCGCACCAGCCCGTTCGCGTTCACCGGCAACAAGTTCGAGTTCCGCGCCGTCGGCTCGTCGCACTCGTCGGCCACGCCGATGGCGACGCTCAACGCCGCGGTGGGCGAGGCGCTCGAGGAGATGGCCAAGCGCCTGAAGAAGGCGATCAACGCGAGCGACGACTTCGACGCCGCGGTGATGCAGGTGATCCGCGAGTACGTCGTGGAGACCAAGGCCATCCGCTTCGAGGGCAACGGCTACTCCGACGAGTGGCGGGTGGAGGCGGCCGAGCGTGGTCTGCTGAACCTCGCCAAGACGCCCGAGGCCCTGAAGCAGTTGGTGGCTCCGGCAACGAAGAAGTTGTTCACCAAGACCGGCGTGTACCGGCCCGACGAGCTCGAGTCGCGCTACCACCTCGAGCTCGAGCGCTACATCAAGGACCTCGAGATCGAGGTCGCGGCGATGGACGAGCTCGTGCTCGGCTTCGTGCTGCCCGCCGCCTACAAGCACCAGGGCCAGCTCGCCTCGTCGATCGAAGCGGTGATGGACGTGCTCGACAGTGACGAGGACGAGGAGCTGCTCGCACCACAGCTCGACGAGCTGCGCGCCGCAGCCCGGCTGATCGCCGAGCTGAAGCAGCGACTCGCGGCGATGCGCGCTGCGATGGTGGCCACGCACGGCAAGGAGCCCGAAGCCGTGGCCCGCGCACTCGCCGACAAGGTCGTGCCCGCACTCGACGCCGTCCGCGACGTGTGCGACCGGGTCGAGGCCGAGGTCGACGATGCCCTGTGGCCACTGCCCAAGTACCGCGAGATGCTCTTCGTGGTCTGACGCAGGCCGCGGCCGCGGTCGGTGCGGCCACCGAGACGCGACGAGGGGGTCGGGCCCGTGGGCCCGACCCCCTCGTGTCGCGTTGCGTGCTCGATCGCCGCCCGGGTCTCAGCCGTGGCCGGGGATGGTGTTCCAGGCACCGCCGTCGGCGCGGGGCTCCTTCGGCAGGCCGAGGATCTGCTCGCCGACGATGCCCTTCTGCACCTGGCTGGTACCGGCGTAGATGGTGCCGGCGCGAGCGTTGTAGAACACGCCGGCCCAGTTGGCGCTGTCGTTGGGGGAGCCGGGCGCGTCGCAGCCGAACGCGCGCTGGGGTGTCTGGCCCACCGGCGCCAGTGCATCGGCGCCGAGCACGTCGAGCGAGAGCTCGGTGATCTCCTGGTGGTGGTGGCTCCAGAACAACTTGCCGATCGAAGCGTCGGCTCCGGGTGCTGTGCCCTTCAAGAAGCTGGTGAGCGCTTTGTAGCCGAAGAAGCGCATGATCTCGACCTTGGTGTGTGCCCGCGCCAGGCGCTGACGGATCACCGGGTCGTCGGTCGCCCCGCGCTCTTTCGCCAGTGAGACGAGCTTGTCGAGCTCGCCGCGGAAGCCGAGCGCCTGCACCGACGCGCCGGCGCCGCGCTCGTTGCCGAGCAGGGTCATCGCCACGGCCCAGCCGCCGTTGACCTCGCCGACCACGTTCTCCTTGGGGCAGCGGGCATCGCTGAAGAACACCTCGTTGAACTCGGCCTCGCCGGAGATCATCTTGATCGGCCGCACCTCGACGCCCGGCTGACGCATGTCGACCAGCAGGAACGTGATGCCGCGGTGCTTGGCCGCGGTCGGGTCGGTGCGGGCCAGCACGAAGATGTGGGTGGCGAGGTGACCGGCCGAGGTCCAGATCTTCTGACCATTGATCACCCACTCGTCACCGTCGAGCACCGCCCGGCAGCCGAGGTTGCCGAGGTCGCTGCCCGCGGCCGGCTCGCTGTAGCCCTGGCACCACAGGTCCTCGCCCGACAGCACTCGGGGCAGGTAGTGGCGCTTCTGCTCCTCGGTGCCCCAGCGCAGCATCGTGTTGCCGAGCATCGTGATGCCGAAGCCGTCGTTCGGACCGCCCGTGGGTGCACCGGCACGAGCGAACTCCTCGGCCACGACCACGCTCTCCAGCGGCGTGAGCCCGGCGCCGCCGACCTCCTTCGGCCAGCTGAGCGCCAGGTAGCCGTTCTCGTGCAGGACCTTGCGCCACTGGGTGGTGAACGCGGCGGCGTCCTCGTGGTTGAGCGCGCCGATGCCCTTCCAGTCGGCGGGCAGGTTCGCGTCGAGGAAGGCGCGCACCTTGGCGCGGAAGACGTCGGCCTCGGGTGGGTAGGTGAGATCCATGCGCGGGAGGCTACGACGCAGGTGGCGCTCGCTGCGGGCCGAGCGCGCGGGCCGTGCGCGCAGACCGAGTGAGTGGGGGCGGGATGCGAGACTCGGACCGTGGGTCCGGACATCACGCTCGACGATCTCGACGCCCGCCATCACGAGGTCCTTGCGGTCCTGCGTGCCGCGGCGCCGGTCGCCTGGGTCGACGCGATCGGGGGGTGGGTCGTCACCGGTCGCGAGCTCTCCGTGGCAGTCATGCGCGACGCCGAGCGATTCACCGTCGACGACCCGCGGTTCAGCACGGCGCAGGTGGTGGGACCGAGCATGCTGTCGACCGACGGGCCGGCCCACGCGCGCCACCGCGACCCGTTCGCCGCGGCGTACCGCCCGAGCGAGGTGACCCGCCGGTACGAGGCGGTCGTGACGCGCATGGCCGGTCGCCTGGTGGCCGAGCTGGCACCGCGTGGCGAGGCCGAGCTCCGTCGGGAGCTCGCCGGACCGCTCGCGGTCGCGGTCGTGGCCCTCTCGCTCGGGCTGGAGCGGCTCGACCCGGCGACGCTGCTCGGCTGGTACGACCGCATCGTCGCCGCCGTCGACGACGTCACCTTCGGCCGAGAGGTCGACCCGGCGGCGTGGCAGGCGTTCGGGCTCCTCGGTTCGGCGCTCGATTCGGCCGCCCGCCGTCCCGACTCGGTGCTGCACGGCGCCGCTCAGGTGCTGACGCCCACCGAAGTCGTCTCGAACGCCGCCGTGTTCCTGTTCGGCGGGATCGAGACCAGCGAGGGGATGACCGCGAACGCGCTGCGCCACCTGCTGCTGCACCCCGCCGCCCTCGCAGCCGTGCGCGCCGACCGCACACTGGTCGATGCGGCGGTCGAGGAGTCGTTGCGGCTCGAGCCGGCTGCGGCCCGCGTCGACCGCTACGCCACCGTCGACGTGGAGCTGGCCGGCTCACACATCCGCACCGGCGACCTCGTGGTGGTGTCGCTCGCGGCCGCCAACCGCGACCCAACCGTGTACGACGACCCCGACGCGTTCCGCCTCGATCGGCCCAACGCCCGCACCCATGTCGCGTTCGCACAGGGACCGCACGCATGTCTGGGCGCGCAGCTCGCGCGGATGGAGACCCGGGCCGCCATCGACGCGGTGCTCGACCGGTTGCACAACCTCGAGCTCGTCGAACCGAGCGCGGTGGCCGGCACGATCTTCCGCAAGCCCGTCGCGCTGCGCGTGCGTTGGTCGACGTCGGCCGGCTGAGTCAGACTCGCTTCATGGCACCGCTCGACGACCTCATCGCCCGTTTCGACGTGACCGATCCCGCGTTCGTGCAGTGGCCCTACCCGGTGCTCGACGAGCTGCGCGAAGCGACGCCGATCTTCTTCGACGAGCGCACCGACCAGTGGGTGCTCACGCGTTACACCGAGGTGCACGAGACCTTGCGCGACCGTCGGCTCGGCCGCGCCTACACGCACCGCTACTCGCACGAGCAGTTCGGCAAGCCCGAGCCCGACCCCCGCTGGAGCCGCTTCCACGAGCACGAGCGGTGGTCGCTGCTCGCCCTCGAACCGCCCGATCACACCCGCCTGCGCCGACTCGTCACCAAGGTGTTCACGCCCCGCGCCGTCGAGGCCTTGCGGCCGATGGTCGAGTCGTTGGCCGACGAGCTCATCGAGCCGTGCGTCGATCAGGGCCGCTTCGACCTCATCACCGGCTACGCCCAGCCGTACTCGGTCGCCGTGATCTGTTCGATGCTCGGTGTACCCCGCGCCGACACGCAGGACCTCCTCGACTGGTCGCACGCGATCGTGAAGATGTACGAGCTGCGCACCGATGACGCGCTGAAGGTCGCAGCCGACGAGGCCGCCGGTCAGTTCATCGACTACACCCGTGCCCTCATCGCCGAGAAGCGCCGTCGGCCCGACGCGTCGTTGCTCAGCGGGCTCGTCGCCGTCGAGGACGAGGGCGAGACGCTCACCGAGGCCGAGATCGTCTCGACCGCGATGGTGCTGCTCGAGGCCGGCCATGAGGCGACCGTCAACTCCCTCGCCAACGGCATGAGGGCGATGATGCTGCACCGCGACCAGTGGCAGCGGGTGACGAGCGGCGAGGTGTCGCCGCGCACCGCCATCGAGGACATGATCCGCTGGGACGCGCCGCTGCACCTGTTCGAGCGGTGGGTGCTCGACGAAGGTGTCGTGATCGCCGGTCAGCCGATGCCGGTGGGCGCGGAGGTCGCGATGTTGTTCGGTGCGGCCAACCGCGACCCGCGGCGCTTCGACGACCCGGGTCGCTTCGACGTCGGCCGTGGCGATCCGGCGCACGTCGGCTTCGGCGGCGGCATCCACTTCTGCATCGGCGCGCCGCTCGCCCGGTTGGAGCTCGAGGTGTCGCTCGACCGCCTGGCTCGCCGCCTCCCCGACGTCGAGCTGGCTGCCGATCCCGAGTACCACCC